>DATFGA010000063.1:0-4357 GCA_035249775.1 Nocardioidaceae bacterium | reverse complement strand
GACGATCTCCTGCGCGACCAGCCGCAGCTTGACGTTGCGGTGCTGGGACAGCCGGGTCAGGAACGCGAAGGCCCGCTCGTCGGTGAGCTGGTAGCGCTCCATGACGATCCCGACGGCCTGGCCGATGGTCGTCCGGGTGCGCACCGCCTCGGCGAGGTTGGTGATCTCGGTGGCGTAGCGGATCGCCACCGCCGCCTGGTGGGCGAAGAGCGCGCTGAGTGACTCGATGTCCGCGAAGGACCCGACCCTGGTGGAGTAGAGGTTCAACGCCCCCTGCGACTTCGGCGCGTCGAACAGGCGGACGCCGGCCTGGGCGCGGATCCCCGCCGCGAGCGCGATCGCGGCGTACTTGGGGAACCGCTCGTCGGCGGCCAGGTTCGGTGCGATCACGTGCACGGTGTCGACGGCCGAGTCGTAGCAGGGCCCCTCCTGCAGCGTGTACTGCGCGGCGTCGACCTCGCGCAGCACGTCGTGGGTCGGCGCCACCGTCTCGAGGCTGCCGTCGGCGTGCTTGACCGTGATGCTGCAGTACTCGACGTCGGGCAGGACCTCGATCGCCGCGCGCGTGATCTGCGCCAGGGTCTTGTCCAGGTCACCGGGCTTCAGGCTGTCGGCGAGCCGTCGGGTGGCGTCCAGCACTCGTGCGTGATCCATGGGTCGACCGTACCCCGATCCGCCGAGACGTCACATGCCGCTGACGCCCTCGCCGCCTCCGGCCTGCTCGTCGAAGTTCTCGTGCTCGAGCAGGTGCAGCACGGGGACCCCGATCTTGCGGCGGGCCCTCGACGTCCAGTCGAGGTGGAAGAACTCCGACACCACGTGCGGACGGGTCAGGATGATCGCCTCGCGGCCGTCGACCGCCGCGACCTTGGCGGCCAGCGCGTCGATCGGGTCGACGCTGACGATCTCGCCCACCGCGTCGGCGCCGGTGTCGCTCAGCCGCTTCAGGCAGCCGGTCAGCTCCTCGCGGGCCCGCTCCAGCAGGTCGCGCTGCACGTCCTCGAGGTTCATGTCGTCCATCACCAGGGCGGGGGAGGCGAGCACCTCGCTCGCCGCCAGCGACCCCATCGCGGACTCGACCCGTGCCGCGGCGTCCTCGACCGGCAGCAGCACGTGGTAGCGCACGTGCTCCTCGACCTCGTCGTGCAGACCACGCACCTGTACGGCGTCCTGGCGCGACAGTGGCTGCTCGATCAGGAGAACCACGTCGTACGTTGACTCGTTCATCAGTCCTCCTCCGAACCTCGACCTGTACTCAAGACTTTACCCAGGTTGTAGCTCACCGGCTCCTCCAGTTGCGCATAACCACAGGAGGCCGGGTCCCGGTCCGGACGCCAGCGCTTGAACTGGGCGGTGTGCCGGAACCGGGACCCCTCCATGTGGTCGTAGCCGACCTCGAGCACCCGCTCCGGCCGCAGCGGCACGAACGACAGGTCCTTGCCGGCGCTCCACCTGCTCTGGGTGCCCGGCACCCGGTCCGGGTTGGCGATCGCCCAGTCGCTCCACTCGCCCCAGGGGTGCTCCTCCCGGTCGGTCGCGATCAGCGGCTGCAGCTCGGCGATCAGCTCCGCGCGACGTTTCGCGGTGAACGACGCCGAGACCCCGACGTGCTGCAGCCGGCCCGCGTCGTCGTACAGCCCGAGCAGCAGCGAGCCCAGCAGCGGCTGCTCCGGGGTCGAGGTCTTGTGCAGCCGGTAGCCGGCGACCACCACGTCCGCGGTCCGCTCGTGCTTGATCTTCAGCATCGTGCGGGCGTTCGGCTCGTAGCGCGACCCCATCGGCTTGGCGACCACACCGTCGAGACCGGCGCCCTCGAACTGCTCGAACCAGGACTCGGCCTCGGCCGCGTCGGTGGTGGTGCGGGTCAGGTAGATCGGTGCGGTCGCGTTCGCCATCGCGTCCTCCAGGCGGGTACGTCGAAGCGCCAGCCGTTCCTGCATGAGCGACTCGTCGTCCACGGCCAACAGGTCGAAGGCGACGAACGACGCCGGGGTCTTCTCCGCGAGCATGTTCACCCGCGAGGCGGCCGGGTGGATCCGTTCCTGAAGCACCTCGAACTCGAGACGATCCCCGACCGCGACGAAGATCTCGCCGTCCACCACGCACCGCTGCGGCAGCGACTCCTTCACCGCGGTCACGACCTCGGGGAAGTAGCGGGTCAGCTCCTTGGTGTTGCGGCTGGCCAGCTGCACCTCGTCGCCGTCGCGGAAGATGATGCAGCGGAACCCGTCCCACTTCGGCTCGAAGGACAGCCCGCCCTCGAACTTCGCCGGGTCGGGAATCCCCTTCACCGACTTGGCGAGCATCGGCTGGACCGGAGGCATCACGGGAAGGTGCATGCAGGCAGCGTAGTGGTCCCGCCACTAGGCTGGCCCGGTGCCGATCCGACTCAGCGACCGCGACCCGCGGGTCCCTCGGGAACGGCTGGTCGCGGAGCTCGTCCCACCGCCGCGGTTCGCCGAGGTCAGCTTCGACTCCTACCGGCCCGACCCGGCGCAGCCGTCGCAGCAGCAGGCGGTCGAGGTGCTGCGTTCCTTCGCCGACGACCTCAACCGGCCGGTGCGGAAGAAGGGCATGTTCCGGCGGGCGAGCGAGCCGGCGGGGCCGGGTGGTGTCTACCTCGACGGCGGCTACGGCGTGGGGAAGACGCACCTGCTCGCGTCGCTGTGGCACACGTCGCCGGCGCCCAAGCTGTTCGCCACGTTCGTCGAGCTGACCCATCTCGTCGGAGCCCTCGGTTTCCATGACGCAGTCGCCGCGCTCTCGTCGTACCGCCTGGTCTGCGTCGACGAGTTCGAGCTCGACGACCCCGGCGACACGGTGCTGATCTCCACGCTGCTGCGCAACCTGCGCGAGCACGGGGTGCGACTCGCGGCGACGTCGAACACCCTGCCCGGCAAGCTCGGCGAGGGCCGGTTCGCGACCGAGGACTTCATGCGCGAGATCCAGGGCCTGGCGAGCTCGTTCGAGTCGGTGCGCATCGACGGCGAGGACTACCGGCACCGCGGCCTGCCCGACGCGCCGCAGGCCCCCGACCTCGACGAGGTGAAGCGCCGCGCCGAGAGCGAGGGCGCGAGCTTCGACCACTTCGTCGACCTGAGCCGGCACCTCGCGCAGGTGCACCCGTCGAAGTACGGCGCGCTGCTCGACGGGGTCGGTGTGGTCTGCCTCGAGGACGTCCGCACCGTCGACGACCAGGCGACCGCGCTGCGCCTGGTGGTCCTCGCGGACCGGATGTACGACCGGGACCTGCCGGTGGTCGCGAGCGGGGTCACCTTCGACCGGCTGTTCGCTCCGCCGCTGCTCGAGGGCGGCTATCGCAAGAAGTACTTCCGCGCCGTCAGCCGACTCGTGGCGCTGGCCCGTGAGGGCGCGGGCCTGCCGGAGTGACGGCTCCAGGTATGACGAGCGCCGCTCGGGGCACTCACCCGCCATGGCGAAGAAGAGCCTCACCAAGACGTTGACGGTTCCACCCGGTCCGATCGAGCTGGCTTCCTACGACACCCGCGCGACACCCGGCTTCGACGGCGACAAGGCAGCAGGGAAGGCGGCCCTCGCCGAGCTGGCGGAACCGCTCTCGGACCTGCAGGAGCGGCTGTTCGCCGAGGGCCGCAGCGGCGGGACGCGGCGCGTGCTCCTGGTGCTGCAGGGCATGGACACCTCCGGGAAGGGCGGCACCATGCGGCACGCGGTGGGGCTCTTCGACCCGCAAGGCGTGCGGATCAAGGCGTTCAAGGCGCCGACCGAGGAGGAGCTGCGGCACGACTTCCTGTGGCGGGTCAGGCGCGCGGTCCCCGAGGCCGGACTGGTCGGCATCTTCGACCGCTCCCACTACGAGGACGTGCTGATCGGACGGGTTCGGAAGCTGGTCTCCGACTCCGAGATCGAGGCTCGCTACGAGGCGATCAACCAGTTCGAGCAGGAGCTGGTCGCCGACGGGACGACGATCGTGAAATGCATGCTGCACATCTCGCCCGACGAGCAGAAGGAACGGCTGCTGGCGCGGCTCGACGACCCCACCAAGCACTGGAAGTTCAACCCCGGGGACGTCGACGAACGTGCGCTCTGGTCGGACTACCAGGCGGCCTACGAGACCGCGATCGAGCGGTGCAACAACAAGGGAGCGCCGTGGCTCGTGGTGCCCGCGGACCGCAAGTGGTACCGCAACTGGGCGATCGCGTCGGTGCTCCGGGAGACGCTCGAGAACATGGACCTGGAGTGGCCGAAGGCCGACTTCGACGTCGACGAGCAGCGCCGCCGGCTGGACGAGGAGGACCCGATAGGTTGACCCGGTGATCCCGACCGTCGCCGCCACGCGTTACGTCGCGCCCCTGCGCGAGGGTGGCTCGCTGCCCGG
>DATFGA010000062.1:0-12603 GCA_035249775.1 Nocardioidaceae bacterium | reverse complement strand
TTCGACCTGGTCGTGACCAACCCGCCGTTCGTGATCTCCCCGGCAACCGGTGAGCGGCTGGTCTACCGGGACTCCGGCCTGCCCGGCGACGAGGTGGTACGCCGCGTGGTCACCGAGGCGCCGCGACACCTGAACCCGGGTGGCTGGTGCCAGGTGCTGGCCAACTGGGCCCACCACGAGCACGAACCGTGGCAGGACCGGATCACCGGCTGGCTCGAGAGCACCGGTTGCGACGCCTGGGTGGTGCAGCGGGAGGTGGCCGACCCCGCCGAGTACGTCGAGCTGTGGCTCAAGGACGCCGGCCTGCACGGGGCATCGGACTACGCCCGGCGGTACGACGCCTGGCTGTCCTGGTTCGAGGAGGAGCACGTCGAGGGGATCGGCTTCGGCTGGCTCAACCTGCGGAAGGTCGACGACGCCGATGGCCGAGCGCGTCGGGATCCCGTGCTGCGACTGGAGGAGTGGCCCTACGACGTCGAGCAGCCCCTCGGAGCGGAGGTGGCCGCGTGGGGTCGCCGCATCGAGCACCTGGCCGGCGCCCAGGACGGGAGGCTGCTGGGCGAGCGGCTCGCCGTACGCCCCGACGTCCGGCAGGAGACGTTCGGCGCACCCGGCGCGGAGGACCCGGAACAGATCGTGCTCCGGCAGCAGCGGGGGCTGCGCCGGGCCCGACAGGTGGACACGGTCGAGGCCGGCCTGGTCGGGGCGTGCGATGGTGACCTGGCGGTCGGGCAGATCCTCGACGCGCTCGCCTCCCTGCTCGACGAGGACCCGGAGCGGCTGCGGGAGACATATCTGCCGAAGGTGCGCGAACTCGTCGCCGAGGGCTTCCTTGAAAGTGGTCACAACTGACCAGCTTCGGGGATCGAAGGTGGCGATGTTGCGCCGAGGCGTTACCGTGTCTGCGCTAGCCCAACAGTCAGGAGCACACCCCAACGTGGCATCGAAGAACGAGACCGGTCACAAGCTCGTGATCGTCGAGTCGCCGGCGAAGGCACGCACGATCGCCGGCTACCTCGGCCGCGGATACGTGGTCGAGTCTTCGATCGGCCACATCCGCGACCTCCCGCAGAGTGCCGCGGACATCCCGGCCCGGATCAAGGGCGAGTCGTGGGCCCGGCTGGGGGTCAACGTCGACAACGGCTTCGAGCCGGTCTACGTGGTCTCCGCGGACAAGAAGTCGCACATCACCAAGCTGAAGAAGCTGCTGAAGGACGCCTCTGAGCTCTACCTCGCCACCGATGAGGACCGCGAGGGAGAGGCCATCGCGTGGCACCTCTTCGACGAGCTGAACCCGAAGGTCCCGGTCAAGCGGATGGTGTTCCACGAGATCACCCCGCAGGCGATCGCCGCGGCCGTCGAGAATCCCCGCGACATCGACGACAACCTCGTCCAGGCCCAGGAGGCGCGGCGGATCCTCGACCGCCTCTACGGCTACGAGGTGTCCCCGGTGCTGTGGAAGAAGGTGATGTCGGGGCTGTCCGCCGGGCGGGTCCAGTCGGTGGCGACCCGGCTCGTGGTGGCCCGCGAGCGGGAGCGGATGGCGTTCCGGGCGGCGAGCTACTGGGACCTCGAGGGCACCTTCGACGCCGGCGCGAAGCACGACGAGCGGATGTTCCCGGCCCGGCTGCACTCCGTCGACGGGGCCCGGGTCGCCCGGGGCAGCGACTTCACCGCACAGGGCGAGCTCAAGCCCGGCGCCAGCGTCGTGCACCTCGAACGGTCCCGCGCGGAGGCGCTGGCCGCCGCACTGCACGAGTCGACCTTCGACATCCGCTCGGTCGAGTCCAAGCCGTACCGCCGCTCGCCGTACGCCCCGTTCCGGACCACCACGCTGCAGCAGGAGGCCTCCCGCAAGCTCGGGTACGGCGCCTCGCGCACCATGTCGATCGCCCAGCGGTTGTACGAGAACGGCTTCATCACCTACATGCGCACCGACTCGATCACGCTCTCGGAGTCGGCGATCGGCGCGGCCCGGGAGCAGGTCCGTGAGCTGTTCGGGTCGGAGTACCTGCCCGACAAGCCGCGCACCTATGTCTCGAAGGTGAAGAACGCGCAGGAGGCGCACGAGGCGGTCCGGCCCGCCGGCGAGCACTTCCGCACCCCGGCCCAGACCGGCCTGTCCGGCGACGAGTTCCGGCTCTACGAGCTGATCTGGATGCGCACCGTGGCCTCGCAGATGAAGGACGCCGAGGGCCGCAGCGTGACGATCCGGCTCGGCGGTGCGGCGTCCTCGGGTGAGGACTGCGTGTTCTCCGCGTCCGGTCGGGTGATCACCTTCCACGGGTTCCTCAAGGCCTACGTCGAGGGTCGGGACGACGAGGGCGAGTCCGACGACCGGGAGACCCGGCTGCCGGCGGTGACAGAGGGGGATGCGGTCTCGGCCGCGTCCGTCAAGGCATCCGGGCACGAGACGAAGCCGCCGGCGCGCTACACCGAGGCCACCCTGATCAGGGAGCTCGAGGAGCGCGAGATCGGCCGCCCGTCGACGTACGCCTCGATCCTCGGCACCATCCTGAACCGCGGCTACGTCTACAAGAAGGGCACCGCGCTGGTGCCGGCGTGGCTGGCGTTCTCCGTGATCCGGCTGCTCGAGGAGCACTTCACCCGGCTGGTCTCCTACGAGTTCACCGCCGGGATGGAGGACGCACTCGACGAGATCGCGGCGGGTCGCAAGGACCGCAGCCAGGAGCTGGCCGAGTTCTACTTCGGCAACGGCGACGTCGAGGGGATCAAGCAGCTGGTCACCGAGCTCGGCGAGATCGACGCCCGCGAGCTGGCCACCTTCCCGATCGGGGAGGGGATCAACCTGCGGGTCGGCCGCTACGGCCCCTACGTCGAGGACGAGGAGGGCAAGCGCGGCAACGTCCCCGACGACCTGCCGCCCGACGAGCTGGACCTCGCCAAGGCCAAGGAGCTGCTCGCAAACCCGGCCGGTGCCGAGACGGAGCTCGGCCCCGACCCGGACAGCGGCAACATGGTCGTCGCGAAGAACGGCCGGTTCGGTCCCTACGTGACCGAGGTGCTGCCCGAGGACGCGCCGAAGTCGAAGAAGCCGCGAACCTCGTCGCTGTTCAAGACGATGTCGCTGGACACGATCACCCTCGACGACGCGCTGCGGCTGCTCACCCTGCCGCGAGTCGTCGGCGTCGACCCCGAGTCCGGTGACGAGATCACCGCGCAGAACGGCCGCTACGGCCCGTACCTGAAGAAGGGCACCGACTCCCGGTCGATCGACGACGAGGAGAAGCTGCTGACGATCACGCTCGAGGAGGCGCTTGCGGTCTACGCGCAGCCGAAGGCGCGGGGCCGGGCGGCTGCGAACCCGGGACGTGAGATCGGCGACGACCCGGCGACCGGGAACAAGATCACCGTCAAGAGCGGCCGGTTCGGTCCCTACGTCACCGACGGCGAGTACAACGCGACCCTGCGCCAGGGCGACGACGAGGCGACGGTCTCGTTGGAGCGGGCGGCCGAGCTGCTCGCGGAGAAGCGGGCGAAGGGGCCGGCCCCGAAGAAGCGCGGCGCGAAGAAGACCACGAAGAAGAGCACCGCCAAGAAGAGCGCCGCCAAGAAGAGCACAGCGAAGAAGAGCACGACCAAGAAGTCCGCTGCCAAGAAGTCCTAGTCACGGGCCTGGGACGTCATACGTTCTGGCTGCGATAGCGACCATCTTCGATGACGTCCCGCCTGGTTAGGGTTGACCCGTGATCGAGCAGGCAACCCCTCAACCGACGGCGGGCGAGATCCGTCATGCGCCTGCGCACTCGCTCAAGGCAGTGCTGAGGATCCGCGACTTCCGGCTGCTCTGGATCGGTCTCGGCCTGTCCAGCCTCGGCGACTGGCTCGGACTGCTCGCGCTGACCGCCCTCGCGAACGAGATGGCGGGGCCGTCGTACGCCGCGAAGAACTTCGCGATCGCCGGCGTGCTGTTCCTGCGGGTGCTGCCCGCTCTGGTGATGGCACCGATCGCCGGCTGGATCGCGGACCGGCTGGACCGCCGGGTCACGCTGATCTGGGGTGACTACGTCCGCGGGGCGCTGTTCCTGACCATCCCCCTCGTGGGCACCCTGTGGTGGGTGTTCGTGGTGACGGTGCTGGTCGAGATCGTCAGCCTGGTCTGGCTTCCCGCCAAGGACGCGACCATCCCGAACCTCGTCCCGCGGCACCGGCTCGAGGCCGCCAACCAGATCAGCCTGGCCACCACCTACGGGTCGGCGCTGCCGGCCGCCGCGCTGTTCACCGCGCTGACGCTGGTCAACAAGTTCTACGCCTACGTCTTCGACTTCCTCGACAACACGTTCATCAACTTCTTCTTCGAGAACGGGATCATCGATCTCGCGCTGTACTTCAACGGCATCTCGTTCGTGGTCTCCGGCGTGGTGATCGCGATGCTCCGGAAGATCCCGCGCGGTCCCGCCGCGTCCGGTGAGCAGATGGAGGGCCACCCACTGCGCGTGGTCGTCGAGGGCTGGAAGTACGTCGGGCAGACCCATGTCGTGCGTGGCCTGGTGATCGGCATCGTCGGGGCCTTCGCGGCCGGCGGGGTGGTGATCGGCCTGGCGCGCACCTACGTCGCGGACCTGGGCGGCGGCGAGCCCGGCTACGGCGTCCTGTTCGGCACGGTGTTCCTGGGACTGGGACTGGGCATGTGGCGCGGGCCGCGGCTGCTGCACGGGGTCAGCCGTCGCCGGGTGTTCGGGATGTCGCTCACCGCGGCCGGGCTGCTGCTGTTCCCGGTGGCGCTGTCGCAGTCGCTCGAGGTCGTGATCGCGCTGGCGCTGCTACTGGGCTTCTTCGCCGGCGCGGCGTGGATCACCGGTTACACGATGCTCGGCCTGGAGGTGCCCGACGAGGTGCGCGGCCGGACGTTCGCGTTCGTCGGCTCGCTGATCCGGCTCTCCCTGGCCCTGGTGCTTGCGCTCGCCCCGACGATCGCCGGCCTGATCGGCACCCTCGAGATCGGGCCGCGTGACGGCAGCGACGAACCGTGGGCGACCTACAACGGTGCCGCGGTCACCTTCCTGCTCGCCGCGATCGTGCTGACGGCTGTCGGTGTCGCCGCCTATCGTCAGATGGACGACCGCAAAGGAATCTCGCTGATGGACGACCTGCGCAACGCCTTCACCGGATCGGCCGGTGTCTACTCCGGGACCGGAGTGTTCATCGCGCTCGAGGGTGGTGAGGGCGCCGGCAAGTCGACCCAGGCCGACCAGCTCTCGCAGTGGCTGCGCGGCGAGGGGTACGACGTGCTGCTGACCCACGAGCCCGGTGACACCGAGGTCGGCCAGAAGCTCCGCCGGATCGTGCTCGACCCGGCCACCGGCGAGATCTCCGACCGCACCGAGACGCTGCTCTACGCCGCCGACAAGGCCGAGCACGTGGACCGGGTGGTCAGCCCGGCGCTGAGGCGTGGCGCGATCGTGATCACCGACCGCTACGTCGACTCGACGCTGGCCTACCAGGGTGCCGGGCGCGCGCTGGCCGACCGCGACATCGAACGGATCGCCCGGTGGGCGACCGCAGACCTGCGCCCGCACCTGACCGTGCTGCTCGACCTGCCGCCGCAGACCGGACTGACCCGGTTCGACGAGCGGGACCGGATCGAGGGCGAGTCGCTGGAGTTCCACGAACGGGTCCGCGAGGCGTTCCTGCGGCTGGCGTCGGCGCAGCCGGAGCACTACCTGGTGGTGGACGCCCGGCTCCCGGTCCAGGAGATCGCGGCCGCGGTGCGCGAGAGGGTGGAACCCCTGCTGGAGCAGGCGGTCCGGCTCGAGAAGACGGTGAGGGACTCATGACCATCACGCCGCAGGACACCTCGGTGTGGTCGCAGCTGGTCGGCCAGAGGCCGGTGATCGACACGCTCCGCCGTGCTGTCGCGGGGGAGATGACCCACGCCTGGCTGTTCACGGGTCCGCCCGGATCCGGCCGGTCCAACGCCGCCCTCGCATTCGCCGCCGCGCTGCAGTGCGAACGGGGCGGCTGCGGGCAGTGCCAGGCCTGCCGCACCGCGCTCGCCGGCTCGCACGCCGACGTCAGCGTGACCCGCACCGAGAAGCTGTCGATCGGGGTCGACGACGTGCGGAACCTCGTCCGTCGTGCATCGCTGGCGCCGGCCGGCCACCGCTGGCAGATCATGGTCGTCGAGGACGCCGACCGGCTCACCGAGCCCGCCGCCAACGCGCTCCTGAAGTCGATCGAGGAGCCGACCGACCGCACCGTGTGGCTGCTGTGTGCCCCCACGGTCGAGGACGTGCTGCCGACCATCAGGTCGCGGTGCCGGCTGGTGGTGCTCAGCACTCCCAGCCCGGACGACGTGGCGGGCTTCCTCGTGCAGCACGAGGGCATCCCCGAAGGAGTCGCCACCTTCGCCGCCCGTGCCAGTCAGGGCCACATCGGGCGGGCGCGCGCGCTCGCCAAGGACGAGCAGACCCGGAACCGGCGCCGTGAGGTGGTCTCGATCCCGGCCGGCCTGACCTCACTGGGCGCGTGCATGAACGCCGCCGCGAACCTGCACGACGTCACCAAGGAGGAGGCGGCCGCGATCACCGCCGAGCTCGACCTGGTCGAGAAGCAGGACCTCGACCAGTCCTACGGCGTGGTCGAGCGCGGTCGCCGCCCCAAGAGCTACGCCCCTGCCCTCAAGGAGCTGGAGAAGGGCCAGAAGCTGCGGGCCAAGCGGCGCCACCTCGACGTCATCGACCGCGGGCTGATGGACCTGGTCTCGGTCTACCGCGATGCGATCGCGCTCCAGACCGGTGCGCCCGGGGCCCTCGTCAACGAGGAGATCCGCGGCGACGTGGTGAAGCTCGCCCGGAGCAGCACCCCCGAGCAGAACCTGAGGCGGATCGACGCGGTCTTCGCGACCCGCGAGCACCTCCTCGAGTTCAACGCCGCGCCGCTGCTCGCGCTCGAGGCGATGATGGTGGCACTTCGGCTCAACTGACCACGATTCCGGGCGATCTGCCTACAGTTGACCCGTGCCTTCCCCGAAGACGACCCGGATCCCCCGGTCCGCGGCCACGATCGCCCTGCCCGTCGTACTCGCGCTGACGGCGACCGGCTGCGGCATGTTCGACCAGACCGGGCCGGAGGCACTGCCCTCACCGACGCTGTCGCCGAGCCCGATGGAGCCGCCGTCCGAGGACGAGTCCGCGCCGGCACCGGACCTGGACCGGTTCTACGCGCAGAAGGCGTCGTGGGAGGCCTGCCGCGAGGCGATGCTGTGCAGCACCATCGAGGTGCCGCTCGACTACGCCTATCCGGGCGGCGAGGTGATCGAGCTGTCGCTGATCAAGGTGCCCGCCGGCAGCAAACGGCAGCGGGTGGGCTCACTGCTGGTGAACCCCGGTGGGCCCGGCGGGTCGGGTGTCGAGTACGCCGCGCGCGCCTCCACCTACTTCGGCACGGAGATCCTCCAGGCCTTCGACATCATCGGCTTCGACCCGCGAGGCGTGGGGGAGTCGACCCCGGTGCAGTGCCTCTCGGACGCCGAGCTCGACGAGTTCGTCGCCTCGGACCCGGACCCGGAGACCGCTGCGGAGATCGCGGCCGGTGATGAGCTGCTGGCCGAGTTCGGCGAGGGCTGTGTCGAGGAGAGCGGGGAGCTGGCCGCGCACATGTCCACGGTCGAGGCGGCCAAGGACATGGACATCATCCGAGCCGTGGTTGGCGACCGCCGGCTCAGCTACTTCGGCGCCTCCTACGGCACGTTCCTGGGTGCGACGTACGCCGACCTGTTCCCGCAGCGGGTCGGCCGGATGGTGCTCGACGGCGCGATCGACCCGTCGCTGTCCAACAAGGAGATGAGCTTGATCCAGGCCAAGGGCTTCGAGACCGCGCTGCGCGCCTACGTCGGCTACTGCGTCGACAACGGGGACTGCTTCCTGGGGGCGACCGTGGACGAGGGGACGCAACGGATACGGGCGTTCCTCGACCAGGTCGACGCCGAACCGATCGCGGGTTCCGGTGACCGGCGGCTGACCGTCGGCAACGCCGTGCTCGGCATCTGGGCACCGCTCTACAACGAGGGCTACTGGCCGATCCTGAGCAGCGCCCTGAAGGCGGCGTTCGAGGGCAACGGGGCGGCGCTGCTCGCCTTCTCGGACGCCTACACCTCCCGTGGCCCGAACGGCTACGTGGACAACTCCCTCGAGGCGTTGTACGCCGTGAACTGCCTCGACCACGACGACTCGATCCCCGCCGAGCAGGTCCCGGCGTTGATCCCCGAGTTCGAGCGGGCCTCCCCGACGTTCGGTGCGATCTTCGCCTTCGGGCTGTCCAGCTGCTCCCAGTGGCCGGTGGACACCGGCCGGGTCCCCGGACCCATCCGGGCCGAGGGGGCCGCGCCGATCCTGGTGATCGGCACAACCCGCGACCCGGCCACCCCGCTCGAGTGGGCCGAGTCGCTCGCCGACCAGCTCGACTCCGGTGTCCTGGTCCGCCGCGACGGCGACGGCCACACCGGCTACCACGCCGGCAACACCTGCGTCGACGATGTGGTTGAGTCCTACCTGGTCTCCGGCAGGACCCCGAAAGGACAGGTGAGCTGCTGATGAGCAGGTACGGCGCGCAGTACGGTCCCGACATCACGTTCCTCGGCGTGGACCCGTGCGACCTCGAGGACACCGCGTCGTACGCCGACGCCGACGTGGTGATCGTCGGTGCCCCCTTCGACGGAGGTACGTCGCACCGCCCGGGCACACGCTTCGGGCCGCAGGCGATCCGGCAGACCTGCTATCTGGCCCATGACGGATCGCGACCTCATCTGGCGCTGCGGGTCGATGCCCTGAGGGACATCCGCGTCGTGGACGCCGGTGACGTCGAGATGTACTCCGGCGACGTGGAGACCTCGATCGCGTCGCTCGAGGAGGCGGTGCACAAGGTCGCCGCCACCGGCGCGGTGCCACTGGTGCTCGGCGGCGACCACACGATCGCGTTGCCCGACGCCACGGGAGTGGCCAGGCACCTCGGCTTCGGTCGGGTCTCCATGCTGCACTTCGACGCGCATGCGGACACCGGCCACATCGAGTTCGGGTCGCTCTACGGGCACGGGCAGCCGATGCGTCGGCTGATCGAGTCCGGCGCGCTGCGCGGCGACCGGTTTCTTCAGATCGGGCTGCGCGGCTACTGGCCTGAACCGGAGACGCTGGCCTGGATGGCCGAGCAGAACATGCGCTCCTACGAGATGACTGAGATCGGCAAGCGAGGCCTCGATGCGTGCCTGGACGAGGCGTTCGAGATCGCGCTCGACGACTGCGACGGGATCTTCCTGTCCGTCGACGTCGACGTCTGCGACCCCGGCCACGCGCCCGGCACCGGGACTCCCGAACCGGGCGGGCTGTCCGCCCGCCAGCTGCTGGACTCGGTACGCCGGATCTGCCTGGAGCTGCCCGTCGTGGGCATCGACATCGTCGAGGTGTCCCCGCCCTACGACCACGCGGAGATCACCGCGTTCCTCGCGAACCGGGTGGCCCTGGAGGCGCTGTCCGGCATCGCCGCCCGCAAGAACGGGATCTCTCACGACCCCGCCGGGCCGCTGCTCGAGGGCCGCTGAGCCCGATTTCGAGGAATCGCCGGGGGTTCCGTATACTCGTCCGGCGTGCCCGGCCAACGGTCGGGCACAGGCCGCCTTAGCTCAGTCGGTAGAGCGATTCACTCGTAATGAATAGGTCATCAGTTCGATTCTGATAGGCGGCTCCAGCAGTGCCCGGTCGGCACGGCCGATCTCCCGGCCTGTCGGGGACGTTCTGACCCGGGGATACTCCCCGCATGAAGGACATGGACTTCGAGTTCGAGGGTTCGGTTATCGAGTGGCGGGGTCCTGCGCCGTTCTACTTCGTGGCCATTCCCGAGGATGAGAGCGCGGACATCAAGTTCGCCGCCAAGGGGATGGAGTACTGGGGCCAGGTGCCGGTGGTGGTCCGTATCGACGGCACCGAGTTCAGGACTGCACTGTTTCCGAAGGATGGCCGCTACCTCCTGCCGCTGAAGGACGCGATACGGACCCCGGCGGGGATCGAAGTGGACCAGGTGCTGGCAGTGGCGTTGAGCGTCGGGCGCGGGTAGGCCGGGTTACGCCAGGCGGCTAGAGGGTTGCGCCGCGGAGCCGGTCCAGCAGCTGGTCGAGCCGGCGTCGCTCGGATGCGCTGAGCCCCTTGAACAGCTGCTCGAGATTGCGTTGGTGGACCTCGGCGGCCTCGGTCAGCTTTGCCTGACCGGCCGGCGTCAGGGCGGCGTACACGACCCTGCGGTCGGTGGGGCACGGCACCCGCTCGGCGTAGCCGCCGGCGAGCATCCGGTCGAAGATCCGCGTGACGCCTCCCGTGCTCAGGGCTACCTGTCCGGCCAGTGCGCTCATGGTGATCTGGCCGTTGGGGGAGCGGGAGATCCGGAGCATCATCTCGAACCAGCTGTGCGGGATTCCGCACTGCGCTTCCAGGGAGCGGCCCAGCTGGCGCTCGAAACCGGAGTAGACCTCGACCAGTCGCCCGAAGGTGGTGGTCAGGTCGGGGATCCGCGCGGTGGAGGAGCTCACGAAAAGTATCTTACACGGAAGAAGTTGACACAGAAGAGGAGCGCCGTGCAAGATAGTTGAGTCTTCAACCGATGCCCGACTTGAAGGAGGCAGTGATGGAGATCAGTCCAGTCCGACTGAACCACGCGGTGCTGTTCGTCGCCGACCTGGAGCGCGCCGAGCGCTTCTACACCGACGTGTTCGGGATGGTGGTCGCCGCCCGCGAGCCGCGAGCCAACGCTGCGTTCCTGCGGCTGCCCCGCTCGGGCAACCACCACGACCTCGGCCTGTTCGGGGTCGGCCCGATGGCCGCGCCGAAGCGTCGCGGCGGCATCGGGCTGTACCACCTGGCCTGGCAGCTCGACACCATCGAGGAGCTGGTCGCGGCCCGTCAGGCGCTGGTCGACGCCGGCGCCTGGACCGGCGAGTCCAGCCACGGGGCGACCAAGAGCGTCTACGGAGCCGACCCGGACGGAAACGAGTTCGAGATCATGTGGATGCTGCCCCGCGCCGACTGGGGCGAGTACGAGAACGCCGCCCCGGTCGACGCCCTCGACCTCGGCGCCGAGGTCACCCGGTGGGCCGGGGTCCGCACCGCCGGCCAGATCGTCGCCGAAGCGGAGCAGGCATGACCGCCTACGAGGTCGCGACCGCCGGGTCCACCGACCCCGCGGCGCCGCTCGTGGTGCTGCTGCACGGCCGTGGATCCAACGAACGCGACATCGTCGGCCTGGCCGACCACCTGCCTGCCGGTCCTGCTTACGCCGCGGTGCGCGCGCCGATCGCCGAAGGCGGCGGGTACGCCTGGTTCGCGAACCGCGGCATCGGCCGTCCCGTCAAGGAGTCCCTCGCCGAGACGATGCGGTGGTTCCGCACCTGGCTCGACGAGGTCGCCCCACCCGGACGCCCGGTGGTGCTGGCCGGATTCAGTGGTGGTGCCGCGTTTGCCGGTGGGCTGGTGCTGGCCGACCCGAACCATTTCACGGGTGCCGCGATCCTGTACGGGACCCTGCCCTTCGACGCCGGCGTCCCAGTCACTCCGGCCCGGCTGGCCGGAACGCCGGTGTTCGTGGCGCAGGGTGAGCAGGACACCGTGATCCCGCGCGAGCTGCTGGACCGCACCTGGTCCTACCTGCTCACCGACTCGGCCGCTCCCGCCTACGCCCGCCGCGACCCCGGTGGGCATGGCATCACCGCACAGACACTGGCCGAGCTCGGCGGCTGGATCAGCGAGCGACTGGACTTCCTTACCCGTCGAGCCCCGCTCGCCGCCGGCCCCACCACGTGGCCGACGCTTCCGGACGGTGACCTGCTGACCCGCGAGGGTCCGCGACCGCAAGTGTCCTGGACCATCCCCCAGGAGCAGCGCAGCGACAACACTCCCGAACAGCTGCAAGAGGATCTGTTCAACCGCATCAGCTCGCTGAGCGGTGTCTCCACCGACCAGTCGGCGATCTCCGTCCCGGGCGCCCGCGGCCTGATGGTCGAGCGGGGCAACGACGCCCCGCTGGACGCGTTCCTGGTGCCTCGCGCCGGGGAGTTCGCCCACCAGCACCCGTCGTACGACGGGTCCCTGCACCTGGCGCTGCCCCCTGCCCTGGCCGCGGACGCGGTTGCCAAGGGCTGGGCAGTCGCCCATCCGTTGGCCGGCATCAGGCTGGCCCGCGGGATGGTGATGATCTACGGCCCTCGCAACGAGGCCGAGCTGGCGACCGTCGCCGGCATCGTCGAGACCAGCCACGCCTACGCCACCGGCACGCTGCGCTGATCCTGACCCTGCAGAAACCGACACAGCAAGAAGAACAACCGATCTCGGAAGGTTCCAACCTCATGCGCACTCTGCTTCACCCTGCCCGCAAGTCTCCCGTCCTGACCGACCTCGCCCTGCTGGTCTCCCGCGTCGCGCTCGGCGTCATCCTGGTCGCGCACGGCTGGCAGAAGTTCAACGAGTGGACGCTCAACGGCACCGCCAGCGCGTTCAGCGACATGGGCATCCCTGCCCCGGTGGTGGCCGCAACGTTCGTCACCGGTGTGGAGATCATCGGTGGTCTCGCGCTGATCATCGGCCTGCTCACCCCGGTCGTCGC
>DATFGA010000061.1:0-16941 GCA_035249775.1 Nocardioidaceae bacterium | reverse complement strand
GGGTTTCTCGGCCGGATTCGGAGTGGTTGCGACTGAGTCACCGGCGCCCGGGCGTTATAGGTGGTTCGGGCGGTACGACGTGACAAGACGCAGGTGCTGGGCCGGGTGAAAGCTGCTTCTCGTCACGTCGTACCTGGCCGGGGGATACAGGCGCGACTGATGGAACGGGAAAAGAACGCGTCTCGACCGGGAGAAGGGCGCGTCTCGAAGGGAAAAAGAACGCGTCTCAACCGGGAGAAAGGCGCGTCTCATAGGGAAAAAGGGCGCGTCTCAACAGGAGGCGGAGGGAAGAGGGGGGTCAGGGGGAGGGGATGTGGCCGGAGGCGGCAAGCTCGAGGGCCAGCCAGGCGGCCGGTTCCGCGGCGGTCCGGTCGGCGGCGACCAGGCCGATCCGGGTGCGGCGGTCGAGCAGGTCGTCCACGTCGAGCGCGCACTCCTGGGTCGCCCCCCACAGCAGCTCGGCCATCGTGGCCGGGATTCCGGGCGCCACCGGTTCGAGGAGCTCTTCGGCCGAGAGGCCGGCGGATGCCTCGCCCACCAGTGCCTGCGCCGCGGCGAGAACGAGAGGGGCCTCCGTCCCGTAGCGGCGGACCAGCCGTGCGCCCCCGGGATGCGGGACCTCGACCCTCGCCAGCACGTCCCGCGCGGCGGCACCGACCAAGGGCAGGGCGCGCGTGCGGCAACGTCGGGCCGGAAGGGCGCGCTGCCGGACGACGGCGTCTACCGCATCCTCCGCCATCTTCCGGTAGGTGGTCAGCTTCCCGCCGACGACGGTGACCACGCCGTCGGGCGAGGTGAGCACGGCATGCCGACGCGAGAGGTCCGCCGTACGACCGCCGGCGTCCAGCAACGGACGCAGCCCGGCGAAGGCCCCGGCCACGTCCTCGCGGCGCACCGGGTGGTCGAACACGGCGCCGATCACGTCGAGCAGGAAGCCGATCTCGGTCTCGGTGGGCACGGGCACGTCCGGCACCGGCCCGTCGACCGGCTCGTCGGTCAACCCGACGTAGACCTGTCCGTCCGGCTGGGGGAGGACCATCACGAACCGGTTGCCCTCCCCGGGGACCACCGCGGTGACCGCCACGCCGAGCCCGGGCAGCGCGTCGGGCCGCAGCACCAGATGGGTGCCGCGCGAGGGCCGCAGGGTGACGTCGGGGACCAGGTCGCCGGCCCAGACACCGGCCGCGTTGACCACGGACCGGGCTCGGATCGTCGCGGACTCGCCGGTGAGCTCGTCGCGGACCTGGGCGCCGTCGCCCCGCAGCTCCAGGACGCGGGTGCGGGTCAGCACCCGGGCGCCGTGTGCGGCCGCCGTCCGCGCCAGGGCCACCACCAGGCGTGCATCGTCCTCGAGCTGCCCGTCCCAGGACAGGAGTGCTCCTCGCAGGCCGGGCCGGCGCAGCCCGGGCACCATCGCCGTGGCCTCGGTGGCCGAGAGCCGGCGCGGCCCGGGGAGCAGTCGCTTCGAGGTGCCCGCGGACCGGCGCAGACCGTCCCCCGCGTGCAGGCCGGCGGCGATGGCGGTGGCCCGGGTGCGGGGGAGCATCGGCACGAGCGGGATCAGCATCGGCAGCGCCCGGGTCAGGTGCGGGGCCGTGGCCGTCATCAGGATGCCGCGTTCCACCGCGGACTCGTGGGCCACCGCGAACTGGCCGTTCGCCAGGTAGCGCAGGCCGCCGTGGACCAGCTTGGAGCTCCATCGCGAGGTCCCGAACGCGAGGTCGTGGGCGTCCACGGCTACCACGTCCAGGCCACGGGCGGCGGCGTCGAGGGCCACGCCCGCCCCGGTCACCCCGAGCCCGACGACGAGGAGGTCGACCGCCAGGCCGTCCGTGGCCTCGGCGAGCTCGCGTTCCCGACGTTGACCGGACAGCGCAGAGTCACCGGGTGCGTCGCGGCCGGTCATCGGGCGAGGTACCGCTCGGTCAGGGCGCGCAGCTCGGCATCCAGGTCGTCGACCGTGAGCCGGCCGTCGGCCATCGTCTCGCCGGACAGCACGAACCCGTGCGCGGCCAGGATCACGCTGCGGGCCAGCAGCCCGGGGTCACCCGCGCGGACCGAGCCGTCATCCTGCCCGGCGCTGATCGCCTGCTCGAGCAACCCCAGCACCGCGTCCTGGCTGCGGCCGCGGCGGGTGAGCAGGTAGGGCAGGAGCAGCTCCGGGTCGACGTCGACGATCTTGCGGAACAGGTCGTTCGTGCGCAGGGCGCGCACCGTCGCCGGGACACCGTCGGTCAGTCGCTCGAGCGCCGAGCCGGCCGCACCCAGCCCGGCCGCCGCGACCACACCGGACCACTCGCGGGTCATCAGGTCCGAAAGCAGCGTCTGCATGTCCGGCCACCGCCGGTAGATCGTCATCCGGGACACGCCGGCCCGCCGTGCCACGTCGGTGAGCGTGGTGCGTCTCCAGCCGACGGCAAGGATGCAGTCGCGTGCCGCGTCGAGCAGCACGTCCTCCGGCCCGCTCTTGTGACAGTCTGACGTCATATGTCACAGTGTAACCTATGACGCAGATGCACTGGGCTCGCTGGGGAGACCCGCAGAAGGCCGATCCGTTGCCCGACGCCACACTGGCCCTGGTCGAGGCCGCCTTCGGCCCGGCCGTCCCGAGCGCACCCGTCCCGCTGGATGCGATCGAGCTCGCCCCTGGATCGCTGGGACCCGAGCTGGTCGACGAGCTCCGTGCGTTGGTCGGTGCCGACTACGTGCGGCTCGACCACGAGTCGCGAGTCCGGCACACCCGCGGCAAGTCCACACCGGACCTGCTCAGGATGCGCGCGGGCGACGCGGCCGATGCGCCCGACGCGGTGGTCCTGCCTCGCGACCACGGCCAGGTGGCCGGGCTGGTCGAGTGGTGCAGCGACCGCCGGGTCGCGCTGGTCCCGTTCGGTGGCGGCACGTCCGTCGTGGGTGGTCTGGCGGCCCGCCGCGAGGGGTACGCCGGCGTGGTGGCCGTCGACCTGCAACGGCTCGACCAGCTGATCGCCGTGGACCCCGAGTCGGGCACCGCGACCCTCGGCGCCGGCGTGCTTGGTCCCCGCGCGGAGACCCTGCTCGCCGAGCACGGGTTGACCCTCGGCCACTTCCCGCAGTCGTTCGAGTACGCCAGCATCGGGGGCTTCGCGGCCACCAGGTCCAGCGGCCAGGCGAGCTCCGGTTACGGCCGCTTCGACGACCTGGTCGTCGGCCTGACCGTCGCCACCCCGATCGGCACCCTCGATCTGGGAACGGCTCCGGCGAGCGCGGCCGGACCGGACCTGCGTGAGGTCGTGCTCGGGTCCGAGGGAGCGTTCGGGGTGATCACCGCGGTTCGGGTCAGGATCCGTCCGATCCCGCCGGTGAGGCACTACGAGGGCTGGCAGTTCGCCTCCTTCCGCGACGGCGCTCGGGCGCTGCGGCAGCTGGCGCAGACCGGCAACGCGCCCACCGTGCTGCGGCTCTCGGACGAGGCGGAGACCGCGATCAACCTGGCCCGACCGACCGAGGTCGGCGGCGAGTCCGTCGGCGGCTGCCTGATGATCGTCGGCTTCGAGGGCGACCACGACCACGTCGAGCACTCCCGCGCAGCCGTCACCACCTGCCTGAACGGACTCGGCGGTACCTCCCTTGGTGAGGAGTCCGGGTCCTCGTGGGCGCAGGGCCGGTTCGCCGGGCCCTACCTCCGCGACGCGCTGCTCGACGTCGGCGTGCTCGTCGAGACGCTGGAGACCGCAACCTTCTGGTCGAACCTGGCGACGGTGTACGACGCGGTGCGGACCGCTCTGGAGAAGACGCTGACCGCCCAGGGCACACCACCGATCGTGCTGTGCCACATCTCGCACGTCTACGAGACCGGTGCCTCGCTCTACTTCACGGTGGCCGCCCGGCAGACAGAGGATCCACTGGCCCAGTGGGCGGCGGCCAAGACCGCCACCTCGGACGCGATCCGCGCCGCCGGTGCCACCATCACCCATCACCATGCGGTCGGCCAGGACCACAAGCCGTGGCTTGCCCAGGAGATCGGCCCGGTCGGCGTCGAGATCCTGCGCGCGGTCAAGGACCGGCTCGACCCTGCCGGAGTGCTCAACCCGGGCGTGCTGGTGCCGTGAGGGCGTTCCACCTGCTGGTGAACCCCCTCTCGGGTGGAGGCGCGGCCCCCGCCTGCGCCGTACCGGTGGCCCGGGCGTTGCGCGAAGCCGGCGCGTGCGTGCGGCTGAGCTACAGCCCGGGACCGGTCGGGTGCCGCGCCCTGGTCGAGGAGTCGGTGAGCCGGGACGAGGTGGTCGTGGCCGTGGGCGGCGACGGGATGGTTGCCTCGCTGGCCGGAGCTGTCGTGGAGCGCGGCGGGGTGCTCGGCATCATCCCGGCCGGCCGCGGCAACGACTTCGCCCGCCAGCTCGGCCTGCCGACGGAGGCCGCCGCGGTCGCGGACAGGCTGCTGACCGGCGAGGTGCGGTCGGTCGACGTGATCGACGCCGGGGGCCGGGTGGTCGTCGGCAGCGTGTACGCCGGCGTCGACTCCCGCGCCTCGGAGCTGGTCGACCGTGCGCACCGGCTGCCACGGCGGTTGCAGTACCCGTACGCGGCGGTCCGCGCCCTGGCGTCCTACCAGCCGACCCGGTTCCGGATCGAGGTCGACGGGGCGACGCACGTCCAGGACGCCGCTGCGGTCATCGTCGCCAACTCCGGCTTCTACGGCAGCGGCATGCACATCGCGCCCCGCGCGGACATCACCGACGGTGTCCTCGACGTGGTGGTGATCGGCGCAGCATCGAGACTGGGACTGATCCGGTCGATGCCCCGGGTGTATGACGGCTCCCACGTCGACCTGCCCGAGGTGCTCACCTTCAAGGGCCGAGAGGTGACCCTCCGCGCGGACCGGACCCAGACGGCGTACGCCGACGGCGAGCGACTCGCGGCCCTGCCCTGCATCGCCGTGGTCCGGCCGGGAGCACTGCGCGTCCTCGGCTGAGCGCCGGTTGCCGGCACGGATACCGTGGGCAGGAAACCGCGCCCAGACCGGACGGATGTGGACCATGACCGAGAGCCATCCAGCGACAGAGGCCTATCGCGCCGCGCGGGACCAGCTGCTCGCGCTGCGCGGCGAGCCGGACCGCGCCCTGCGCGAGTTCCGGTGGCCCGACGTGGGTGGCCGGTTCAACTGGGCGGTCGACTGGTTCGACGCGGTGGCCCGCGGCAACGACCGGCCCGCGCTGGTCATCGTCGAGGAGGACGGCGGCCAGACCTCGCGGACCTTCGACGAGATGGCGCGGCGCTCCGACCAGGTGGCGGCGTGGCTGGCACAGCAGGGCGTCCGCAAGGGCGACTCGGTGATCGTCATGCTCGGCAACCAGGTCGAGCTGTGGGAGACGATGCTCGCGATCATGAAGTTGGGTGCGGTGATCATGCCGACCACCACCGCCGTCGGCCCCAGCGACCTCGTCGACCGGATCGCGCGGGGCAACGCCCGTCATGTGGTGTGCAACCCGGTGGACGCCGCGAAGTTCGACGAGGTGCCCGGTGACTACACCCGGATCGCGGTGGGCGGCGCGGACGGGTGGCGTGACCTGCGCGACGCGCACGACCTCGGCGAGGTCGGTATCGACCATCCCGGGACGGCTCCGGACGACCGGCTGCTGCTCTACTTCACGTCCGGCACGACCAGTCGGCCCAAGCTTGTCGAGCACACGCAGGTCTCCTACCCGGTCGGCCACCTGTCGACGATGTACTGGCTGGGCCTCCGGCCCGGCGACGTGCACCTGAACATCTCCTCGCCCGGCTGGGCCAAGCACGCCTGGTCCTGCTTCTTCGCGCCCTGGATCGCGGAGGCGACGATCTTCCTCTACAACTACACGCGGTTCGACCCCGCCGCGCTGCTCGAGCAGCTGCGAAAGCAGCACGTCACCTCGTTCTGCGCGCCGCCGACCGTGTGGCGGATGCTGATCAACGCCGACCTGTCCGGTGGTCCGGGCGACCTGCGCGAGGTGGTCGGCGCCGGGGAGCCGCTGAACCCGGAGGTGATCGAGCAGGTGAGGAAGCAGTGGGGGCTGGCCCTGCGGGACGGCTACGGGCAGACCGAGATGACCGCCTGCGTCGGCAACATCCCCGGTGTGGCCGTGAAGCCCGGGTCGATGGGCAGACCGCTGCCCGGTTGCCCGGTGGTGCTGGTCGACCCACTGACCGGTCGACCCGTCGAGGGCAGCGGCGAGGGCGAGATCTGCTTCGACCTGTCGACGAAGCCGTTGCCGCTGATGACCGGCTATCAGGGTGATGAGCAGCGCAACACCGAGGCGATGGCCGGCGGCTGGTACCACACCGGCGACGTGGCTACCCAGGACGAGGACGGCTACATCACCTACGTCGGCCGCACCGACGACGTGTTCAAGGCCTCGGACTACAAGATCAGCCCGTTCGAGCTCGAGAGCGTCCTGATCGAGCACCCGGCGGTGGCCGAGGCCGCGGTGGTGCCGGCTCCGGACGAGGTGCGGCTCGCCGTGCCGAAGGCCTACGTCGTGCTGGCGCCCGGGCACGAACCGTCGCGCGAGACCGCGTTGGACATCTTGAGGTACGCCCGCGAGCACCTTGCGCCGTACCAGCGGATCCGCCGCCTGGAGTTCGCCGAGCTGCCCAAGACGATCTCCGGGAAGATCCGCCGCGTCGAGCTCCGCGCCCGGGAGAACGAGCTGGCCGCCGGCGTGGCCGGGGCGGTGCCGGAGTCCGGTGAGTGGCGCGACGACCAGTTCCCCGAGCTCAAGGGCTGACAACGCTGCCGAGGGCGGGCACTATTGGCTCGACCTTCGGAAGGACAACGGCCATGACCACCCAAGACACCCGGGAGCTCGTCGTACCGCCCGGCGGAGGAGACGGAACCTGGCACCTGGACTGCCTCTGGAACTGGAAGATTCCGTCGGCGCTCACCGGCGGCGCGTTCACCCTCGCCGAACAGCTGCTGCCGCAGGGGTCGGCGCCTCCGGTCCACCGGCACACCAACGAGGACGAGGCGTGGGTGGTGCTCGACGGGGAGGTGACCTTCTTCCTCGAGCAGGACGAGTACGTCGCGGGCAGCGGCACCTACGTCTTCGGGCCACGCGGGCGGACCCACACGTTCCTCGTCCGTTCCGAGACCGCTCGACTTCTGACGTTGGTGACACCGGGAGCGAGCGAGGAGTTCTTCCGCAGCACCGGACATGAAGCGACGGCGCTGACCTTGCCACCACCCGGTGAACCGGACATGGCTGCCATCGTCAGCGGCATGGAGCACTACGGCATCGAGCTCGTGGGGCCACCGCCCAGGCTCGGCTGAGGGGGCCGGCGCGAGTGTCCGACAGCACCCAGGTTCACCAGTGGAAGATCGAGGAGCGCGAGTACGCGCGCCACGAGCAGCGACGCGGACGGCGCCACGCGTTCGAGCACCTGGACCCCCGGCGGACCGCGCTCGTCGTCATCGACATGGTCCCGTTCTTCGTGGCCGAGAACGAGTTCTGCCGCGGCATCGTGCCCAACATCAGCCGGCTCGCGGCGTCCCTGAGGGAGGCCGGCGGCACGGTGGCCTGGGTGCTCCCTGGCGTCCCGGACCACTCGAGCGTCGCGGACGAGTTCTACGGACCTCAGATCGCGGAGATGTACCGACGCTCGGGCGGCGAAGGGACTATGCAGGAGCGGCTGTGGCACGAGCTCGAGATCCACGGCGACGACCTGCTGGTCGAGAAGACGGCCGCCAGTGCGTTCTTCCCGGGCCGCTCGCCACTCCCGGACCTGCTGGACGGCCGCGGGATCGACACGGTCCTGGTCACGGGCACGGTCACGAACGTCTGCTGTGAGTCGTCGGCCCGCGACGCGAGCACGCTGGGCTATCGGGTGATCATGGTCGCGGACGGCAACGCGGCCCGACGCGACCAGGACCACAACGCCACGCTGCACACCGTCTACCGGACCTTCGGCGACGTGCGCTCGACAGCTGAGGTGATCAGCCTGATCGAGGGGCCGGTGTCCTAGCCGGTTCTGGGCGGCATCCGGACCTGGATCGGCCGGGCCCCTGTCATCTGGTCAGATCAGTCACAGGATGCTGAATCGCAGCGGCGGCTCACCTATCGTGGAACATGAGGCCACCCCGTCGTACGACGGGGCCTCCCGGACGAGCGCGTCGTACCCGGTCAGGCAAGACGACGCAGTAAGCAACCACCAGCTGACTGCGGAGGCACATCATGGCTTGGCTCGTCCTCATCCTCTCCGGCCTGCTCGAGACCGTCTGGGCATCCGCCCTCGGTGAGAGCAAGGGATTCACCCGACCCGTACCCACGACCGTGTTCGCCGTCGCGCTGGTGCTGAGCATGGCCGGCCTGGCGTACGCGCTGCGCAGCATCCCGGTCGGCACCGGGTACGCCGTCTGGGTCGGCATCGGCGCGGTCGGAACCGCCGCCTACGGCATCGCCGCCCTCGGCGAGGCTGCATCGGTGGCGCGCATCCTGTGCCTGGTCCTGATCGTGGCCGGTGTGGTGGGGCTCAAGGTGGTGTCATAGCCGCGGTCCGTCTCACTGACCGGAGCGCCGGTCGTTTTGCGGGCCACACTTGGGGGAACATCGGCTGTGACCCGTGCACCCGTCCAGAAGTGAAGCCACACCCGTGTCCGACGCCGCGCTGACCCACACCATGTGGGGCTACCAGCACCACTTCCGCGTGTCCCTGGACGGCGCCACCGACCGGGCGCTGGACCAGATCGGGGCGATCCTGTCGCCGGACGCCTTCCTCGTCGGGTTCGCCCGGGACGGGGCCGCTGAGCAGGCGGTGTCGCTGGAGGCCAAGGAGCAGGCGGTCGCGTTCGACGCCGTGGACTTCGCCGATGTCGCCCTGGACGCCAAGCGGCGCTACGAGGACAGCTTCGTGCACGACCTGGAGTTCCCGTCCGAGGAGATGCACGAGGCCCGGCACGAGCTGTTCCGCGACAACGCCCGGGCCAGGGCGGTCGAGGCGGCGATGGAGCACGCCGAGGCCGGGCAGGGCCGCGCCCTCTTCGTCGGCCAGTCCGCGCCGGTGGGGGAGTACGACGTGCACCCGGTCGTCTCCGTGGACCGGGAGAGCCTCGACGCTCTGCCACGGCTCGAGACGACCGAGGTCGACGGTGTCCCGATCACCGTGTCGCTGGCGCACGGGATCATCAGCGAGCTGCTGCGCACCGCCACTCACGCGCTGCTGGCCGCGAAGCCGCCGCGGACGATCTCCCCGATCGAGGACGACGTGCCGACCGACGCGATCCGGCGTTCGGCGAACCACCTGGTGTTCTCCGCGGCGATGATCGCCGGCGAGACCCTGGCCAAGGGCCTCTTCGACTCCTTCGAGGCGCTCGCCTCGACCGCCTACGAGGGCAGGGCCGGCTCCGGCTCGGTGATCCTGGCCTGCGACGGGCACAGCTGCGTGGACGTCGCGGTGCGGCTGCGGGTCCCGATCTCGGTGCGCGAGCGGCTCCAGTTCCGCAAGCTGCTCGAGATCACGGGGCCGGAGCTGAGCCTGCTGGTCGACGGCACCACGATCTACGGTCTGGGCACGGTCTCCGAGGAGTACGACGGGACGACCGAGGATGTGTTCCGGTTCGGCATCATCGAGCAGGGCATCTGGCAGATGTCCCACCACGGTTCGCCGCTGCTGCGCGTCGCGAACGGGCACCCCCAGCTGCCCCGGCCGCGGATGTCGCCGTCCCTGTTCGTCGACTCGATGCGCCGGGTCTTCGCCAGCGTCAGCGACGAGAACATCCGCGCCATCTGGCGGCTCGCGCAGACCGCGGTCAGCCAGTCCAAGGGCACGATGCTGGTCGTCACCACGGCCGCCGCCCAGGAGGCGAAGCGGCTGGCACCGCAGGCGCTGGCCATCGAGCCGCAGCAGATCGACAGCGCCATGCTCCGCTCGCTGACCCGGATCGACGGCGCGGTGCTGCTCACCCCCGACGGCACCTGCCACGCGGTGGGGGTGATCCTCGACGGGATCGCCACCGGCGTCGGCGACCCGGGCCGGGGGGCGCGGTACAACTCCGCCGTCCGCTACACCGCCGCCTCCTCGGCGCCGTGCCTGATCGTGATCGTCTCCGAGGACGGGATGATCGACGTGCACCCCGAGCTGGCCCCGAGGGTGCGCCCGGAGGACGTGGAGCAGGCGTTGTACGACCTCGAGACCATCGGCAGCTCCGACGAGGTGGTGCTCGAGACGTTCTACGCCGCGCGCGAGCGACTGCGGCTGTTCGCGTTCTACCTGTCCCAGAGCCAGTGCGACCGCGCCAACGAGGTGGTGTCCCGGGTCGAGCAGCAACGGTTCCGGCAGACCGGGATGCGGCTGGCCGTCGTACCGTTCGCGCCCGACCCGCGGATGAACGAGTCGTTCTTCTCCTTCTGAGCCGGGTCAGCCGGCGCGGGCGTCGGCGTGCATCTCCCAGACCAGGATCTCCGCACCGTCGCCGGTCGCGGTCACCCGCTGTCCACCGGTGGCGGTGAAACGCACCGCGTCCCCCTCGGCCAGTGGACCGGCGCCCTCCAGGTCGGCGGATCCCCGGGCCAGGAACAGGTGAAGGTACGGCGCCTCCGGGAGGCCGGTCGACTTGCCAGGCTCCAACCGCGCCACGTGCAGCGCCGCGTGCCTGTTGTGGATCCGGATCGCGCTGTCGCCGCGGTGCCGGTCCATCCCGGACGCGACCGTGACCAGGTCACCGCGCATCAGCTCGTCGTCGATCTCGAGCTGCTCGTAGCCCGGTGTGATCCCCGGCTCGTCGGGCAGCACCCACATCTGCACGAAGTGCACAGGCTCGTCGTGGACGGGGTGGGCGTCGGAGATCCGCCACGCGTCGTTCTTCTCCGAGTGGAGGATCCCGGTGCCGGCGCTCATCCGTTGTGCCAGCCCGGGATAGATGACTCCGGAGCGGCCGGTGGAGTCCTGGTGCACCAGGCTGCCGCGCAGCACCCAGGTCACGATCTCCATGTCCCGGTGCGGGTGGGTGTCGAACCCCGTGCCGGGGCTCACCACGTCGTCGTTGTTGACCAGGAGCAGCCCGTGGCCCACGTTGTCCGGGTCGTAGTGATGCCCGAACGAGAACGAGTGCTTCGAGTCGAGCCAGTCGACCCGCGTCGCGAAACGGTCGGCGGCGCGGCGTACGTCCATCGCTGGGGCCGGCACCTCACGCCCCCACGGTCCGGTCGAGGTGCTCCTCGACCGCGGTGCCGAAGGCCTCCGGCTGCGCGATGTTCACGATGTGCGCGGCGTCGTCGACCACCACGTGGTCCGCACCGGGGATGCCTTCGGCGAGCTTGCTGGTGACCTCCGGTGGCGTCACGGGATCCTGGGCGGCCGCGATGACCCGGGTCGGGGCGGTGATCTCGGTGAGCCGGCCGGAGAGGTCGTACGCCGCGAGCGCGTCGCAGCACGCCGCGTAACCGACCGGGGACGTGTTGGCGAGCATGTCGAGGATCCGGTCCGCGGCCTTGGGATCCGACTTCAGGAACTCGGGGGTGAACCAGCGTTCCCGGGTGGCGTCGACCAGCCACCCCATCCCCTCGGCGGTCACCCGCAGGGACCGCTCCCGCCAGGTGGCGGCGTCCCCGAACACCGGCGCCGTGCAGCACAGCACGAGGGAAGCGACTCGCTCCGGGTGCTCGACGGCGACGGCCTGGCCGATGCCGCCGCCGAGGGACAGTCCCACGTAGGAGAACCGGCCCAGACCCAGCTCGTCGGCCAGCCCGACGACGTCCGAGGCCAGCTCGCTCATCGTGTACGGGCCGGCCGGCGCCGGCGAGGCTCCGTGACCGCGGGTGTCGAAGCGGATCACCTGGTACCTCCCGGCGAGCCGCTCGGCCAGCCCGTCCCACATCGCCAGCGTGGTGCCGAGCGATCCGCCGAGGAACACGGCCGGTGCGTCGGAGGGACCTTGCCTGTCGTGGTGGAGCTGCACGGTGTCGGTCGTCATCGGGCCACCGTAGCCACGATCGCGGTGGGAACCCACCCACGCGATGCCCGGAAAGCGATGCGGCCACCGTGGCTGCTAGGCCGGGGGGCGAACGTCGTAGAGCCGGTTCAGTTCCGGATCCGTCGGTGTGTCCCGGAAACTGGTGGCGAGCGAGGTGTTTCCGGCGCTGAACGGGCCGATTCTTGACCAGTTCGTGGAAGGGTGGCCCCGGCTTGCCGGCTCGGTCGGTGTGTCCCTGGAAGTGGTGGAGAACGGGGTGTTTGCGGCGCTGAACGGGCCGGTTCTTGACCAGTTCGTCGAACGGTGACCCCGGCTCGCCGGATCGGTCGGTGTGTCCCTGGAAGTGGTGGAGAGCGAGGTGTTTGCGGCGCTGCACGGGCCGATTCTTCACCAGTTATTCGTCGACCGAACGTGCTCGGAGCCGGCCGGCCGGCTTATCGGCGCTGGGCGACGGCGGTGTCGGCCGGTTCCAAAGCGGCCTGGCGGAGTGCCTGCGCGAAGATGTCGGGGTCCTGCGCGCCGGAGACGCCGTACCTGCCGTCGATCACGAAGAACGGCACCGCGTTGATCCCGTAGGCGCGCGCCTGGGCGATGTCGGCCTGGACCGCGTCGCGGTAGGTCCCCGCTTCGAGCGCCGCGAGCACCTGCCCGCGGTCCAGCCCGACCTCGGCGGCGAGGTCGGCGAGGTCCTCGTCGTGCCCCACGTGGCGACCCTGCTCGAAGTAGGCCTTGAGCAGCCGCTCCTTGAGCTCGACCTGTCGGCCGTGCTCCTTGGCCAGGTGCAGGACCTCGTGCGCCTTGAGGGTCTTGGTGTGCCGTAGCGCCTCGAAGTCGTAGGCCAGGCCGACCGAGGCCGCGACCTCCGTCACCTGCGCGAGCAGCCGCTCGACCTGTGCCGGCGCCATTCCCTTGTGGCCGGCCAGGAAGTCGATCTCGGTCCCCTCGAAGTCGACCGGGGTGTCCGGCGCCAGCTCGAAGGAGTGGTACTCGACGTCGACGGGACGGTCCGCGCCGTCGGCGTACCGGCGCACGCCTTCCTCGAACCGCCGCTTGCCGATGTAGCACCACGGGCACGCCACGTCGGACCAGATGTCGACCCTCAGGGTTTCGCTCATGTCCGGCGTAACCGGCATGAATGCGACCGTATTCCGCCTAGGCTGGCGCCGATGGGTGCAGGACACAGCCAGGGGCACAGCCATGGCCACGCCGCGGGTCGGGCCGAGGACCGGTCACGCCTGAAGCTGGTGCTGCTGGTCACCGGTGTGGTGATCGGCGTCGAGGTGGTCGGTGCCTGGGTCAGCGGGTCACTCGCGCTGCTGGCCGACGCCGGGCACATGCTGACCGACGCCGCCGCGGTCGGGTTGGCCCTGTCGGCCTCCTACGTGGCGACCCGGCCACCGACCTCGCGGCGCACGTTCGGGTTCCACCGCGCCGAGATCCTGGCCGCGCTCGTCAACGCCGTGGTCCTGCTGGTGGTCTGCGGCTACCTCGGCTACGCCGGGGTCCGCCGGCTGATGGACCCGGTCGACGTCGAGGCCGGGCCGATGCTGGCGTTCGCGGCGGTCGGACTGCTCGCCAACGCGGTCTCCCTCGGGGTGCTGTCCCGGCGTCGGGATGCCTCGCTGAACATGAAGGGCGCCTACCTCGAGGTGCTCAGCGACCTGCTCGGCTCCGTCGTCGTCGTGGTGGCCGGCATCGTGGTCGCGGCCACCGGGTTCACCCGGGCGGACTCGATCGCCTCGCTGGTGATCGCGGTGATGATCCTGCCCCGCGCCTTCACCCTGACCAGGGAGGCGGTCGACGTACTCCTGGAGGCCACGCCGCACCACATCGACCTCGACGACGTCCGCATCCACCTGCAGAAGGTGCCCGGAGTCGTCGACGTGCACGACCTGCACGCCTGGATGATCACGAGCGGGATGCCGATGCTGTCGGTGCACGTGACCGTCACCGACGAGGTCCTCGAGGCGCGCGGCGTCGGGTCGCTGCTCGACGAGTTCAGCCAGTGCGTGGCCGCGCACTTCGAGGTCGACCACGCGACGTTCCAGATCGAGCCGCAGTCCCACCGCGGCCACGAGCACCTCGGCGAGGTCGAGCACCACTGAGCTACAGCGCCGCCGCCACCTCGGTGCCCTGGCGGATCGCTCGTTCGGCGTCCAGCTCGGCTGCGACGTCGGCGCCGCCGACCAGGTGTACGGCGGGCGCGGCCGCATCGGTCCTGGCACGGGCCACCAGCTCGTCGTAGAGGTCGCGCACCGACTCCTGCCCCGCGCAGAGCACCACGTGGTCCACGTCGAGGACCTGCAGCTCGCCGGGGGCGTCGTCGGTGGCGCCGACCCGGATGTGCAGGCCCGCATCGTCGACCCGCTCGTAGGTCACCCCGGGAAGCATCCGCACTCCCGAGTCCTTGAGCACGGCCCGGTGCGCCCAGCCGGAGGTCTTGCCGAGACCCTTCCCGATCGAGGAGGTCTTTCGCTGCAGCAGCCACACCTCGCGGGCTGGCGTGCGCGGCTTCTTCTCGGTCAGCCCGCCCGGGTGCAGCGCGGGGTCGGCGACACCCCAGTGGGCGAACCAGTCGTCGAGGTCCTCCTCCTCGTGGGTGAGGAAGTGGCTCACGTCGACGCCGATCCCGCCGGCGCCGACCACCGCGACCCGGCGGCCGACCCGCACAGAGCCGTCGAGGACGTCCGGGTAGGAAACCACCTGCGGGTGCGAGACGCCTTCCAGGACAGGGATCCGGGGGAGGACACCGGTGGCGACGACCACCTCGTCGAACCCAGCCAGATCCTCGGCGCAGACCCGGGTGGCGAGCCTGACGTCGACGCCGAGCACCTCCATCCGCCGCGTGTAGTAGCGCAGGGTCTCCGCGAACTCCTCCTTGCCCGGGACCCGCATGGCCAGCCGGAACTGACCGCCGATCGCGGCGTCCGCCTCGAACAGGGTCACCCGGTGTCCCCGCTCGGCCGCGGTCACCGCTGCGGACAGCCCGGCCGGCCCGGCGCCCACGACGGCGACTGCCTTCGCGCGCGGCTTCGGGACCGGCAGCAGCACCAGCGACGTCTCCCGGCCGGCCCGAGGGTTGACCAGGCAGGAGGCGCGCTGGTTCGCGAACGTGTGGTCCAGGCAGGCCTGGTTGCAGGCGATGCAGGTGTTGATCTCGTCGGCGCGGCCGGCGGCTGCCTTGGTGACGAAGTCGGGATCGGCGAGCAGCGGACGGGCCAACGAGACCAGGTCGGCGGCGCCCTCGGCGATCAGCTGCTCCGCGAGCTCGGGGGTGTTGATCCGGTTCGACGCGCACACCGGGATGCCGAGCTCGGGTCGCAGCCGCGCGGTCGCGCCGGTCCAGGCCCCACGCGGGACCTGGGTCAGGATCGTCGGCACCCGCGCCTCGTGCCAGCCGATCCCGGTGTTGATCAGGGACGCGCCGGCCTGCTCGAGGGCTTTGGCGAGCGCGATGGTCTCCTGCCACGTCTGGCCGTCGGGGACCAGGTCGAGCAGGGACATCCGGTACATCACCAGGAAGTCCGGCCCGAGCTCCTCGCGGACCCGGCGGACGATCTCGATCGGGAAGCGCATCCGCCGCTCCGCCGTACCGCCCCACGCATCGGTGCGTCGGTTGGTGTGCGGCGCGAGGAACTGGTTGATCAGGTAACCCTCGGACCCCATGACCTCGATGCCGTCGTAGCCGGCGCGGCGGGCCAGCCTCGCCGCCCGCACGTAGTCGTCGATGGTGCGCTCGACGCCCCTGCCGGACAACGCCGCTGCCTTGAACGGGGTGATCGGTGACTTCGTCGCGGATGCCGAGACGTTCAGCGGCGTGTAGCCGTAGCGGCCGGCGTGCAGGATCTGCAGGGCGATCGCGCCGCCCTCCTCGTGCACCGAGTCGGTGAGCAGCCGGTGCTTGTCGGCGTGCCGCCCGGTCGCCATCCGGGAACCCCACGGCAGCAGCCAGCCGCGCACGTTCGGGGCGTAGCCGCCGGTCACGATCAGCCCGACCCCGCCGCGGGCCCGCTCGGCGAAGTACGCCGCCAGCTCCGGCAGGTGCCGCGCACGGTCCTCCATGCCGGTGTGCATCGAGCCCATCACCACCCGGTTGCGAAGGGTGGTGCCGCCGATGGTGATCGGCGAGAGCAGATGGGGGTACGGCGAGCCGCCCGGTGCGGTCTGCGAGGTGGACACGGTCATGCTCCTTCGTGGGACGGGTCGAGGTGGTGCGGTGCGCCGTGCGCGTCGAGGTACTCCGTGAGCCAGTCGACCCAGAACTGCTCGAGCCGGATGCCGCCCCGCAGCACCAGGTAGACGTCGAGGTGCCTGCCGTCGAGGCCGGCCGGGTCCGGGAAGTCACGGGCGGCGAGCTGCTCGTAGTGGGCCAGCCGGGTGCGGTGGTCGGCGAGATGTTCGCGGACCTCGGCGAGCACAGCCGACCGGTCGCCGTACGACGAACCGCGCACCTTGACCGCGATCTCGCTGCGGAACTGCTCCATCGGCACCGACGTCGCCAGCCAGGTCTCCAGCTGTCGCCGGCCCGCCGGGGACACCGAGTAGACCTTCCGGTCGGGACGGCCCTGCTGGCCGACCGTGCTCGAGGACACCCAGCCGTCGTCCTCCATCCGGCGCAGCACCCGGTAGATCTGCTGGTGGGTGGCGCTCCAGAAGAACCCGATCGAGCGCTCGAAGCGGCGGGACAGCTCGAGGCCAGAACCGGGGCGCTCGCTGAGCGAGACGAGTAGCGCGTGCTCGAGGGCCATCGCACCAGGGTGGCCGCGGTCCGGCTGCTATGCAACTAGTTGCACAGGTGACCTCGACCACTCGCTGATATTTCGACCGCCGGGACCGGCCCGGAGCAATACCATCAGCGCATGCGCATCAGCCCCCTTCGCCTGCTCGCCGTCCCGCTGCTGGTCACCGCCGTCGCCTGCGCGCCGGTCGACGAAGCAGGTGACGAGCCGAGCGCCGCGCCGGAAACCACGTCCGGGACTCCGACCGACGGGGAGACCACCGCAGCAGACCCCTGCGCGACC
>DATFGA010000060.1:0-7452 GCA_035249775.1 Nocardioidaceae bacterium | reverse complement strand
CGCCGGCTTCGCGTTCGAGAAGCCGGCGTTGCGGCCGTCGGTCCACTGCATCGACGTGCGCACACTGAGCCGGCCGTCGATCTCGAGGTTCTCGCCCATCCCGATCTCCTCGCCGTAGAACAGCACCGGCGTGCCCGGTAGCGAGAACATCAGGCTGTAGGCCATCCGGATCCGGCGCGGGTCCCCGTCGAACATGGTCGGCAGCCGCCGACGCAGCCCACGGCCGAACAGCTGCATGTCCGGGTCGGGTCCGAAGGCGTCGAACACCTCCTGCCGCTCCTTGTCGGACAGCTTGTCGAGCGTCAGCTCGTCGTGGTTGCGGAGGAAGCTGGCCCACTGGTTGTCGGAGGAGATCGACGGACGCCGGCTGATCGCGCGTTCGAGCGGGCGGGCGTCCTGGCGGGCGAAGGACAGGTAGAGGTTCTGCATGCCGATGAAGTCGAACAGCATGGTGATCTCGTCGGCGTCCCCGCCGCCGAAGTACTTCCGCTGCTCCTTGTGCGGCAGGTTGACCTCGCCGAGCAGGATGCCGTCACCGGTGCGCCGGCCAAGGAAAGCGCGCAGGTCGCGCAGGTAGGCGTGCGGGTCGGCGAACATCTCGGCCTGCGGCTCGGGCACGCCGGTGGTGGCGACCAGATAGGGCACCGCGTCCACCCGGAACCCCGAGATGCCGAGCTCGAGCCAGAAGCCCATCGCCTTGGCGATCTCGTCGCGCACCAGCGGGTTCGCGATGTTGAGGTCGGGCTGGTGCTTGTAGAACCGGTGCAGGTAGTACTCACCGGTCTTCTCGTCCAGCTCCCAGATGCTGTTCTCCTGGTCGGGGAAGATCACCTGGTCCGACGTATCCGGTGGCTTGTCGGTGCGCCACACGTAGAAGTCTCGGTACGGCGAGGTCTTGCTCGCCCGCGCCGACCTGAACCAGGGGTGCTTGTCGGAGGTGTGGTTGACCACCAGGTCGATGATCATCCGCATGCCGCGGTCGCGTGCGGTCCGGATCACCTCGACGAGGTCACCGTGCGTGCCGAGCCGGGCATCGACGCCGTAGAAGTCGGTGATGTCGTAGCCGTCGTCCTTGTCGGCGGTGGGATAGAACGGCATCAACCACAGGCAGGTCACGCCGAGGTCGGCCAGGTAGTCCAGCCGCTCGGAGAGACCCTGGAAGTCGCCGACTCCGTCGCCGTCCCAGTCCATGAAGGTCTGCACGTCCAGGCAGTAGACGACCGCAGTCTTCCACCACAGGTCACCGGTGTCGCTGATCCTCATCGGCTGCGAGCCTGGCGCGGCCGGCCGTCTTACTCGTAGCGTCCGTGCTTGCTACGTGCACCACTCTCGGCGAGGAAGGCGAGCCTGCGCAGGGTCTCGGTGTTGCGCATCTTGAGCATCGCGTCCTGGACCAGGTTGGGGATCATCGTGGCGGGTCCGTTCACCGCCTGCTCGGTCATGGTCACCTTCGTCTGCCCGTCACCGTGCGGCTCGCAGATGATGGTGACCTGGCCCTCGCCGGTGGGCCACGCGCGAACCCGCAGCTGCAGCTCACGCGGCTCGTCGACCCGCTCCACCTCGGTGTTGTCGCTCAGCAGTGCCGGCCACAGGCCGACGGAGTGGTGGATCTTCGTGCCGACCGCCGGGAAGCCCTCCTCCACCTCACGGATCCGGGCTGCTCCTACCACCCAGGTGGCATAGGTCCAGCCGTCACTGAGGACGTCGAAGACCGCCTGCTGGCTGCAGTTCATCACTCTGCTGGTTCGGCTCATGGCGGCGGTGTACCCCTCAACGTTCCGGGCATGCCGTCATACGACGTGCTTGATCGCCGCAGCACCCACCCGACGGCCCACCTTCCCGACCGCGAGTGCGCCAGTGCCGAGCGGGCTGAACCGGAGCCGCTCCTGCGCCGAGGTCTCCCGCGCCTGGTCGTCGAAGGAGCCGTGGCAGCCGTGGTCGCCGGGCAGCGGGTCGTACAGGTTGTTGCCCGGCTGGCGCGGCCGGTCCACGATCTGCCCGGTGTAGCCGGTCCCGGCCAGCACCTGGTCCAGCGCGCCAGGGGCGACCTTGTTGCCGAGGATGGTGCGGGTGGTGGTGAAGGTGACGTTCACCGCGCGTTCCCCGGTCCGGGCTGCCTCGACGATCGCTGCGGCCGGGATCTCCGGCTGGTAGATCGGCGGAACCGGTTGTGGTGCCCCGTCGAGGAGGTTCTTGCACATGTCGAACTGCGGGGTGTTCACCGCGGGGAGGTTCACTTCGCTGACGGTGATCGCGCTGCCGTTGTGCAACAGCTCGGAGCGCACTGAGTCGGAGAGACCCTGCACCGCGTGCTTGGCCGAGCAGTACGCCGACTGCAGCGGGATGCCGCGGTAGGCGAGGGCGGAACCGACCTGGATGATCCGTCCGCTGTCGCGCGACGCCATGCAGCGCAGGGCGGTGCGGGTGCCGTTCGCGGTGCCTCGGAAGACCACGTCGTGGACCCGGTCGAAGTCGTCGGGCTCGACGGCGCTGAACTCGCCCAGCACCGTGACCATGGCCGAGTTGACCCAGACCTCGATCGGGCCGAGCTCGCTCTCGACCCGGTCGGCCGCGGCGTCGAGGCCGTTCCGGTCCGTCACGTCGACGGAGACGCCGAGGGCGGGCACGCCGCGTTCCCGGAGCTCCTGCTCGGTGGCGTCGAGGGAGTCCTGTCCCCGGGCCAGCACGGCGACCGGGTGGCCGCGGTCGGCGAACGCCCGGGCGGTGGCGCGACCCACCCCGGAGGTTCCTCCGGTCACGACGACGACTCCTCTGTCCATCATGCATCCACCTTTCCAGGTCGGGTTGTGCTCTGCTCGGGACGGCCGCCCGTGAACAGCCGTCGTACTCGGGCGTGGGCCAGCGCGGCACGGGCGGCGTTGGAGCCGCAGGCACCGTGCACGCCGCCGCCGGGATGGGCCGAGGCAGACCCGAGGTACAGGTTCTTGATCGGTGTCTCGGCGCGACCGAGGCCGGGGACCGGGCGGAACACGAGCTCCTGCTGCAGGTTGGACGTGCCACCGTTGAGGGCTCCGCCGTGCAGGTTCTCGTTCCGGTCCTGCATCTCATGGGGGCCGAGCACCCGCCTGGCGATGACCCGGTCGCCAAAGCCGGGCGCGTACTCCTCGATCTTGCGCTGCATCCGGTCAGCCATCCGCTCCGTGTCGTCGCGGTCCCAGGTGCCGCGGATGCCCTCGCCGCCGGCGTCGGACTCGGTGTGGTGCGGGACGTGGGTGTAGGCCCACACGGCCTCACCGCCCTGGGGTGCCCGGGTCGGATCCGCGCTGGCCATCTGCCCGACCAGCATGAACGGCCGCGCAGGGATCTGGTGGTTGTTGATCTGCTGCTGGGCGGTGGCGAGCTCGTCGATGCTCTCGGCCAGGTGCACGGTGCCGGGGGTCCGCGCCGGCCCGTTGGTCCACGGGATCTCTCCGTCGAGCGCCCAGTCCACCTTGACCGTGCCGGGGTCCCACTCGAAGCGGCCCATCTTCTTCCGGAACCGGTCCGGGAGGTTGTCCCAGCCGACTAGGTCGCCGTACAGGCTGGGCGCGGTCACGTCGGCGACCACGGCTTGCCGTGCCTCGATCTGGTCGCCGTGCTCGGTGCGGACCGCCACCGCGCGACCGTCGCGGACGACCACCTCGGTGGCCCGCGTGTTGGTCCGGATGGTCCCACCCTCGGACTCGAACCGGCGCGCCATCGACTGTGCGAGCATCCCCGCGCCGCCCTTCGGCACCGGGTAGCCCAGGTGCTGACCGAGCATGATCAGCAGCCAGCCCATCACCGCCGACCCGGGCGCGTCCATCGGGATGTCCGCGTGCGCGGCGTTCCCTGCGAGCAGCATCTTGGGGCCGTCGCCGCGGAAGTGCTGGTCGGCGACCGTGCGCGCGGGGGCGAGCAGCATCCGCACGAAGGCCAGGCCACCGGCGGAGCGGAGCTTGGCCAGCGCGCCGAGGCCGCTCTTCACCGGCGGAAACGGGGACAGCAGGGCGCCGACCACCTGGTCGCCGATCCGGTCCCACGTGCGGCACATCGCCAGCCAGGCGTCCCCGTCGCCGGGCGCCAAGGCATCCAGGCCGGCGGCCGTGTCGTCCCGGTCACGGTGCAGCACCGCCCAGCTGCCGTCCGAGAAGGGGGTGCCGACCACGGACGGGGCGTGCATCCACTCCAGTCCGTGCCGCTCGAGCCCGAGCGCCTGCAGTGTGGGCGATCCGGCGGCGAGCGGGTAGAACGAGCTGAAGGTGTCGTGGATGTAGCCGTCCTGCACCGACGAGTCGCTGTGCACGGCGCCGCCGACATCGGCCTGGGTCTCGAGGACCACCACGTCCCATCCGGCGTCGGCGAGCAGGTTCGCGGCGACCAGGCCGTTCGGCCCGCTGCCGATCACCACTGCGTCTGCGGTTGCCATGGGGTCCCTCTCGTCGAGCACGTCGGTACGTCGTGTACCCACCCGTACCCGGGCAGGCACCCCGAAAACCCGCCCGGCAAGGACGCGGCACCTCGTCGAGGTGGGCGGTGGACCCGGCTGTCGTCATGCCATGATTTCTCGGCCCGGTCACCTACCGACAGGAACCCCGATGGCCAAGACGATCCTGATCACCGGCGCGAGCTCTGGGCTGGGCGAGGAGATGGCACGACAGTTCGCCGCCCTGGGCCACGGCCTCGCGTTGTGCGCACGCCGTACCGACCGGCTCGACGAGCTGAAGGCGGAGCTCGCGGCGCGGCACCCGGACCAACGGTTCGAGGTCCGCGCGCTCGACGTGAACGACGATGCGCAGGTGTTCGAAGTCTTCCGCGGGTTCGCCGCCGACTTCGGCCGGGTCGACCGGGTCGTCATCAACGCCGGCCTCGGCAAGGGAGCGCCGATCGGCACCGGCGGCTACGACGCCAACAAGCAGACGGCGATGACGAACTTCGTCGCGGCGCTCGCGCAGACCGAGGCGGCGATGGAGATCTTCCGGCAGCAGGACGCCGGTCACCTGGTGATGATCTCCTCGATGTCGGCGATGCGGGGGATGCCGAAGACGGCGACCACCTACGCCGCCACCAAGGCCGGTGTCGCGCACCTCGCCGAGGGGCTGCGTGCGGAGCTGGGGGGATCGCGGATCAAGGTCTCGGTGATCTACCCCGGCTACATCCGCTCGGAGATGAACGAGCGGGTGAAGCACGTGCCGTTCATCGTCTCCACCGAGAAGGGGGTGCGGGCGATGGTGGAGGCGATCGAGAAGGAGAAGCCGCGGGCGAACGTTCCGGCGTGGCCGTGGGTACCGGTGGGTGTCGCCCTGAAGCACCTGCCACTCCCGCTTGCCAGGAAGCTGATGTCTTGACCTGTGGCGGTCAGGCCTGGCTGGTCCGCCACTGTTGGAAGCCGCCGACCAGGTCGGTGGCTCGTCGGAGCCCGAGCCGCTGCAGCGTCGCCGCGGCCAGGCTGGAGCTGTAGCCCTCGTTGCAGACCAGGATGATCCGGCGGTCCGGATCTGTCGCCTCAGGCAGCCGGTGGGGGGAGGTCGGGTCGAGCCGCCACTCCAGGACCGTCCGGTCGACCACCAGCGCGCCCGGCATTTCACCGTCACGGCGCCGCTGGTCCGAGGACCGGATGTCGACCACGAGGGCCCCGGCGGCGACCTCCGAGGCGAGCGCCTCCGGATCGACCCGGTCGAGGCCGGCCCGGCACTCGGCGACGAGCACGTCGATCGCAGCCGGCTGGGTCGCCCGTGCCATTGACCGTTCCATGGCACGAGAGTAAGCCTGGGTCACAGAGGCGCTGCGTACCGCTGCGCCACGAGCCGAGGGAGGCACCATGACAGGTCGCGTCGTCCACTTCGAGATCCCGTTCGAGGACGGGGACCGGGCACGGGGCTTCTACGCCGATGTCTTCGGCTGGAACATCATGAACATGCCCGAGATGAACTACACGATGGTCTCCACCGGTCCGACCGACGAGCAGGGCCCACCGAGCGAGCCGGGGTTCATCAACGGCGGCATGCTGCAGCGCGACGCCCCGGTCGGGTCACCGGTGATCGTCGTCGACGTGGAGGACATCGACGGGTCGCTGGAGAAGATCGAGAAGCTCGGCGGGACCACGGTGCTGGCCAAGCAGGCCGTCGCCGACATGGGGTTCTCCGCCTACTTCAAGGACCCCGAGGGCAACCTCATGGGTCTCTGGCAAACCGCCTGACGCCCTCCTCCCCTCTCTCCCGCCGAGCCGTCAGTTTTGGCGGGCCGAGCCGTCATGTCTGGCGGGCCGAGCCGTCAGTTTTGGCGGGCGTTTGGGTGGGCGACCGTACGGCGCGCCTCGCGGCGTCGCATCCTGCTTCGGTTTCCCGACGTTATAGCCGTCCATATGGATGGGAACAACGCCTAGCACCGAGTCCCAGATGTCATTGGCGTCCACCTGGCGCGCACCGCTCGGACTCGGCCCGCCATACGCGACGGCTCGGCACACCAAACATGACGGCTCGGCCCGCCAAAGGTGACGGGTCGGCTAGGTCGAGCGCCAGTTGACGGCACCGACCACGATCATCCGCAGCTGCTTCTCGGCCGTGCGGATGATCGCGCGTTCGGCATCGGGCCGTTCCGGGGGCGCACTGATGATCCCCTCGGCGGTGGAGACCATGGCGTTCACGATGAGGTTCGCCAGCACCCGGAGGTCCTCGGACGTCCAGGCGTCCAGATCCGGCAGCCGAGCCAGGTCGGTGGCCAGCTCGCGCTCGAACAGCTCGAGCTCGTGCCGGATCGCCGCGCGTACGGCGGGCACGCCGCCGAACCGTTCACGACCGATGAACCGGAAATGAGCCCGCTGGTCGTGCACGTGCTCGACGAGGACCCCCACCGAGCCGCGGATCACGCCGTGCAGCTCCGGGTTCCCGCGGCGCACGTCGCGGATCATCTCGCGCAGCGACGCGAACGACTCGTCGACCAGGGCCAGGCCGAGCTGCTCCACCGACGCGAAGTGGCGGTAGAACGCGGTCGGCACGATGCCCACCTCCCGGGTCACCTGGCGCAGCGAGAGCCCGGCCAGGCTCTGCTCGTCCGCGATGTCCAGCGCCGCGGCCAGGATCGCCCGGCGGGTCCGCGCCTTGCGTTCCTGTCGGGTCTCGGCAGTCTCCACGGACCACAAACTACCGCTGCGCCGCTGATTGGGTGAACAAGCATGTACCGAGACGACGGACGCGTCACCCCGCCGTGGGCCAGGTCACGCTACCGGCAGTTGACCATACCGTCGGTATGCTGACATGGTTTGAGTGTACGGTTGTTCACTCAAAGGAGTTCCACAACCATGAGCCTGACCCAGAGCCTCCTGCGGTCTCCGGCGGTCGCGGCGCTGACCTCGCCCCACGGGGTCGACCGCTACCTCGAGGTCGTGAACCCGATGTGGGCGGTCCACGAGGTGCGCGCCCGGGTCATCGGGGTCCACCGGGAGACAGACGACGTCACCACGCTGACGCTGCG
>DATFGA010000059.1:0-9241 GCA_035249775.1 Nocardioidaceae bacterium | reverse complement strand
GGCCGACGGCCCACCGGCTCGCGGTGGCGCTCGAGCACCCCCGGTTGGTTGCCCGTGACATGCAGGGCCGGTTCGTCCTGGGCCCGCGGCTCTCGGAGCTCTCCGCGGCCGCCGGCGAGGACCGGCTGCTCGCCGCGGCGGGGCCGGTCCTGGCCCGGTTGCGCGACATCACCGGCGAGTCCGCCCAGCTGTGGCGCCGACAGGGCGAGTACCGCGTCTGCGTCGCCGCGGCCGAGCGCCCCTCCGGCCTGCGCGACACGATCCCGGTCGGCTCGCAGGTGAGCATGCGCGCCGGTTCTGCCGCCCAGATCCTGCTCGCCTGGGAGGACCCCGAGCGGATGCACCGTGGGTTGCAGAACGCCGCCTTCTCCGCCACCGCGCTGGCCGGCATCCGCCGCCGTGGATGGGCACAGTCCGTGGGCGAGCGGGAACAGGGCGTGGCCTCCGTCTCGGCACCGGTGCGCTCCCCCTCCGGCAAGATCATCGCCGCGGTCTCCGTGTCCGGGCCGCTGGAACGGCTGTCCCGTCAACCGGGCCGCATGCACGCGCCCGCCGTACTCGCCGCCGCCGAACGGCTCTCCGAGTCGCTGCGCCGCGCCGCCGAGTAGCAGTCGCCGAAAGCAGGACTTCGCGGACGGCTCCGTGCAACCATCACCTCGTGAAGCGATCGAGAACGGCCCTCATCACCATCGCCGCCGCTGCGGCCTCGTTGGTTGCGTCCCCCGCCCTCGCGGCCCAGGTGGCGGTGCAGGATCCCGCCGGTGACGCGGCCAACCGTGGCCTCGACATCACCCGAGTCTCGGTGCGCAACCTCGACCACACGGTCGTGGTGAAGGTCCGCTTCGTCGAATCGGTGCGAGGGGACCTGATCGTGAGCATCGACCCCCGCAGGGCCAGTGGCGTGCGGCTCGTCAGCGAGCACCGGCCGGGCGGAGAAACGCGCAACGCCGTTATTGCCGGCGCGTTCACGGACAGGAAGATGCCGGAGGCGGCCAACGCCTCGACCTGTCGCGGCTTCCGGGTCACTTGGCGGACCGATGCGCCGGTGGCCAGGTTGCGAATGCCGTCGCGGTGTCTTCATGACGGGGACTATGGCGCGATCCGGTTCGCTGTGCTCACCGAGCGGGGCGGCGACTCGGACTACACACCGGAGACGACGAGCGGCGCGAGCCGGTGGATCCCACGCGGCTAGGCCGACGTGACGCGAAGAATCGCTCAGACGTCGTAGCCGGCATGGTCGGGTGGGGTCTCGTACTCCGCCAGCCAGCTGATGAACTTCACCGCCGTGCGCTCCCAGTCCCGGTAGAAGAAGAGGCGTTCCATACCGGGGCAGCGGAGCGGACGAGCCCCCAGATCGTCGGCACCCCAGAAGTGCGGGCCATGCGCCTTCTCCCGCCGGCACGGCCGCAGCTCGTACTCCTGCCCAGATGCGGCGACTTCACTCAGCCGGCGGTCAACAGCCCGATCCCGAGGCTGATCAGGCCGGCAGCAAGGACGAACGCGCCCACGAAGACCAGTGCGATCAGTCCGTTCGGCCGCTCCCGACCGTTGCCCATCGAGGAGAAGAAGAAGCCGGCCGGCATCAGCAGCGCGGCCACCGCGACACCGCTGCGGGAGAGCCAGTCGACGAACCCTGACTGTGTCGTGGAGTCGGCGAGCACCTGGCACACCAGCGCGAGGATCAGCAGCACGCCGGCGTGGGCATGACCGGCCCGCGCGAACGAGACCTGGAACGGGGTCGCCTCCGCGCCACCGCGGACCAGCTTGACCATGTACATGCCACCGGTCTCGACGGTGACGAGCGCCAGCAGCAGGATGCCGGCGAGCTGTCGGGAGTCGGCCGAGAGGGCGAGACTCGTTTCCATGTTCGGCTCCTTTAGATAGTTCTACACTCCAATATTGGACAGTAACGCTATCTAATGTCAACATGATTCCCATGTGGATGTCGGAGCTGTCACAGCGCAGCGACCTGCCGGTCGCGACGATCAAGTTCTACCTGCGCGAGGGCCTGTTGCCGCCGGGCGCCGCGACCGGGGCGACCCGCGCGCACTACGACGAGACGCATCTGCGCCGGCTCCGGCTGATCCGGGCACTCGTCGAGGTCGCAGCGCTGCGGCTCGAGGATGTCCGCACGATCCTCGCCGCTGTCGACGACGAGTCGCTGCCCCTTCACGAGGTGGTCGGCGCCGCGCACACCAGGCTCTCCGCGACCGACCCGTCCTCCCCCGCCACCTCGGAAGCCCGGACGCGGGTGGCCGCACTCGTGCGGAGGAAGCGGTGGCGGCTGGCGCCTGACAGCCCGCACCGGGAAGCCCTGGCGAAGGGGCTCGACGCGCTGTCCTCGCTCGGCCAGCCGGTCAGCGACGACCTGCTCGACGAGTACGCCGCAGCGATGGGCCCGATCGCGCGGCGCGAGGTGGGATCGGTCGTCGGCGAGTCCCCGGCGACAGCCACCGAGCGCGCCGTCGTGGGCACCGTGCTGCTCGAACCGGTGCTGCTCGCCATCCGCCGGATGGCGCACGAGCACGTGTCAGCCGGCAGGCTGAGCCGCAAGTCGTAGGTCGCCTAGAACAACGCGTCCTGCTCCAGGTCGAGCAGCGTCTGCTTGCGCTCGACGCCGCCCGCGTAGCCGGTCAAGGTGCCGTTGGCACCCACGACCCGGTGGCACGGGATCACGATCGGGATCGGGTTGCGCCCGTTGGCCAGCCCGACCGCCCGGGACGCGGCGAGGCTCTTGCCGAGCCGGCCGGCGATCTCGCCGTAGGAAGCGGTCTCGCCGTAGCCGATCAGCTTCAGCTGGTCCCACACCAGCACCTGGAACGGGGTGCCGGCCGGGTCCAGCGGAAGGTCGAACTCCTTGAGATCACGGTCGAAGTAGGCACGCAGCTGGCGCACCGCCTCGATCAGCAGCGGGTTGGCGTCATCGCGCTCCCCCACCACCCGGCCCGCCGACACCGCGGCGGCGCGGCTGATCGAGGAAGCCTCCGACGGGCTCGCCGGCTGTGTCCCGGTGTACTCGATCGCGGTGATGGCGGTGCGGTTCGCGACGATCCGCAGCGTTCCGACCGGTGATTCCATGGACGTCCACATCGTGCTCACTTCTCCTTCGGGGTCAACGAGGCCCACAGGTGCATCTGGGCATAGGAACGCCAGGGGCGCCAGGCCTGGCTCAGCTGGTCGGCATGCCGGGGGTCCTCACCGAGCCGCTCCAGCGCGTGGCGCACACCGACGTCGGTGGGCAGGAACACGTCCGGGTCACCCAGGGCCCGCATCGCGATGTAGTCGGCGGTCCAGGGTCCGACTCCCGGCACGGCGAGCAGCGCGGCGCGTACGTCGGCGCGGTCGGCGCTGCGGTCCAGCGGGATGTCTCCGGAGGCCAGCGCCGTGCACAGCACGTTGAGCGCGCGACCCCGTGCCCGGGGCATCGGGATGTCCTCCGGTGCCACCTCCGCGAGCACCTCGGCCGACGGGAACAGGTGGGTGACCCGGGGCGGGTCGGTGGCCCCGACATCGGCGGCACTGGCCGGCAGCTCTTCGCCGTACCGCGCCACGAGCAGACCAGCGAGGGTCCGGGCCCGGGCGACCGAGATCTGCTGGCCGAGCACGGCGCGGACCGCGATCTCGTGGCCGTCGACATGACCTGGCACCCGAAGCCCGGGCCGGTCACGCACCAGTCGGGCCAACCTCGGATCCGCGGCGAGCTCGTCGTCGACCGCCACCGGGTCGCAGTCGGCGTCGAGCATCCGTCGGCACCGTTCGACGGCAGCGGCGACGTCCCGCAGGTCGCACAGTCGCAGGGTCAGGTTCACGAACGCCGTCCCGGTCACCTCCTTCGCAGGCGGCACGGTGAGCCGGGCGGTGCCCTGGCCGTGCGGGAGCCGGAGACTGCGCTCGTACCACCCGGGACCGGCCGCCTCGATGCCCGGCACGGCCCGGGTCGCCAGGAACCCGATCAGGTCGTCGGCCGCGAACGGGCGGCGCACCGCGAGCCGCAGCTCCACCTGGCCGGGTGACACCACCCGGGTCCGCTGCCGGCCGCGGAGCTGGCTCGGTGAGCTGGCGTAGACCTCGCGAATCGTGTCGTTGAACTGCCGGACGCTGGTGAACCCGGCCGCGAACGCGACGTCGGCGAACGACATCGCGGTGGTCTCCACCAGGACCCGGGCGGTCTGTGCGCGCTTGGCGCGGGCCAGCGCCAGCGGCCCGGCCCCGAGCTCGGCGGTCAGAAGCCTGGACAGGTGCCGGCTGGTGTAACCCACCCGGTGGGCGAGCCCCTCCACGCCCTCACGGTCCACGACGCCGTCGGAGATAAGCCGCATCGCCCTGCCGGTCACGTCCGCGGCCACGTCCCAGTCCGGTGATCCGGGTGTCGCGTCCGGCAGGCAGCGCCGGCAGGCCCGGAAGCCGGCCCCCTGGGCGGCGGCTGCGGTGCGGAAGAACGTGACGTTCTTCTGGTGCGGGGTGGTCGCCGGGCAGGACGGGCGGCAATAGATGCCGGTGGTCCGCACGCCGGTGTAGAAGACACCGTCGAACCGACGGTCCCGGCTCTTGACCGCCCGGTAGCAGGCCTCGGTGTCCTCGATGTCCATGCCCACGATCCTCCCCCATCGGCGGAACCAGTGCTAGCGGAAATCGGACACCGCCGCGACCGTGGCTCTGGAAACAAAAAAGCCAGCCGTTCTTAACGACTGGCATCTTTGGTGGTACCCCCGACCGGATTCGAACCGGCGCTACCGCCTTGAGAGGGCGGCGTGCTAGGCCACTACACAACGGGGGCCCGAGCGGGACGAGACTCTAGCCAATACGCTGACCGGAGTCCAATCACTGCTCTAGCTGGGGTACTAGGACTCGAACCTAGACTAACTGGACCAGAACCAGTCGGGCTGCCAATTACCCCATACCCCATGGGATCCGGCTTCTTGCGAAGCCGAGGGTTGAGAATACACGGGTCACCCGTCCGCGACCAAAACGGGAACCGCCTCCCTCAGCCGTGCGTGAGCACCCTCACGTCGCCGGTCGTGTCCTGTGTCATCGGCGGCCGGGTCCGCGTCTGCAGACCCAGCTTTCTGCCCACCAGCAGCACCAGTACGGCGTAGACCAGCGACTGCGTCAACGTCAGCGGGATGTTGCTCCAGCCGACCTCGGAGACGTTCAGCGTCTCGGTCAGGTCGGCGAACGTGAGCGCGAACCCGAAGGCGAGGAAGTTGTTCAAGATGTGCATCGCGATCCCGGCCTCGAGGCCGCCGGTGCGCAGCACCAGCCAGCCGGCGATCAGGCCGAACATGAACCGGTCGAAGAACAGCGGGAAGTTCTGGACGCCGTGCGCCATCGCGAACAGCGTGGCGGTGACCACCAGGGCGATCCAGCGGTTGTTGAACAGCGAGCCGAGCGCCTGCATCAGGTAGCCGCGGAAGACATACTCCTCACCGGCGGCCTGGAACGGCGTGGTGACCAGCACGATCAACGCGAGGATCGCCGTGGTCGTGGTGAAGTCGTTGACCTGCTGGTCGATGTCGGCTTCCTGGGCGCCCGGCAGCAGCATGCTCACGACCAGCTGCGCGATGAGCGCCGCCACGGCCAGCCCGAGGCAGATGAAGAAGAACTTCCAGCGCATCTTGGGTACGACGGAGGTCAGCCAGCGTGGCCGCATCCGGTGCACCCACCGCATCACCGCCCAGGTGACCAGGATCGCTGCGCCCAGGGTGAGGTTCAGGTAGAGCAGCGAGGCGGGGCCGATCGCCTGGAGGGTCGCTGCCTTCTCGAAGCTCTCCCAGAATGGACCGCCCTCGATCATCACCCCGACGACCAGCACCGGCATCAGCACCAGCGGCGCGATGATCACCATGCCGAGGCCGACCAGCAGGATGCCGACCACGGGCTTCCACCACGCGTAGTTCCAGGTGCGCAGCATCTGGTGGTACTCGCGGGGCTCCGGGTGCGGGAACGTCGGCAGCGGTCGTACCGGAGGGGCCGGCGGCGGACCCCACTGCGCCTGCGGCGGCGGACCCCACTGCTGGGGCGGCTGCTGCTGCGGGTAGGGCTGGTTCCCCGGATAAGGCTGGTTCCCCGGATAAGGCTGGTTCCCCGGGTAGTGCTGGTTGCCGGGGTATGGCGGCGGATTGCCGCCCGGATACTGGTCGCTCACGCCCTTGCCCCCTCCACCGGTGCGCTCAGCCTTCCTGCGCGCTGCTCAGTCTGGCCAACGAACGGTCCCTGCCCAGCAGTTCCAGCGACTCGAACAGCGGGGGCGAGATCCGCCGACCGGTCACCGCGACCCGCACCGGGCCGAACGCGTTGCGCGGCTTGAGCCCGAGCTCCTCCACCAGTGCGCGGCGCAGTGCCTCGTCGATCGCGGTCGTCTCCCAGGACTCGAGTCCGGCGAGCGCATCGTGGGCGGCCTTGACGACGGACCTGCCGTCCTCGTTGAGCAGCTTCTCGGCATCGGCGGGGTCACGTTCGAAGGTGGCGTCGTCGAGGAACAGGAAGCCCAGCATGTCCACGCACTCACCGAGGGTGGTCATCCGCTCGTGCACCAGCGGTGCCGCCTGCGCGAGCAGGTTCCGCTGGCCCGCGCTCACGGCGTCGCCGAGAACACCGGCGCGCTGCAGGTAGGGGATCATCCGCTCGGTGAGGTCCTCGACGGTGAGTGCCCTCAGGTGGGCGGCGTTGATCGCCTCACACTTCTTCATGTCGAAGCGGGCCGGGTTCGGGTTGACCCGGCGGATGTCGAACGCCTCGGCCATCTCCGCCATCGTGAACACGTCCCGGTCCTCGGCGATCCCCCAGCCGAGCAGCGCGAGGTAGTTCAGGATGCCCTCGGGCAGGAATCCGCGCTCGATGTACTCGGTCAGGCCGGCGCCCTGGTCGCGCTTGGAGAGTCGCTTGTTGCCCTCCCCCATCACGATCGGCAGGTGCCCGAACCTCGGCGAGCCGGTGCCGATCCCGAGCTCCGCGAGCGCCTCGTAGAGCGCGATCTGGCGGGGCGTCGAGGAGAGCAGGTCCTCGCCGCGCAGCACGTGCGTGATCTCCATCAGCGCGTCGTCGACCGGGTTCACCAGGGTGTAGAGGGGATGGCCGTTGGCGCGGACCAGCACGAAGTCGGGCACGTGCTCGGGAAGGAAGGTGATCTCCCCGCGGACCAGGTCGTCGAACACGATCGGCCGGTCCGGCATCCGGAACCGGAGCACCGGTTTCCTGCCCTGGTCGATGAACGCGTCGACCTGTTGCGGGGACAGGTCGCGGCAGTGTCCGTCGTACCCGCTGGTCTTGTTCTCGGCGCGGGCGGCCGCGCGGCGCTCCTCGACCTCCTCCTGGGAGCAGTAGCAGTCGTAGGCCTTCCCGGCCTCCCGCAGCTGGTGCGCCACCGCGGCGTACTTGTCGAACCGCTCGGACTGGAGGTACGGCGCGAACGGGCCCCCGACCTCGGGACCCTCGTCCCAGCCGATGCCGAGCCAGCGCAGCGAGTCGATCACCGACGCGTAGCCCTCGGGGGTGTTGCGGGCCAGGTCGGTGTCCTCGATCCGCAGCACGAGCGTGCCGCCGAAATGGCGCGCGAACGCCCAGTTGAACAGCGCGCTGCGAACGTTGCCCACGTGCAGGGAGCCGGTCGGCGAAGGTGGGAAGCGGACCCTGACCTTCTCCGGAGCCAGTCCACCCAGTACGTCGCCCAGACCGTTGTCTGATGCGTCAGTCACGCGCTACCACCTTGTTCGTCAGGGATCCGATGCCGGTGACGGCCACTTCGACCTCGTCACCGGGGTTCATGGGACCGACACCCTCGGGGGTGCCGGTGAGGATGACGTCGCCGGGCAGCAGCGTCATCACCGAGGTGATGTGCGCGACCAGCGTGGCGATGTCGAAGATCAGGTCCTTGGTCGAGCCGTCCTGGACCAGGTCGCCGTTCAGGTGCGTGGTGACCCGCAGGTCGCTGGTGTCGAGCTCGGTCTCGATCCAAGGCCCGAGCGGGCAGAACGAGTCGAAACCCTTCCCGCGGGTGAACTGCACATCGCTCTTCTGCAGGTCGCGCGCGGTCACGTCGTTGCCGACCGTGTAGCCGTAGATCACGTCCTGGACCCGTTCCACCGGCACGTCGCGGCAGATCCGTCCGATCACGACGGCGAGCTCGCCCTCGTAGTGCACGTTGCTGCTCTGTCGTGGGTAGAAGATCGGGTCGCCGGGGCCGACCACGGAGGTGTTCGGCTTGAGGAACATCAGCGGCTCGGCGGGAACCTCGTTGCCCAGCTCGGCGGCGTGGGCGGCGTAGTTGCGGCCGATGCCGACCACCTTGCTGCGTGGGATCACCGGCGCGAGCAGCCGCACCGCCTCGAGCTGGTGCTCCTGGTCGGTCAGGTTCACCCCGACGTGCAGCGGGTCGCCCGCGAGCGCCACGATCATCGAGTCCTCCGACGGGATCCCGAGCTCGTCGACGTCGCCGGTGACCACGCCGTACTGCGGGTCGTCTCCGGTGGTGAATCTGGCGATGCGCACGGGGTGAGCCTACCCGCGCGACGGGCTCGGACCGCTGACTACCCTCGTCGGTGTGGAAAAGCCTGCCGCGGCCTCGTTCGAGGTCCTCGACGAGTCCTCCTGGCATGCCCGCCGGGACGCCCACGAGGCGCGTGTGGACCCGTGGATCGAGCCGCACCTGGCGCGCCGTCGCAGCCGCGAGTCGCATCCGGTGCACGACTTCCTGTTCACCTACTACTCACAGCGGCCGGCCGCGCTGCGCCGGTGGCATCCGGGATTCGGGTTCGCGCTGGCCGGTGCGGACGCCGCGTCGTACATCGAGCTGAAGGGGTACGACGGACGCGGCGACCGTGCTGCGGTCAGCCGGGACCACGTCGTCTCGCAGCGGCCACTGTTGTCCTCGCTGCTGGCGTTGCTGACCGAAACCGCGAACCGTCCGGCGCAGCTGGGCTGTTTCGGGATGCACGAGTGGGCGATGGTCTACCGGCTCGAGCAGTCCGACGTCCGTCACGCCTCCTGGCCGCTGCGACTGGGGCCGTCCGGGACCGACGAGGTGGTCGAGTCGCACCGGGTCGCGTGCTCGCACTTCGACGCGTTCCGGTTCTTCACCGAGCCCGCCCGTTCCCTCAACGTCCTGCAACCCGGCCGCGACGACCGCCCCGCGTTCGAGCAGCCGGGCTGCCTCCACGCCGGGATGGATCTCTACAAGCACGCGTTCCGGCTCACCCCGATGATCTGCTCGGAGCTGGTCGCGGACTGCTTCGAGCTGGCCCGT
>DATFGA010000058.1:0-11169 GCA_035249775.1 Nocardioidaceae bacterium | reverse complement strand
CGCCAGCCACGGATCATTGTTCCCGACGCGGCTCGCGTGGCTCCCGGGTCTTGGGCCCGCGCGGCTTGCGCGTCTTGGTCGGCGTGGGCTCGGGCACGGTCGTGGTCGGCGTCGGGTCCGGCGCTGTCGTGGTCGGCGTCTCGGTCGCGGTGGCCTCCGGGTCGGACGGCGTCGTCTCGCCGTCGCCGGAACCGGTCTCACCGTCCGACGGATCGTCGGTCGCGCCGGTCTCACCGTCCGATGGGCCGCCCGTAGCCTCGGTCTCGCCGTCGCTCGGCTGGTCGGTCGGCTCCTCGCCGGGCTGCTCGGTCGGGTCGTAGGGGTCGAACACCTCCTGCTCGATCCGCGAGACCACCACGTCGTCACCGTCGGTGTCCAGCACGGGCGGATCCGCGGTGATCGGGTCGTGCTCATCGACGACATCGTCGCGCAGGCCCACGCTGAACTGGATCATCATGTCGTGGTCCTCGTGCGGCAGGTTGTGGCAGTGGATCATGTACTTGCCGCGGTGCGGGCCGAACTTCATCAGCACCTCGATGGTCTCGTCCTCGCCGCAGTAGACGACATCCTTGGGGCCGAGCTCGTAGGGGAACGGCGGCCTGCCGTTGCGGCTGATGATCTGGAAGTCCACGAGGTGGATGTGGATCGGGTGGAACCATCCCCCGGAGTGGTTGTCGATCTTCCAGATCTCGACGTCGCCGAGCCCCGGGTTGGCGAACACCTCCTTGTAGCCGCTGTTCACGACGTCGGCCCAGGTGCGTTCGTTGATGCTCCAGATGTTGGTCAGGTCGCTCTTCTTCAGCTCCATGAACCGCCGGCGCATCGCCTGGTCGGGCCGCAGGCTCATCGCGGCGCTGCTGACCATCTCGTTGGGGATCCGGTTCCAGGTCGGGTCGCTCTTGTCGAACGGCTCGTCGGTGACGTCGAACGCCATCACCTTGTCGGTGTGGTCGAAGTCCCGGTTGTTCTCGTTGCTGAGGTTGCGCAGCTCGACCCGCGTGCCGGGAGCGTACTGCGCGAAGTCGATCAGCACCTCGTAGCGTTCTGCAGGTGCCTGGCGGAACTGGCTGACCTCCTGCGACTTCGGCATCAGCCCGCCGTCGGTCGCCACGACGTGGAACGAGCCGCCCGGCTCCAGCACGTACCGGTAGGAGCGGGACACCGATGCGTTCACGAAACGGAACCGGTAGACCCGGCGCTGCACCTTCATCACCGGCCACGGCCGGCCGTTGACGGTGACCACGTCGCCCCACACACCGGAGTGGTCGCGGTCGTCGTAGCCCAGGCCGCCGTCAGGGGCGAACATCACGTCACCGATCGTCAGCGGGACGTCGTAGGGCCGCTGCGGCAGCAGCTCCCGCTCGACCGCGTCGTGCACGTGGTACTGCGCGATGAGGCCGGTGTAGACGTTCTGGGCCGTCGTGTGGGACGCGTGGTCGTGGTACCACAGCGTGCGGGCCGGTTGCCAGACGCTGGGCCACTGGTAGGTCTTGGTGAACCCGGGCAGGCTCAGGTCGTCCGCGTACCCGTCGTACTCCGGCAACGATGCGTTGCCGTGCAGGTGGGTCGACGTCTTGAACGTGTGCCCGAACATCGGGTGCTTCTCCGGCAGCCGGTTGCGCATCTGGACGATCGCGCGGGTCCCCGCCTCCACGTGGATGGTCGGGCCCGCCACCCGTCCCCCGTAGCCCCAAACCGGGGTGTCCCCCACCTGGGGGAGGAACGGAGCCGTCCCGGCCATCTGGTTGATGACGAACTTCGCGTACTTCCCGAGCTCGTCCGTCCCTTCCGCGACCGGCCGGAGCACCGGCGGCCGGGTGAACTCCGTGCGGTACGGGCGCGGCATCAGGTCCTCGTCCAGCAGGCTCGCCGACTTCGCGGACACGCTGCCGTTGAACGGGACGGTCAGGCCCGCGACCGCTAGCGCACTCAGCCCTCCGATCTGAAGCACTTCTCTACGTGACAAATCCATGGCCAAACTCCCCTCGACGGGACCACGGTCACATGGGCGCGTCAACGACCCGCAAAACCGCTGCTACATGCAACTGGTGGCAGGGGGTCGCCAGAGTCGGCCGTTCCAGCACACATGTGCTGGAGCAGCACGGTCGAGCGCGAGAACCGTGTTCCGCCAGCACACGTGTGGGGTTGTGACGTCGAGAGCCGCGCGCTCTCACCGGTGCGGTCAGCTGTTCCAGCGCAGCAGGACCGGGGTCTCCCGCTCGTAGCCGAGCGTGCACACGGTGGCGGTGTCGAGCCGGAAGTAGCGGCCTTCGGAGACGGGCTGGTCGATCCACCGGGCGGCGAGGGCGCGCAGCGAGTGGCCGTGCCCGAACACGAGCGCCCGCCCGGCGTGGCGTCGTACCCGGGCGATCACGCGGTCGAGGCGCTCAGCCACCTCCTCGGCCGACTCGCCGCCGGGCGACCCGTGGGTCCACACGGTCCAGCCGGGCACGGTCTTTCGGATGTCCGCCGTGGTGATCCCCTCGTAGTCGCCGTAACCCCACTCGACCAGGTCCTCGTCGAGCTCGGCGCCGCCGAAGCCGGCCAGCTCGGCGGTACGCCGGGCCCGCTCCCGCGGACTGGTGAGGACCAGGTCGAACTCCTGTCCGTGCAGCCGTTGCGCGAGCTGCTTGGCGACCGCGACACCGTTCTCGGTCAGCGGGAGGTCGGTGACGGACGTGTGCTTGTGGTCGCGGCTCCACTCGGTCTCCCCGTGCCGGACCAGCCAGAGCTCCATCAGCGGCTGCCCTTCAGTCCTTGGCGGCGGGCTCCCTCAGCGTCGGGCGTCCGGGCTGCTCACCACCGCGCGCCTCGAGATAGCTGTCCTTGGGCACCATCACCTTGCGCCGGAAGACGCACACGAGCGTGCCGTCCTGGTTGTAGCCCTTGGTCTCCACGTGCACGACGCCGCGGTCGTCCTTCGACTTCGACTCCCACTTGTCGAGCACGGTGGTCTCGCCGTAGATCGTGTCGCCGTGGAACGTCGGCGCGACGTGGCGCAGCGACTCGACCTCCAGGTTCGCGATCGCCTTCCCGGAGATGTCGGGCACGCTCATCCCGAGCAGCAGCGAGTAGATGTAGTTGCCGACCACGACGTTCTTGCCGAACTGCGTGGTGTTCTCGGCGTAGTTGGCGTCGAGGTGGAGCGGGTGGTGGTTCATCGTGATCAGGCAGAACAGGTGGTCGTCGTACTCGGTGACCGTCTTGCCGGGCCAGTGCTTGTAGGTCGCACCGACCTCGAACTCCTCGTAGCTGCGACCGAACTGCATCCCACACTCCTCGTCTTGGCGTCCCCCTATCGTGCCGAAAGGTCACCGTCTCGGGGAGACACCAGGTGCGTGGGATACCTCACGCACCCCCGCCGCCGGCCTTGCGCCGGTGCATCTTCGGCGCCGCGCCGCCGGTGACCTCCGGACCGCGCGCCTTGGCCCGGGAGCCGGCCGAGTCGTCCGGGTGTCCTGCGGCCTGCTTGCGCTTGAGTGCCTCGCGCATCTTGGCCTTCAGATCGTCGTTCGCCGGAGTGGCGCTGTCGTCGGCTGACATGGGACCTCCATCGACTCGGGTGCTCCGGCCACCTTCGCACGACCGGCCACCGGCGTCGAGAGGTTTACTCCCAGGTTGTGGGTATTCCGTGGCCTACGGACCGGCCGAGGATCCGCCGCTCGCCGGTCGGCCAGATCCGCAGCACCACCAGGAACTCGTGGTCGGCATCAGGAGTCCGGCGGGTGGGCTCGAGGAACAGGTGCGCGAACGGCGAGCTCGCACGGGCGTCCGCGCCCAGCCTTTGCACCTGGGCGGTGACCGCCTGCTGGTCCGCGTGCGAGAGGTACTGCCACATCACCGAGTGCCACAGCACCGTGGTGGTTCCCTCGACGAGCTCGATCTCCCGCACGAACGAGACCGCGTCCTGGCGGCGTACGTCCACCGGGTGCTTCGCGGCGACCCGCAGCGCCTGCGCGAGCCGCTGGTGCCGGTCGAGCTGGTCGGGCCAGACGTACGACGTGAGGGTGATCCGGCCCTCGACGGTCCCCACGTCGACCGGCATCACGTCGCTGCCACGTCGCTCGACCACCTCGAGGTCCGACCACGGCTGCAGCGCGCGCCCCCGCCAGGCCCCACGGAGGACCAGCTCGGCAGCCTCGTCGCCGAGGAGCCGGTCCTGGTCGTCGGTGTAGCCGAACCGGTCGACGTTGAGGTTGAGGCCGCCCGAGGAGCCGATCTCGAACAGCCGGACCGGCAGCCGCGACGACTCGCCGATCCGCAGCAGCCCGCCCATCAACGCACCCGCACGCCCGACCTCGTTGGTCTGCGGAGGCGACGCCAGCCAGCTCCGCACTTCGTCGCGGTGCGACCCGAGCAGGTCCGCGAACGCGGCCCAGCCGCCGCGCACCTCCCACGCGCCGCCGACACTCGGGTAGAACGCGGCCAGCGCCTCGGCCCGGCCCTCCAGCACGAGCCGGTGCACGCTTCCCGCCAGCCGCAGCGCCAGGGCGGACGGCCCCGGGTCGTGCTCGTGCCCGGCCAGCACGGACGCGGTGACCCCACCGGTGTCGAGATCGTCGGCGGCGCGGTCGAGCAGCTCCGCGTACATCGGTGACCCGAGCTCGGCGCAGGCACGCGCCTGGCTCCGGAAGTCCTCGACCAATGTCACGGGGGCGGGACCGGTCAGCCGGTGACCCGGCGCGGCGGCTCGCTCTTGCTCTTGCCGAACGGGTTGGGGCCGTGGCCCTTGCCGAGGGTCTCCCGCATCTGCTCGAGCAGCGCGTCGTCGCAGTGGCCGGTGACGAACTCGGCGAGCCCGCGCAGCTGCCCGTCCACCACGGCCGGGTCGTCGCTGGTGACCAGCTCGTAGCGGGTGTCGAACACCCGGTCCGGCCGCGTCCGGCGCAGGTAGTCCTGGATCTTCTCGACCCGGGCGATCGCCGACATCACCGCGTCCCGGTCGTGCGCCCGCCAGAAGCCGGACTCCGCGACCTGCGCGTGGTCACGCCGGTTCAGGACGTACTTCGCGTCGGGGAACACCTGGTCGAGGAATGCGAAGAACCGTTCGGTCTCCCTCGGCCCGATCCGGTGCCAGAGCACCTCCTTGAAGCCGAGCACGTCTACGCTGCGGGGGTTGACCGAGCCGAGCATGTGCCGGGTCATCAGCTGGCGCGCGGAGATCACGAAGTCGCGTGGGTTGACCTCGTTGAGCCCGTAGAACGCCGAGCTGCTGCTGGCCGGGTTGTGCTTGAGGTGCTTGCGCCGGAACGCCCGGGCCAGGGCTTGCGCCCGGAACAGCGGCAGCACGTAGAAGTTGTTCTCACCCCGCACCAGCGTGCGCGGCAGCGTGTTCAGCAGCCCCTGGGTCAGCGTGGAGCCCGAGCGTCCGTAGGTGACCACGAAGACGAACTGGTGCTTGGTCGTCCTCGCGTCTCGCCGTCTCCGAACCGCTGAGACGAAGCGTGATAGCTGCATGACTGCCCTTCTACGAACGCGGAGCGACGGTGCCGGGGTCAGCATACGGTGGCGTCCCGGGGCCCCTGAGGGCGGACACGCCTCACAGACGGCCGAGGAGCCGGTCCGGGACCCGCCACAGCGGAACCTTGGCCATGGCCTGGACCTGGCCCTGGCCGACCGCCCGGAACGCGTCACCCTTGGGCTGCACGATCGTGGACAGGTCCACCTGGCGAGGGTCGAACTCCGGGACCGCTGCGGGGTCGCTGCCACCGACGAACTCCTCGAGCATCGCGACCATCTCCTCGGCGTCGCGCGACCAGTTCGACTTGGCCGCCCGGCCGTCGGTGTCGACCATCCGCCGACGGTGTGTGGCGACCCGGCGCAGCGCCTCGCGGTCGTAGAACTTCAGGTGCACCATGAACAGCTCGGGGTCGACCTCGAACGGTGCGCGGATCCCGTGCGAGGCCCACAGCCACGCCGCCGGGACCCGCTTGACCGACGGCTTGCACATGATCGGGATGAACTTGGCGAACCGCCGCTGGCCGAGCACCGGCTGGTCCAGATCGAGGGCACCCTCGGCGTGCACGTGGTGCACCAGGTTCAGCGTCATCGGGGCGATCACGTCCCGGTCGGCGCGCGCGGCGAGGAACTCCGGGAGGCCGGCGTACCGGTCCGGATCGGGGATCAGGAACTCGTCGACGTCGACGAAGACCACGAAGTCGTAGCAGGCGAGCAGACCCTGCGCGAGTCCGCTCATCAGGTCCATCCGGGCCAGCTCGAACCCGCGGCCGGGCAGCTTCGGCAACCGGTGCACGGTGCAGCCCAGTTCGTCGGTGGAGCCGTCCACCGAGTTGTCGTCGAGGACGATGAGGTTCTGGACGCCGACCTGGTCCCCGTAGTGCCGGACCCAGCGCGGGAGCATCTCCGCCTCGTCGCGCGCCATCGTCAGCACCGCGACCGTGGGGAGCGTCGCCTCGGCGGGGGTGGCGCTTCGTCGGATCCGGAGGGCGCGCATGGCAGCACGATACAGAGGCCGGTTGCCCGGCCTCGGTCACCGCCTCGTCATCTCGCCTGTCGCCTGTGTCGTTCCCGGCGCCGCGCGTTGATGAGCCCCGTCAGCCCCGCGACAGCGGCCTGCAGCTGTTCCTCCGTCGAGACCGCAGACGGATGGACCCCGCGGACCTCGACCGGCAGCAGGTCGGAGAGCTCCCCGACGACCCGGACGTCCAGCTCGCGGAACTCCTCGATGATCGACCGTGCCCGGTCCTGCACCCAGGGAGCGATCTCCAGCCCGACCGACGGTTCGTTCTTCTTGTGCGCTCCGAGCACGTTCTTCGCGAGGCCGTGCTTGACCAGCGGCACGTAGTCCTTGAACTCCATCCCCCCGTCCTCGAGCATCTGGTTGAGCCGACGCAGGACCAGGGCGGAGGCGGCACCGAGCGACTCGTTGGCCCCCGGCACCGGAGGACAGGAGGCCGGGTCGATCCCGACAGCTGAGGCGAACCGTTCCCACAAGAGCTCGGGACCGGCGTCGGGTCCTGGCACCGTGACCAGGGTGAACTGCTCCCGGCCGACCGCGCTCACCCAACGGCGGGCCATCGCCGGGGTGTCCTGCTCCCTCCAGAACAGCTTGCCGGGGCCGTCCGCCGCCCGGATCGCGACGACGTACTCGTCCAGCGTCCAGGTGCGGAAGTTCTTCAGGGTCTCCTGCCACATCGCAGGGATGCACCGGTTCAGGTCCCGCACGGTCATCACGACGCGTACGTCGACCCCGGGGAAGCTGTCGAGCACCGCGCGGATCTTCTTCGGTCCGACCGGTCCGAGGAACTCCATCGAGATGAGCGCCGTCCCGGACGAGGCCGCGACCTCCTCGACGAGTGCCTGCCACTTGCCCTCGCGGCTGGCCACGCCGACCCGTTGGCGTTGCAGCACGTCGGTCACCGCCAGGACCTGCTGATGCCAGTTCTTGCCGGGGAAGAGGAAGCCCTGCGCCTTCAGCGCCCCGCGGTTGCGGCCGAGGCGGCTCTGGATGAAGCTCGTCCCGGACTTCATCGCGCCGATGTGCAGGATGACTCGGTGAGCCATGCGCCGTCTCCCTCTGCCTGCCGAACCGATCGGTGTGTGCGACAGCCTAGAGCGACGGCCCGCCCGACCCGCCCGGCGGCGCCCGAAGTCAGCGCAGCTTGTAGTCCTCGAGCAGGCGGCGGCCGATGATCATCCGCTGGATGTCGGCGGTGCCTTCGCCGATCAGCAGCATCGGCGCCTCGCGGTAGAGCCGCTCGATCTCGTACTCCTTGGAGAACCCGTAGCCGCCGTGGATCCGGAACGAGTCCTCGACCACCTGCGAGCAGTACTCAGAGGCGAGGTACTTCGCCATCCCGGCCTCGAGGTCGTTGCGCTCCCCGGAGTCCTTCTTCCGGGCCGCCTTGACCATCATCTGGTGCGCCGCCTCGACCTTGGTGCCCATCTCCGCGATCCGGAACAGCACCGCCTGGTGCTCGGCGATCTTCTTGCCGAACGTCTCCCGCTGCTGGGCGTAGGCGACACCGAGCTCGAACGCCCGCCACGCCACCCCGCAACCCCGCGCGGCGACGTTGACCCGGCCGACCTCGACCCCGTCCATCATCTGGTAGAAACCGCGGCCCGGCTCGCCGCCGAGGATCTGGTCGGCACCGATCTCGAAGCCGTCGAAGACCATCTCGGTGGTGTCGACGCCCTTGTAGCCCATCTTCTCGATCTTGCCGGGCACACTCAGGCCCGGCTTGACCTCGCCGAAGCCGGCCGGCTTCTCCACCAGGAACGTGGTCATGTTCTTGTAGACACTGTCCGCGCCGGTGTCGGTCTTCACCAGCACCGCGACCAGCGTCGACGAGCCGCCGTTGGTCAGCCACATCTTCTGCCCGTTGATCGCGTAGGTCTTCTCGTCCGCCGAGAGCACTGCCTTGGTCTTGATCGCGGACACGTCGGAGCCGCAGCCGGGCTCGGACATCGAGAACGCGCCGCGGATCTCGCCGGCGGCCATCTTCGGCAGGTAGTACTGCTTCTGCTCCTCGGTCCCGTGCTGCATCAGCATGTAGGCGACGATGAAGTGGGTGTTGACGATCCCGGACACACTCATCCAGCCCCGGGCGATCTCCTCCACCACGAGGGCGTAGGTCAGCAGCGACTCGCCCAGGCCGCCGTACTCCTCGGGGATCGTCAGCCCGAACAGGCCGAGATCCTTCATCCCCTCGACGATGTCGGTCGGGTACTCGTCCTTGTGCTCGAGCTCGGTGGCGACCGGAAGGATCTTGTCGTCGACGAACTCACGGACGGTCTTGAGGATTTCCTGCTGGATGTCGGTGAGGCCTTCGGTCTCGCAGAGGCGACCCATGAGCAACCTTTCGTCGCGCAGTGCCGGGCGGCAGTGTCGCAGGCGAGTATGTCCGATCGCGCCGGTGGCCGCTATGAAGCAACTCACGTGGCCGGCGTGAGGTTGGCTCACGCAACAACACCGCCACTCACCCGCACCAACAGGTCACCATGACCGGCTCACGCAACGGCGTCGGTCAGCGGAGCCGGGCGACGACCCGCCGGATGAGTCCGGGCTCCCGGGCGACAGCCGCGGCTCGACGGGCCGCCCGCAGGTGTCCGCGGAGCTCGGCGATCTCGACCAGCAGGTCGGCGATGACGGCCGTTGCCGTCTGCAGCTCCTCGGCGGGGTCGACCTCGTCGATCGGGGCGGCGTCGGTGGCGGGCGCGAGCGGCATCAACTCCTGGAGGTCGCCGTGCACCGGGTAGCCGGTGGTCTCGATCTGCCGGATCCACGTCTGCGCGAGAGTGTGCAGCGCGTCGTACATGTCCGCGGGGTACGTCGGACGCCGGGACCTGTGCGCACTGAGCAGCTGCTGTGCGAAGTACCGCTTGACCACCCGACCGTAGGCCGGCTGGACCAGCCGCCCGTCCAGGGCCAGGTTCACCCCACGCAGCAGCGCGACCTGCACCACGCCGAGCGACTCGTTGGACGACGGCTTCGGCGAGATCGGGTCGAACCGGTCGGGGTCGAAGCCGACCACGCCGGCGAAGCGCCGCCACAGCTCGAGCGGGTCGGCGTCCGGCGGCGGGCACGGGATCAGGTGCACGCGCTCGACGGGCGCGACCGAGCTCCACCGCTCCAGCACGTCCGGCACACATTGCGAGCGCCAGAACCAGCCGGTGATCCGGCCCGCCTCGATCTCGGCGAGCTGCCGGTCCCGGAACTTGGCGAAGCTGGTCGTGCTGCCGTTCTTGACCGCCTCCTGCCAGGCCGCGGTCACCTGGCGGCCCAGGTCGCGGGCGGTGACCACGACATGGACCTCGAGCCCGGCGAGCTCCTCGAGCGCGGCCGCTGCCTGCTCCGGGCTGGCCGCGCCGAGGATCTCGTGGCTGATGATCGAGGTGCCCTCGAACGCGCGGGCCTGTGCGCACAGTCGCTGCCACGCCCCGGCCACGTCCTCCGGTCTGCGGCCCCAGGTCTCGTAGGAGCTCCGGACGTCCATCGCGGCGCGGAACATCTCCTCGTGGTCCGCGCCCGGGTAGAGGAAACCCGCCTCGCGCAGCCCGTCCTGGTTGCTCAGCAGGGCCCGCTGCAGGAACGTGGTGCCGCTCTTGGGCACGCCCACGTGCAGGTACAAGCGGTTCCGCCCGTCCACGGATGCAGTCATGCGCGCATGGTAGACCGCAGGACACCGCCGTCGGCGATCGGTCAGCCCTCCGGCGCGGCCCAGATGTCGGTGCGCTGCATGCCTGCCGCGCGGCCCTTGGCGGAGATCACGAGTGCCATCTTGCGCGACGCCTCGTCGATCATCTCGTCGCCGAGCATGACCGCGCCCTTGGCGCCGCCCTTCGCGGAGGTGAAGTGCTCGTAGGCGTCGAGGATGTTCTCGGCGTGGTCGTAGTCCGACTGCAAAGGGGAGTAGACCTCGTTGGCGGCCGCGATCTGGTCGGGGTGCAGCGTCCACTTGCCGTCGAAGCCGAGCGCGGCGGCGCGGCCGGCGACCCTCTTGAACCCGTCGAGGTCCTTGATCTGCAGGTAGGGACCGTCGATCGCCTGCTTGTCGTGGGCCCGCGCGGCCATCAGGATCCGCATCAGGATGTAGTGGTAGGCGTCGCCGACGTCGTAGCCGGGCGGCTGCTCGCCCACGACCAGGGACTTCATGTTGATCGACGCCATGAAGTCGGCCGGGCCGAAGATGATCGTCTCCACCCGCGGCGAGGCGGTGGCGATCGCGTCGACGTTGATCAGGCCGAGGGCGTTCTCGATCTGCGCCTCGATCCCGATGCGGCCCACGTCGTAGCCCATCGTGGTCTCGATCTGGGTGAGCAGCACGTCGAGCGCGACGACCTGCTCGGCCGTCTGCACCTTGGGCAGCATGATGCAGTCGAGGTTCGCGCCCGCGCCCTCGACGACCTCGATGACGTCCTTGTAGGTCCACTGCGTGGTCCAGTCGTTGACCCGGACCGTGCGCACGCGCTTGCCCCAGTCACCGGTGTTGAGCACGTCGACGATGTTCTTGCGGGCGTCCGGCTTGGCGATCGGTGCCACGGAGTCCTCGATGTCGAGGAACACCTGGTCGCTGTCGAGGCCCTGCGCCTTCTCGAGGAAGCGCGGGTTGGAGCCCGGGACGGCGTGGCAGGAGCGGCGGGCACGGAGCACGTCGGACATCGTTGACCCTCTCGGGAGAAGTGTGGGTTGCTCGGGAGCGTACTACC
>DATFGA010000057.1:0-6873 GCA_035249775.1 Nocardioidaceae bacterium | reverse complement strand
TGCTGTTCGTGGTCTACTTCGCGATCGACCCGATCCGCCAGCTGGTCGGCGCCTGACCCGGTCCGCCGGCTCCCTCGGGACCGAGTTCGGCGGTACGACGTGACGAGATGCAGGTTTTCCGCGCGAGAAACCTGCGTCTTGTCACGTCGTAAGTCGGAGGTGCGGGTCGGGGCCCCACCTCGCGAGTCAGTGCGAGCCAGTGCGCGGCTCGTGCACTCAGCTCTGGAGCACCGCGCGAGTCAGTCGCAACGGCATGGTTTTCTCGAGGATCTGCTGCTTTTGCGACTGATTGAGCTCTGTGACGGGCTGCTCGGAGGGTGCGACGTGCCGGGTTCCCGCGGGCACAGCAACCACGGCCGGCGTACGACGAGAGCGCTGCCGCGCGGGATCAGCCGTGGAGCTCGGCGCGACGTACCTTCCAGCGCTGCATCATCGCCGGGATCTCCTCCTGGAGGAACCCGAAGAAGTCGAGCATCTCCAGCATCCGCCTGCCTGCAGGGGTGTCCTCGCCAACGGCGTCGACCCCAGAGCGGATCCCGCTCTCCCACGCCTGCAGCGCACGCGCGTCCTGAGACATCAGCTCGTAGAAGACGTCGTTGTGCAGCACGAAGTGGTCACGGCGGGACCCGGTCTCCCGCTCGCGGGCGACCAGACCGATCTGGATCAGGTAGCGCACCGCGCCGGAGATCGCGGCCGGGCTGGCGTCGAGCATCGCGGACAGCTCCGCGGCGGTCATCCGACCGGAGCTGCTGGCCAGCAGGGCGCTGAAGACGCGGGCCGGCATCCGGGGGATGCCGGTCTCGAACATCAGCGAGCCCATCTTCTCGACGAAGCTCCGCACCTCGGGGGGTGCGCCTCCGTCGGAAGGGGGCGGTGTGCTGGGTGCAGGCACGGTCTGTCCTCGCATCTGTCGGCAGCGATCTGGGCATCAGATTAGCAGTCGCTTGACATTTCACAAATAACTGAACGATGTGTATCTTAGCCCTATGGCCGACGCGATCACCACCACCGCACTCACCAAGCACTTCGGCAGCACCCTGGCGCTGGACGAGCTCAACCTGTCCGTGGCCACCGGGGAGGTGCACGGCTTCCTCGGACCCAACGGGGCCGGCAAGTCGACGACGATCCGGGTGCTGCTCGGGCTGCTGCGACAGGACTCCGGTGAGGTGCGGCTGCTCGGCGGTGACCCGTGGAAGGACGCGGCCGACCTGCACCGGCGGCTGGCCTACGTCCCCGGTGACGTGAACCTGTGGCCGAACCTGACCGGGGGAGAGGTGATCGACCTGCTCGCCCGGATGCGTGGCGGGCTGGACAGGACCCGTCGTGCCGACCTGCTCGAGCGGTTCGACCTCGACCCGACCAAGAAGGCCCGCAGCTACTCCAAGGGCAACCGGCAGAAGGTCGCGCTGGTCGCCGCGCTCGCCTCCGACGCTGAGCTGTTCCTCCTCGACGAGCCGACCTCCGGCCTGGACCCGCTGATGGAGGCGGTCTTCCAGGACTGCATCCACGAGATGAAGGCCGAGGGTCGGACCGTGCTGCTGTCCAGCCACATCCTCGCCGAGGCCGAGGCGCTCGCCGACCGGCTCAGCATCATCCGCAACGGCCGGATCGTGCAGAGCGGCACGCTGGCCGACCTGCGGCACCTGACCCGGACGACGGTCGTCGCCGAGACCGAGCAGCACGCGGAGCGGCTCGAGACGATGCCCGGCGTCGCGAACCTCGCCGCGCTCGACGGGCGGGTCTCGTTCGACTTGGACACCGACCACCTCGACGACGTGATGTCCTACCTGGCCGGCCTGCGGATCCGGTCGCTGACCAGTCATCCGCCCACCCTGGAGGAGCTGTTCCTGCGCCAGTACGGCGACCACCTCGACCCGGCCGAGGCGCCCCGATGAGCGGCGCCCTCACCGGCACCTGGCCGCTGCTGCGGCTGATCCTGCGCCGGGACCGGGTCCGGCTCCCGATCTGGGTGCTCGCGATCCTCGGCCTGGTCCACGCGTCGGTCGGTGCGGTGTCCGCCACCTACGCCACCGCCCAGGAGATCGCCGGCTACGCGAGCACGATGGGCTCCAGCCCGGCGGCGATCGCGATGGCCGGCCCGCCGGTCGCGCTGGACACGGTCGGCGGGATCGTCGTCAACGAGACCCAGATCAGCGCGCTGATCGGCGTCGCGCTGATGGCGGTCTTCCTGCTGGTGCGGCACACCCGCGCGGAGGAGGAGGCCGGTCGCACGGAGATGCTCCGGGCCACCGTGATGGGCCGGCACGCCTCCCTGGCCGCTGCGCTGATCGAGGTGTCGGTGGCCAGCGTGCTGGTCGGGGCCGGCGTCACGGCCTCGGTCACCACGCTCGACGTACCCACCGGCGGTGCGGTGCTCTACGGCGCAGCCGTCGCCTGCTTCGGCATCGCGTTCGCGGCCGTCGCCGCGGTGGCCGCACAGCTGACAACACACGCGCGCGGCGCCGTGGGCCTGTCCCTTGCCGCGCTCGGCATCGCGTTCCTGCTCCGGGCCATCGGCGACGTCCAGGACAGCTGGCTCTCCTGGGCCTCGCCGATGGGGTGGTCCCAGCAGGTCACCGCGTTCGGCGACCCACGCTGGTGGCCGCTCGCGATCTCGCTGCTGTTCTCCGTCGTCGGCGTCGTCGCGGCCATCGTGCTGGCCACCCGCCGCGACCTGGGTGCGGGCATCGTGCCCGCGCGTCCCGGTCCCGCGCAGGCCACGCCGAGCCTGGGTACGCCGGTCGGGCTGGCCTGGCGCCTCCAGCGCGGGTCGATCATCGGCTGGAGCATCGGCGTCCTGGTCGGCGGTGTGGCGTTCGGCTCGTTCAGCCGCGAGGTGTCCTCGATGGTGGAGAGCAATCCTGAGCTCGCCGAGTTCTTCGCGCAGACGGGGCAGACCGACCTGGTCGCCTCCTTCCTGTCCAGCGCGTTGCTGATCCTGAACCTGATCGGCACCGGGTTCGCGGTCTCCTCGGCGCTTCGGCTGCGCAGCGAGGAGACCGCGGGCCGGCTCGAGCCGGTGCTCGCGACCGGTGTGTCCCGCGCTCGGTGGCTGCTCGGCAGCCTGGTGGTCACCCTGGCCGGTTCCCTGGCCGTGGTCGCCGCGGCCGGGCTCGGGGTCGGTCTCGCGCACGGGACGGTCACCGGTGACCCGGCCGCCGTGGTCGAGATGCTCGGGTACTCCCTGGTCTACCTGCCCGCCGTCCTCGGGCTGGCGGCCCTCGCCGTGCTGCTGTTCGCCTGGCTGCCCCGTTTCGGCGCCGTGGCCTGGGTCGGCGTGGCGGTGTGCTTCGCGATCGGCTACTTCGGTGAGCTGCTCGGCTTCCCGTCCTGGTTCGAGAACCTCTCACCCTTCACGCACACCTCGGCGGTCCCGGTCGAGCAGGTTGCGGCCGGCCCCCTGGTGACGATCACCCTGCTCGTCGTACTCGCCGTCGCGGTCGGCGTCGTCGGTTTCCGCAGGCGCGACATCGGCTGACCGGCGGATGCGCGTGATCCGGGGCACTTTCGGGTGGTTCGGAAATACTTAGCAAGGGTAATGACTTATGCTAAGTATCATGTCCCCGTCCATCGAACAGATCGCGCGCACCGACGCCGGCCTCGCGGCCGCGTTGCGGATGTCGGTCGCCAGGCTGACCCGCAGACTGCGCAGTGAGCGCGACCCGGACAACGAGCTCAGCGTGGGGCAGCTCTCCGTGCTCGGAGCGCTCTTCCGCAACGGCGAGTGCTCCATCGGCGAGCTCGCGAACCACGAGCGGGTCCAGCCGCCGTCGATGACGCGCACCGTGAACTGCCTCGAGGAGGACGGGTACGTCGTGCGACGTCCCCATGACACCGACGGCCGCCAGGTCGTGATCGCCCTTGCCGACAAGGGGATCGAGACCTTGACCGCGGACCGGAGACGCCGCGACGCCTGGCTCGCCCAGCGGTTGCGCGAGCTCACGCCCGAAGAACGTTCCGTGCTGCGACAGGCAGCCCCACTCCTAGAAAGGTTGGCACACGCTTGAGTCCGACGTTCCGCGCACTCTCGAACCGAAACTACCGGCTGTACGCAGCCGGTGGTGTCGTGTCGAACACGGGAACCTGGATGCAGCGTGTGGCGCAGGACTGGCTGGTCCTGCAGCTGACCGGCAACAACGGCACCGCGCTCGGCATCACCACCGGCCTCCAGTTCCTGCCGATCCTGCTGCTCTCGCCGTACGCCGGCCTGATCGCGGACCGGTTCCCGAAACGTCGCCTGCTCCAGGTCACCCAGCTGATGATCGCGGTCCCCGCGGCGATGCTCGGCGTCCTCGCGCTGACCGGGGTCGCCCAGACCTGGCACGTCTACCTGCTCGCATTCATCTTCGGTATCGGCACCGCCTTCGACGGGCCGGCCCGGCAGGCGTTCGTGAGCGAGATGGTCGGACCCGATGACCTGACCAACGCGGTCGGTCTCAACTCCGCCTCGTTCAACGCCGCGCGGCTGGTCGGCCCGGGCCTGGCCGGTGTGCTGATCGCGGCCCTCGGTGGTGGCGTGCAGGCCACCGGGTGGGTGATCGTGCTGAACGCGCTCAGCTACGGCGCGGTGATCTTCTCGCTGCAGCGGATGCGGACCAGCGAGCTCGACACCCCCGAACCAGTCGGCCGGGACAAGGGGATGATCCGCGAAGGGTTCGCCTACGTCCGCAGCCGGCCGGACGTGATGCTGATCCTGACCATCGTGTTCTTCGCCGGGACGTTCGGGCTCAACTTCCAGATGACCTCGGCGCTGATGGCGACCGAGGTCTACCACGAGGGCGCCACAGAGTACGGCCTGCTCGGCACCACGATGGCGATCGGGTCGCTGGCCGGAGCACTGCTCGCCGCCCGGCGCGGCCGTCCCCGGCACCGGCTGGTGATCCTGTCCGCGATCGCGTTCGGGGTCTCGGAGATCGTGGCCGGGCTGCTCCCGTCGTACCTCACCTTCGCGATCTGGACGCCGGTCCTGGGTCTCACCGCGCTGACCATGATCACCGCGGCGAACGCGACCGTCCAGCTCAGCGTCTCGCCCGCGCTGCGCGGCCGGGTGATGGCGCTCTACATGATGATCTTCATGGGCGGCACGCCCCTCGGCGCGCCGATCGTCGGCTGGGTGGGGGAGACCTTCGGGGCCCGGTGGACGCTGATCGGCGGCGGCGGGCTCACCGTGCTCGGGACCCTGCTCGCGGTGGTGATGTTCAGCCGCGCCAAGGGCCTGAACACCCCGGAGAACCGGCGCGAGGTCCGGCAACGGGTGTCCGCCGGCGGGCGCAGCATGCTGCAGCGCGCGATGGCCCACTGAGGTTCAGTCGCTGCTGCGCGCCGCTTCGATCAGGGCGCGTTCGTCCTCGTCGCTCAACCCGGCTCCGCGGCGGCGTTGCGGATCGGTCAGCTCCCAGGCGAGCGTGTCGGCCAGCGTCTGGGCCAACGGCCGCGTGCTCAGTCCGGCCGCTCGCGCGGCGCTGCTGTCCCGGGTGCCGAAGCCGGCGTAGTCCGGCAGCGGCAGCCACAGCGGCAGGGACCGGTCGCCCATCCACGGCTCCACGCCGTGGGCGAGCAGCCAGTCCGCGGTGACCGGTACCAGCGGGCCGGTGTGGCCGGCGACCTCGCGTGCGAGCGCCAGGTGGTCGGGCAGCGGCAGCGTCTCGCCGACCGCGTTGAAGACCCCGGAGACCTTCCGCTCCGCGGCGTCGACCAGCCAGCCCGCGAGGTCGCGGACGTCGATCACCTGCGTTCCCAGCCCGGGGACGTCGGGCACCAGGACGCTGCCGTCCTCGGTGGCCGGTCGCGCGAACCGCAGCGGCCAGTAGCCGGTGCGGCCGGAGGCATCGCCTGGACCTCCGATCAGCCCGGCGCGCGCGACCAGCGACCGGTCGGCACCGAACCCGGCGAGCACGGCCTGCTCGCAAGCGACCTTGGCCTCACCGTAGGTCTCCATCGACTCCATCGCGTCGCCGTCGAGGGCCGGCAGCAGGTCGGCGGACTCGTCGGCTCCCGGTGTGTCCGTCCCCGCGTAGACGCTGCCCGAGGACACGAAGAGGTAGGACCCGCTCCGGTCGGCCAGGGCCGCGACCGCACGGCGCACCTGTCCCGGTTGCCGGGAGACGTCCACCACCGCGTCCCAGTCCGAGGCGGCCACCTCGTCGTACGCCTCCGGCTGGTCCCTGTCCCCGCGGACCAGGCTCGCGCCCGCGGGGACCGCGCCGGACTCGCCGCGAGCCAGGCAGGTGACCTGGTGTCCCCGTTCCAGCGCGATCGCCGTGATGTAGCCGCCGAGCCAGGCTGTGCCGCCCAGAACCAGAAGTCGCATGCCGGTCAGCAGACCACAGCCGGGCCCCACTGGTCAGCCCAGTTCGCCACCGGCTGAAATTCCTACCGCGACGCGAACCAGGGGTGGTGCAGGTCGAGGTAGCTGACGTCGTGGACGGTCTGCTCCCAGGCCTGCATCGCGTCGCGCATCTCGTCGGTGAGCGGCATTTCCTTCGCCTCGCCGGTCCGGGCTGCCGCCTCGTCGGTGAAGAACACCGTCTCGGTGAAGGTCCCGTCGTCCTCGACCGCGAAGGTGGATCCGAGGATGTCCGGCCTGGCCTCGTGCAGCAGGTTCGTCATCGGTTCCATCATCGACTCGAGCCGGGCCGGGTCGTCGACCTTGCCGCGGATGACCTGGACGAAGCCGGCGTCGTCCGAGCCGCCGTCCATCATCAGCAGCACCGTGCTGCAGTCGTGGAACTCGACCGGACCGTCGAACAGCCTCTCGGTCTCCATCCACCACTGCCCCTGCTGCTCCCGCCGGGAGTTGGCCGCTGCCAGCTCCTCGTTCTCGAAGCGGACCACGCCGACGAACAGGTCGTCGTCGGTGAACCCGTAGGTCCC
>DATFGA010000056.1:0-5624 GCA_035249775.1 Nocardioidaceae bacterium | reverse complement strand
CGCGGGCGGCGGCACCGGTACGTCGGACTCCGTCACCTCCGACACCGGCTCGTCCGACACCGGCACGTCCGTCGACCCGGACAGCCCGGTCAGCTCGGACGGCAGCACCGGCTCGGACGGCGGCACCGGTTCTGACGGCGGCGTGCCCAGCTCGCGCGGGACCGACCAGCCCGGCGACGAGCCAGGCGGAACGGGCGGCGAACCCGGTCAGGGCGAACCCGGCTTTCCCGGCTCCGGCGACCCGCTGCTCGACCCACCCACCGACGACCCGCTCCCTGCCGACCCGCTGCCGGACGTCGGTCCGAGGGCGGTGATCGTCGACAGCTATCAGGTGCGCGACGACGGCCGCCGACTGACGGTGCGCTACACGATCGGCGTGCCGGAGTGCTACGGCACGATCGCGGAGCCGCAGGTCGAGGAGACGCCGTCGGCGGTGACGATCACGCTGACCCGGATCCCGCCGCGGAACCTCGGCGACGTGGCCTGCATCGACATCGCGCTGCTGAAGACAGTGGAGATCCGGCTCGAGTCAGACCTAGGCCACCGCGCAGTGCTCGACGGCTCCACCGGACAGCCAGTGCGTCGTTGAGACGCAAGAAGCCCCCGCCCGACGAACCGGGCGGAGGCTTCTCACTGGGAGATCTAGGTGATCAGTGGAACGAGTCGCCGCAGGCGCAGGAGCCGCCGGCATTCGGGTTGTCGATCGTGAAGCCCTGCTTCTCGATGGTGTTGACGAAGTCGATGACCGCGCCGTTGAGGTACGGCAGGCTCATCCGGTCCACGACCACGTTCACGCCGTCGAAGTCGCTGACCACGTCGCCGTCGAGCGTGCGCTCGTCGAAGAACAGCTGGTAGCGCAGGCCGGAGCACCCGCCGGGCTGCACGGCGATGCGCAGCGCGAGGTCGTCGCGGCCTTCCTGCTCGAGGAGGCTCTTCACCTTGGATGCGGCGGCGTCGCTGACGTTCACGCCGTCGGTGCGGATCTGGGTGTCGGTCTCGACCTGCTCGGTCATCAGTGTGCTCCCAAAAGCTGGACAGAAGTTCTGCTGGGTTCAATGGTCGCACATCTGCGCTTATTCCCAAGACCCCCGTGTGTGGATTTTCCAACCACCATGTGGGCTGTGTCTCAGTGCGACCAGGTCCGCGCCGTACGCTCCGCCAGCGCCGCGAGACTGCCGGCCGGGTCCGCGAACGACGCCTTCTCCCCGACCAGGTCGACCATGGCGTACGCCGACTCGATCCCGACTGCGCGCATCTCCCGTGAGCCGATCAGCACCTTCCCGGCGAGCGCGATGCACGGCTGCAGGGCCTGCGCGGCGACCGTGGCCACGCCGTAGGGGACCTTGCCGGAGCGCGAGGAGAAGTCGAACGCACCCTCACCGGTGATCACCAGGTCCGCGCGCCGGGCGGCCTCGGCGAGGCCGACCGCCTCGGCTACCACCTCGATCCCGGGCTGCCGGGTCGCGCCGAGCAGCAACAGGGCGAAGCCGAGACCTCCGGCCGCGCCCGCGCCCTTGGCCAGCGCCACCTTCTTGTCGGTGGCGACTGCCAACCTCTCCAGAGTGGCGTCGATCACGTGCTTCCGGTCCTCGGTGACCCCCTTCTGGGGGCCGTACACATTGGTCGCGCCGATCGGCCCGAGCAACGGGTTGTCCACGTCGGAGGCCGCGACCAGGGTGCGACCCTCGAGGCGCTGGTGGACCGCGGTCAGGTCGATGCTCTCCAGGTCGGCGAGCGTGCTCGGTCCGTGGTCCAACGCGTGCTCAGGGGTCGCCACGGCACCGAGCGCCTTGAGCAGACCCGCGCCGCCGTCGTTGGTGGCGGAGCCGCCGAGACCGATCACGAGCGTGCTCGCGCCGGACTCGATCGCGGCAGCGATCAGCTCGCCCACTCCCCTGGTGCTGGCCCGTTCCGGATCACGCTGCTCCTCGGGAGTCAGGTGCAGCCCGCAGGCCTGGGCGCTCTCGATGTACGCCGTGCCGTCGTGGAGCAGGATCGTCGCGGGCACCGGTTCGCCGTACGGGCCGCTGACCGTCAGCGCGAGCAGGTCCCCGCCCAGCGACGCGTGCAGCACGTCGCAGAAGCCGGGGCCGCCGTCGGCCATCGGGACGAGCTCGAGCTCGTCGTCCGGCGAGCGACGGCGCCACCCCTCGGCGATCGCCTCCGCGGCCTCGACCGCGGTCAGCGTGCCGGCGAACTTGTCCGGGGCGATGAGAACGCGCATGCGCTCATCCTGCCGTGCCGTCGATAGGTTGGCGCGGTGCCCGCCGACTACTACATCCGGCCGATGCGCCCCGACGACGTCGCGGCGGTGGAGCGGCTGACCGCCGAAGGCTTCTACGACATCGACGTGCGGACGCGCCGCCCGGGCTGGCCGGAGCCGACGATGCGCGCGGACGCGAAGGCGGACAGCTGGCGGCGGCGGATGCACCACCTGCTCACCCACGACCCGGGCGGCTGCTGGGTCGCCGACGACGACACCGGCGTGATCGGGGTCGCGGTCGCCCTGAAGCGCGACCTGACCTGGATCCTCGCCACGTTCGTGGTCCGGCCCGGCCTGCAGGGACGCGGAGTCGGCAAGCAGCTGCTCGACGCGGCGCTCTCCTACGGTGATGGCTGCCTGCGCGGGATGCTCGCCGCATCGGAGGACCCCAGGGCGGCACGCCGCTACCGGCTGGCCGACTTCACCCTGCATCCGACGATGTTCTGCAGGGGCCGGGTGGCGCGCGACCTGCTCCCGGTCGTCGAGCGGGTCCGCGACGGAAGCTCCTCGGACATCGACCTGATCAACTCCGTCGACCGGCAGGTCCGCGACGCGGCGCACGGCGTCGACCACGAGCTCCTCAGCACCACGCACCAGCTGGTGGTCGTCGAGCGCTCGACCGGGTCGGGCTACGCGTACGTCGAACCCGGTGGCGGCCCGTACCTCCTCGCCGCCACCAACCGGCGCACCGCCACCGACCTGTTGTGGGAGACGCTCGCCGCCTCCTCCCCCGACGAGCCCTGCACGATCGGCCATATCTCGGCGCCCAACGAGTGGGCGATCGACGTGGGGATGGCCGCCCGGCTGGAGCTGCACACGAGCGGCTACCTCGGGTTACGCGGCATGAAGCCGCCAATGCCGTACCTCCCCAGCGGCCACTTCCTCTGACTCGACTCAGCGTCCAGTCCGGGCGCCAGCCGCCTACGTCCGGTGCGGCCGCTACCCGCCTGCGTCGCGACTTGGGGTCTGGCGATGTCGCTCGTGGCTGACCGGATCGGTCCGCTGTGATCGGGCGAAGGATCAGCCACAGGCCAGAGACTGGTACTCGGAAGGAGGCCGATGTTCACCGCACTCAATCACCTGGTTGACGCCGTCGAGGCGGCTGCCGGCGAGGAGGTCGATGTCGCCGCCGTAGCGGCCGAGCACGGCACGACCGAGCATCACCTGCGACGGATGTTCTCGTCGCTGGCGGGCATGCCACTGGCGGAGTACGTACGCCGACGCCGGATGACCTTGGCGGCCGCCGACGTCGCGCAGTCGTCCGACGACCTGCTGACGATCGCGATCAGGCACGGTTACGGCTCGACCGAGGCGCTCGGCCGGGCGTTCCGGGCCGTGCACGGGATCGGCCTGACCGAGGGACGCCGGAGCGGGGGCCCGTTCCGCAGCCAGCAGCAGCTCAGGTTCCGCCTGACCGTCGAAGGGAACACGCCCATGCACGTCCGCATTACCGACCAACCAGCCCTCCTTCTGGTGGGCCACACGACCCGGGTGCCGCTCGTTCACGAGGGGGTCAACCCGCACATTCAGGCGCACGTCACGGCGATCCCGATGGAAGAGCACCTGCGGCTGAAGGGACTCAGCAACGCGACCCCCGCCGGCCTGCTCCAGATCAGCGACGAGCTCGAACCGGAGGGGTCGGAGGGCAGCCAGCTGACCTACATGCACGGGGTGGCGGTGACGGAGGACACGGCGCCTCCGGACGGTTTGGACCGGATCGCCGTACCGGCAGGCAACTGGGCAGTGTTCACCACCGACGGACCCCACCCACAGGCCCTGCAGGAGACCTGGGCGGCGACCGCGGCCGAATGGTTCCCGTCGAACGCGTGGCGACTGCGCCCCGGCCCGTCCATCGTCGCCGTCCTCGAGCACAACGAGAACTTCACGGTCGCGACCTGCGAGCTCTGGCTGCCGGTCGAACGCGCCTGACGCTCCAGGGTCGACCGCGCGCATCGCCCGCGGCATGCTGGGCCTCATGGTTGACCGGAATCTCACCGAGCGCCTGGCCGCCGCGGCGCGGTCGATGCGGTCCCAGCACGACGTGCAGGGAACCCTCCAACGTGCGGTGGAGCTGGCGCCCGAGGTGATCAAGGGCTGCGACCAGGCCGGCGTATCCATGGTGCGCGCCCGGAAACGGGTGGACACTCCCGCTGCGACCGATGATGTCGTCCGGAGGTGCGACCAGATCCAGTACGAGCTCAACGAGGGCCCGTGCCTGGACGCCATCTGGCACACCGAGACGGTCTCCAGCGCGGACCTCGGCAACGACGATCGTTGGCCGACCTGGGGTCACCGAGTTAGCCAGCTGGGCATGCGGAGCGCCCTGTGCTTCCAGCTGTTCACCGACCAGGACAACCTCGGCGCGCTGAACCTGTACTCCACGGACCTCGACGGGTTCGGCGACGACGATTATGAGAACGGTCTCGCGCTCGCCGCCCACGTCGCGGTCGCCCTCGCCGCCGCCCAGGAGGTCGAGTCGCTCAACAGCGCGGTCGCCAGCCGCACCGTGATCGGGCAGGCCGAAGGCATCCTGATGGAGCGCTACGACCTCCAGGCCGAAGAGGCCTTCGCGGTGCTGCGGAGAGTGTCGCAGGACAGCAACGTCAAGGTCGCCGAGATCGCCTCCGACCTGGTCCGGACCCGGCAGACCCCCGGCACCTGACCGGGCCTGTGTCGACGGTCCGGCTGGAGGCCACGCTCCGGAGGGGTGGCAATCGCACTCATGTGCCGTTGGAACACCTTTTCGCCACGGATCCGTGCCACACCGGCACTCATGTGCTGTTGTGACGCGCCGGCCCAGCAGCCGTCCGGATCGCGACCACGACCCGACCGGCCACCGAACTATGAAATGATGTCGGAGTGACAACAACGGATCTGCCCCTGCTGGTGCTCGGCCGCGGCGTCGACGCGGACTCCGAGCGTGGTGTCGACTGCCCCGGTGCGCTGCCACCGGCATCCGACCCCGATCTCGTCGCGCGCGCCACCGCGGCCAAGGAGGCTCTGGGCGAGCGGGTGTTCGTGCTCGGGCACCACTACCAGCGCGACGAGGTCATCCAGTTCGCCGACGTCACCGGTGACTCCTTCAAGCTCGCCCGCGACGCAGCGGCCCGCCCGGAGGCCGAGTACATCGTCTTCTGCGGCGTCCACTTCATGGCCGAGTCCGCGGACATCCTGACCTCCCCCGACCAGAAGGTGATCCTCCCCGACCTCGCGGCGGGCTGCTCGATGGCCGACATGGCCCGGCTCGGACAGGTCGAGGACGCCTGGGATGCGCTCGTCGAGGCCGGAGTCGCCGACTCCGTCGTACCCGTCACCTACATGAACTCCTCCGCCGACATCAAGGCGTTCTGCGGACGCAACG
>DATFGA010000055.1:0-4263 GCA_035249775.1 Nocardioidaceae bacterium | reverse complement strand
CAGCCGCCCGATCGCGCACAGGTCGCCCGCGATCACCTGGTCCGCCGGCCGCTGGAGCTTCCCGAGCGGGGTCGACAGGGCACCGATCCGTTCGTCCTCGTCGTGGTCCTCGTGCGTGCTGTCGTCGCCGAAGAACGAGCTGAAGTGTCCCGAGACGTGCACGGTCATGTCCGGGCGGATGGTCCCCGAGAAGACCCGGACCAGGCTGACCCGCCCGACGTACGGGTCCGACGTCGTCTTCACCACCTCGGCCACCAGCGGCCCGGAGGGGTCGCAGCTGAGCGCCGGCCCGCTCTTGCCGGCGGGGGTGAACACCTCCGGCAGCGGGTGCTCGAGCGGTGAGGGGAACCCGGCGACCACCATGTCGAGAAGCTCGCGGGTGCCGACCCCCGTGGTCGAGCAGACCGGGATCACCGGAAAGAAAGAACCCCGAGCGACAGCCCGCTCGAGGTCCTGGACCAGTAATGCCTTGTCGACCGTTTCACCGCCGACGTAGCGCTCCATCAGCGTCTCGTCCTCGGACTCCTCGATCACCCCTTCGATCAGGGTGCCGCGCTGCTCCTCGTGGGCCGGGTCGTCGCCGGTGAGCAGCCCGACCAGCTGGTCACCCTCGTGCAGGTAGACCGGGAGCACCTTGTCGCCGAACGACGCCTGCGCCTGCGCGACCACCGCGTCGGCGTTCGCGCGGGCGTGGTCGAGCTTGGTCACCACCACCGCCCGGGGCATCGACACCTCGGCGCACTCGCGCCACAGCTGGCGGGTCGGCTCGTCGACGCCCTCGTTCGCGGCGATCACGAACATCGCGCAGTCGGCGGCGCGCAGACCGGCCCGCAGCTCACCGACGTAGTCGGCGTAGCCGGGGGTGTCGAGCAGGTTCACCTTCACGCCGTCGTGCATCAGCGGTGCGAGCGACAGGCCGACCGAGCGCTGCTGCCGCTGCTCGGCCTCGTCGAAGTCGCTGACGGTCGTCCCGTCGAGGACCGTGCCCGCACGGTTCAGCACGCCGGCCGAGACCAGCAGCGCCTCCACCAACGTGGTCTTCCCCGACCCGGCCGGGCCGACCAGCACCACGTTGCGGATCGCGTCGGGACTCTCGGCTACGGGCACCTCGGGGTTGCTGCCCTGGTTCGCGGTCGTCCTACCAGCCACGTGTCCGCCTCCTCCGCGGTGCGTCCTGCGTTCACTTTTCCGCGAACCGGCGCCCAGCACAAGGGGCCTCGAGCACCTGAACCGGCCCATCGAATCCGACCCCGCCGTCCGGCGCCGATCGCGCTCTGGTGAGAATGCTTGGCATGCGCTTGGACCATCTTTCGTACGCAGCCGGACCCGATGGACTCGCGAGCACGGCCCGCCGGATCGGTGAACTGCTCGGGGAGAACTTCACCAACGGCGGCATCCACCCCCGCTTCGGCACCCGCAACGTGGTCCTGCCGCTGACCGACGGGATGTACCTCGAGGTGGTCGAGGTGCTCGACCACCCGGCCTCGGACAAGGCGCCCTTCGGCCAGGCGGTGCGCGCCCGCTCCGCGCTCGGCGGCGGATGGATGGGCTGGGTCGTCGCGGTCGACGACATCCGGCCGATCGAGCAGCGCCTCGGCCGCGAGGCCGTCAACGGCAACCGGCACCGCCCCGACGGGGTCGAGCTGAAGTGGCAGCAGATCGGCGTCAAGGGCCTCCAGGCCGACCCGCAGCTGCCGTTCTTCGTGCAGTGGGAGTCCCCGGCCGAGCTGCATCCGGGGAACGGGTCCACCGGCAACATCAACCTGCACTGCCTGGAGATTGCCGGCGACCCGGGCCGGGTCAGCGACTGGCTCGGCGAGTCCGTCGACGCGCCGCTCGAGGACGTCAAGGTCGAGTGGATCGCGCCGCACGGCACGCCCGGTGTGGTGGCCGCGCAGTTCCAGACCCGCAATGGCCTCGTCCGGATCTGACCGAGCCTCCACGGTCTCCGCCGGGGCGGTTCCCAGCCCCAACATCTGGCACCACCCCGACGTCTACGAGCTCGAGAACCGCGCGGTCGACCCGGACCAACGGATCGAGGCCGCGATCCGCGACATCCTCGACTGGACCGGGCGCGATGTGCTGGATCTCGGCTGCGGCACCGGTTTCCACCTTCCCCGTTGGGCGTACGACGCGCGCGCGGTCCTCGGTGTGGAGCCGCACCCCGACCTGCTGGCGATCGCCCGCAGGCGCACCGCCCGCCTCGACAACGTCCGCCTCGCCCAGGGCAGCGCCCAGCAGATCCCCGTTGCCGATGCCAGCATCGACCTGGTGCAGGCCAGATGGGCCTACTTCTTCGGCCCCGGCTGCGAACCCGGCCTGCGCGAGCTCGACCGGGTGGTCCGCCGTGGCGGCGCCGCCTTCGTGATCGACAACGACGCCACCCGGAGCACCTTCGGGCGATGGTTCCGCCGGGGCTACCCCAACGTCGATCCCCAGGCGGTGGAACGGTTCTGGTCCACCCACGGCTGGCAGCGGCAGCCACTCGACATCAGGTGGCGGTTCGCTGCCCGCGACGACCTGGAGTCCGTCGTACGCATCGAGTTCGACCGGGCCACCGCCGAAGCGGTGCTCGCCGAGCACGTCGGGCTCGAGGTCGACTACGCGGTCAACCTGTGGTGGCGCCGCTACTGACCCTCGAGGAACCGCGCCCGCACCGACGTGATGTGGCTGTCGCGACTGACCCCGCCCCAGCGTTGCCGGTCGTAGTCGGTGAACGGCCGCTCGAGGTCGTCGAGGTCGTCGACCGCCTCCTTCAGCTGGGCACGCCATCCCTCGTCCTCGACCGCCGGAGCCGAGGTCAGCGTGTCGATCTGCGCGATCAGCGCCGACTTCTCCACCATCGCCTCCGGCGTCACCTCACGCAGGCAGACGCCGAACTCACCGGACAGGTATCCACGCCAGTCCTCCTCCGGGTCCACGCCGGGCAGGCCCAGCATGGTCGACGCCGCACGGTGCCGCGCGTCGAACCAGTCCCGCATCCCGTCGACGCCACCGGCGCCGTCGAGCACCACGAAGTAGTCCGGCGGGAACAGCTCCGTCCCGTCCGGCAGCACGTACGCCGGCCGTGGCAGCCGTTCCTGCGAGATCAGCGCGCGCACCTGTTCCGGGGTCTCGGCCCGGTCGGCGCACAGCTGCTCGAGAGTGGAGTACTCCTCCCTGACATAGGCCAGGTCCTCGTCGGTGAACGTCGCTTCGGTCATGGTTCCGACCCTACGGGGCGACACCGACCGTCAGCTCGTCCCGCGCACCGTGAGCGTGGGGGTGAGCAGGCAGCCGCGCTGCTCGATCGGCTTGTGCGCCAGCCGCTGCCCGAGGAGCCGGACGATCTCGACCGCGACCTGCTCGAGGGGCTGGCGCACCGACGTCAACCCGGGCGGCGCGACCTGCGCGGCGATCGAGTCGTCGAAGCCGACCACGGCCACGTCCGAGCCCGGCCGCAACCCACGTTCCGCCAGCGTGTGCAGCACCCCCATCGCGATCGTGTCGCTCGCGCACACGAACGCGGTCGGCGACTCCGACTCCAGCAGCGCCTGCGCCGCCCGCAGGCCGAACTCCACCGTGTCGTCGCCGCGGGCGCTCAGCCGGCTGGTGGCCAGCCCGTGCCCGTGCATGGTGTCCACCCATCCCGCACGCCGGTCCTCGCCGATGTAGGAGCCCTTCTGCCAGCCGACCCAGGCGATCCGCGAATGGCCCCGCTCGACCAGGTGCTCCACGGCCAGGGTCACTCCGGCGCGGCCGTCGACGTCCACCCACGGATGGGTGCTGTCCTTCTCGTTCCACGGCCTGCCGAACGCGACGAACGGGGCGCCGCGGCCCTCCAGCCACCGCGCCTGCGGGTTGCCCCGGTAGGTGTCGGTGATCACGAACGCGTCCACGGCGGTCGACCGGAGCAGGTCGTCGTACCCGGCCAGCGGGTCGGCGTCCCCCGAGGAGAACAGCAGCACGTGGTAGCCGGCGCCGTTCGAGCTCTCCACCAGCGAGTGCAGGAACCGGTCCATCAACGCGTTCGCGGTGCCCTCGGGGGCCGGCTCCACGCGCAGCCCGATCAGGTGCGAGGAGCGGGTCCGCAGCGAGCGCGCGGCCCGGTTCGGCGAGTAGCCGAGCACGTCGATCGCCCGCCGGACCCGCGCCAGGGTGTCCTCCCGCAGCAGGTGCGGGCTGTTCAACGCGTTCGACACGGTCTGCCGGGAGACTCCTGCCTCGTCGGCCACCGTGGCCAGCGTCGGCGCCTTGCCGCTCCGTCGTGCCATCGCCGCCTCT
>DATFGA010000054.1:0-3920 GCA_035249775.1 Nocardioidaceae bacterium | reverse complement strand
GGGTTTCGGAGAGATGTACGACGGACAACCCGCCCCCGTCGCGGGCAGCGGCCCATGCCTCTTCGGCAAGCTCGTCGAGGGCGTCGGCATCGTCGCGCAGCAGCCGGGCCGTCCGGGCCAGCGCCTCGACCACGCCAGGGCCGAGCTGCTTCTCCAGCACCGGGATCACCTCGTGGCGAACCCTGACCCGGGTGAAGGACGGGTCGATGTTGTGCGGGTCGTCCCAGAACGCGATGTTCTCTGCCCGGCAGGCCGCGACCGTGTCCGCACGGGCGAGGTCGAGCAGCGGTCTGCGGTAGCGCCCCGAGACGGGGGCCATCCCGGCCAGCGAGCGGGCGCCGGAACCGCGGGCCAGGCCGAGCAGCACGGTCTCCGCCTGGTCGTCGCGGGTGTGCCCGAGCAGGATCGCGGCGGCACCGTGCTCATCGGCGGCGTTGTCGAGGGCGGCGTAGCGCGCTGTGCGGGCCGCTGCCTCCGGGCCGCCGCTCGTCCCGACCGAGATGCGGGCCACTTGGCCTTGGGAGACCCCAAGGGACCGCATCTGGTCGGCGACGACTTCAGCGTGCTGCTGAGAACCATTCTGGAGGCCGTGGTCCACTGTCAAGCCCACCACGGTGTGTTCGGCGCGTCGCGACTCGAACACGGTGGCCGCCGTGAGCGCGAGCGAGTCGGCTCCACCGGAGCAGGCCACGACCAGCGTGGACCTCGCAGGCAGGTCCGCCAGCGCCCGCCGTACCGCCAACCGCACCGCGGCCACGGCAGGATGCGGCCCCATCGGAGGTCAGCCGTGCACGCGGCGCACCCAGCTGGTGGGGTCGCCGATCTCGGCCTTGGAGGGCAGGTTCTCCGGGGCCACCCAGACCTTGTTGAACCCCTCCATGCCGACCTCGTCGACGACGCCGCGGACGAACGCGGCACCGTTGCGGTACTGCGCCATCTTCGCGTCCAGGCCGAGCAGCCGGCGCAGGATCCGGTCGAAGGTGCCCGCGCCCTTGCGTCGCTGGTTGAACTTGCGGCGGATCACTGCGACCGACGGGATCACCTCGGGGCCGACCCCGTCCATCACCACGTCGGCGTGCCCCTCGAGCAGCGACATCACGGCGGTGATCCGGTCCAGCACCTCCTTCTGCTCCGGCCCCTGGATCAGGTCGAGCAGCGAGGCCTCCTCGTTGCCGCGGACCACCTCACCGATCCGCTTGACGGCCTCGCCGAGCAGCCCGGCAAGCCGACCGGGATCGAGGTCGACCGAGCTGACCAGGTTGGCGATCTCGCTGTGGATGTGGTCGCGCATCCAGGGCACCGCGGTGAACTGCACCCGGTGCGTCTCCTCGTGCAGGCACACCCAGAGCCGGAAGTCGGTCGGGTCGACGCCGAGCTCGTTCTCGACGTGCACGATGTTCGGGGCGACCAGCAGCAGCCGGCCGGCGTCGGCGGACCCGGCCGGGGCATAGAACGGATCGAACTGGCCGAGCACCTTCGAGGACATGAAGCCGAGCAGGGCTCCGAGCTCCACGCCGGTGACCCGGGACCCGATCGCCTCCGCCATCGGCGAGGGCGCACCCTTCTTCTCCTGCAGCTTGTCGACCAGCGGCGAGATCACCGTCGCGAACCCGTCCACGTTGGCCTGGATCCAGCCGGTCCGGTCCACCACCAGCACCGGGGCGGTGCGCTCCTCGGCCACCAGGCCGGTGAACTCGCGCACCAGCGGGGTGGAACGTTCCGCGCCCGCGCGCAGCTCGGCGACCACGGCCTCCGCCTCGGGCCGGGAGATGTCGGGCCCGGGCCCGGCCATCTTCGAGGCAGCGGTGACCGCGAGGTCCCAGTCGATCATCGTGGAGCGGTTGGCCATGGCTTCGACTCTACGGGGTCGCCCCGCACGCGCACCCGGCCAGCGCGGCAGCAATCTCGTCGAGCAGCGCCCGCGCGTCCAACGTGTTCTCGATCTTCACCTTGTCGGCGATCGCGACGAAGGCGAGCTCGGTGCCGTCCTGGTCGGTGACCACACCGGCCAGACCGTGTACGCCGGTCAACGTGCCGGTCTTCGCGCGTACCCGACCGAGGCCCTCGTCATCACCGGTCTCGAACCGGTAGAGCAGCGAACCGGTGAACCCGGCCACCGGCAGGTCGACGGCCACCGACCTCAGGTCCGGCTGCTCCTCACTGGTGGCCAGCTCGAGCACCGACAGCAGCGTCGCGGGCGAGAGCCGGTTGCCGCGCGAGAGCCCGCTGCCGTCCAGGATCACGTCCGTGCTGGTGTCCACGCCGAGCCGCTCGAGCACCGTCCGCACCGCCTGTTGCGCGCCCTCGAAGGAACCCGGTAGACCCTCCGCGAGCGCGACGTGCCGGAACAGCACCTCGGCGGCCTCGTTGTCGCTGACCTCGAGGATCCGCTGCACGATCTGGCCCAGCGGCGCGCTCTCCACGACCGCCAGCTCCTCCGCGTCCTCGGCGGCGACCGCCGGCCGCGGCTTGCCGCGCACCTCGATCTGCTGGCGCTCCAGGGCCTGGGCGAAGATCCGCGCGGCCTCGAGCGACGGGTCCGCCACCCGGTCGGCGAGCCCGCTGGTCTCGCGGCCCTCGTCGACCCACAGCGCGGTGATCGGGCTGACCACGTCCTCGGCGATGTAGGAGGCCGGCCAGTCCGGGCTCACCGACGGACCGGTGAACAGGGAGTCGTCGTAGAACACGCGCACGCTGTCCCGCCCGAGCCGGCCCAGTGCCTTCGCGGTCGCCGTGGCCAGCGTCTGCGCATCGGCGCGCGGCGGGTAGACGTCGTCGGCCTCCGGCGCCCGGCCGAGCAGCGGGTCGCCACCTCCGACGAGCACGATCTGCCTCGAGGTCGCACCGGCCACCACCGTCGTACGGAACCTGTGGTCGGGACCCATGGCCTCCAGCGCGGTCAGCGTGGTGAGCAGCTTCATCGTCGAGGCGGGGATCACGAGGCCCGCACCGGCCGAGTACACCGTCTTCCCGTCGACGAGCTGGTCCACCGCGACCGCGAGATGAGGGCCGAGCTTCTTGCTGCGCACGAGCTTCGCCAGCGCACGCCGTACCGCCGCCGGGTTTGCGGCCCGGTCCTCGGTCGGCTCGGCCACCACCGGCGCGGTCTCCGGGGCCGGCAAGGTCAGCCCCGGCGGTGGCGCCACCTCGGCCGGCTCGGTCACCGGCGAGGGGTAGTCCCAGCCGAGCCAGCGCTTGCCGAGGTCGAGCTCGTAGGAGACCGCGGCGAGGGCGAAGAGGAGTACGACGAGTGTGGCGGTCGACCTGCGCAGCCACCGCCCTGAGGGGTGGCCTCGGTCACGTCCCGCCACGTCACACCCCTCTCGACTACGTATCGTTGCCTGTTGTGCGCGAGACTAGCCACACAATTCTCGTGCAATCTCATACAACCCGATGGAGGAGCCGTAGTGGAGTTCGACGTACTGGTGGAGATCCCCAAGGGCCAGCGCAACAAGTATGAGGTCGACCACGACTCGGGCCGCATCCGGCTGGACCGGACGCTGTTCACCTCCACCCAGTACCCGGCCGACTACGGCTTCATCGAGGACACCCTCGGTCTCGACGGTGACCCCCTCGACGCGCTGGTACTGCTGCAGGAGCCGACGTTCCCGGGCTGCCTGATCAAGTGCCGCGCGATCGGCATGTTCCGGATGACCGACGAGGCCGGCGGCGACGACAAGGTGCTCTGCGTGCCCGCGACCGACCCGCGGCTCGAGCACCTGCGCGACATCAGCCACGTCTCCAAGTTCGACCGGCTGGAGATCCAGCACTTCTTCGAGGTCTACAAGGACCTCGAGCCCGGGAAGTCCGTCGAGGGCGCGACGTGGACCGGCCGCGTGGAGGCCGAGGCCGAGATCATGGCGTCCCTCAAACGGCTGGCCGACGCGCGCGAGTCCGGCGAGGTCCTGCACTGACCTGGG
>DATFGA010000053.1:0-28882 GCA_035249775.1 Nocardioidaceae bacterium | reverse complement strand
CGGTCAGTGGTTGGGATGGATCGTCAATCTCGCCGTCGCGGAGCTGATCCTGCGCAGGAAGTCGCTAGGGCAGGCACACGCGGCCCGCCCACCCGGTCGGATCCGCCCGGGCTCCACCGCCAACCGGTCACCGTGACCGGCTGGCGCAATTCAGTCCCCAGAAGCTGACTCCAACCGGTCACCGTGACCGGCTGGCGTGAGCCAGTCTCCGGGTACTGGCTTCTCCCGCGCCAGGGTTCAGTCGCTCGGTGCTGACTCTGCGAGAGCAGGTCAACCGCTGTCGTTCGAACGGGCGGACGCCGCGAACACCCGTTACTGGAACTCAGCCCTGCGTGCCGCCGAACCAGGTGGCGTAGATCTTGCCGTAGCCGCCGTTCCCCTCCAGCCTGGCGAGCACCTTGTTGATCTCGCGCAACAGCTCGACGTTGCCATTCTTCTTGACGGCCATGCCGTACTGCTCACCGGTGTCGAACTCGGCGGAGACCTCGAGGTCGGGATTGTTGGCCACCACGTCGCCGACGACGGTGTTGTCGTAGACGGCGGCGTCCAGAGCGCTCGTGGCGAGGGCGGCCTCCATCGCAGCGGCGTCCTCGAGCGGCATCACGTCGGCGCTGGGCGGCGCGTTGTCGGTCACGTAGAGCTCACCGGTGGTGCCGCCCTGCACGCCGATCCGCTGGCCGGCGAGGTCGTCGAGCGAGTCGATCCCGGAGCCCTTGGCGACGACCAGCGCCTGGGAGGCATCGAAGTAGGGGCTGGAGAAGTCGAGCACGCGCGCTCGCTCGCCGGTGATGGTCATCGCCGAGATCGCGACATCGCACTCATCGGAGTTGAGCGCGTCGCCGGACTGGATCGCGTCGAAGTCGGTGTCCTTGATCTCGAGGCGGAGGTCGAGCTCCTCGGCCACCTCGCGGACCAGGTCGATGTCGAACCCGACGGGCTGGCCGTCCTTCATCGACTCGAAAGGCTGGTAGGGCATGTCGCTGCAGACGGTCAACGCACCCTCCGCGATGAGCTGGGGGGCGCGGACAGGGCCCGCGAGCTCCTCGCCGCTGGCCGCACAGCCGGCGGCCACGGTCAACGTCAGTACGGCGCCCACGGCGCGTGCGGCCCGGCGGGCGGATGTGCGGGTTGTCATGTCAGTTCGCATTCACGGTGAGGGACTGGGTGAGGCAGAGCAGGGCGTACTCGGTGACCCGCACCAGCGCCTGCTTGGCGGACTGGCGGTTGCGGGCGTCGACGCGGATGATCGGGACCTCGGGACGTAGCGCCAGGGCTGCGGCGACTTCGTCGAGCTCGTACTCCTTGGTGTCGTCGAACTGGTTGACCGCGACGATGAACGGGATCCCCTTGGACTCGAAGTAGTCCAGCGGCGAGAACGACTCGTCGAGCCGGGCGGTGTCGACCAGCACGATCGCGCCGATGGCGCCGCGGCACAGGTCGTCCCACATGAACCAGAACCGGCGCTGGCCGGGTGTGCCGAAGAGGTAGAGCACCAGGTCTTCGGCGAGGGTCAGTCGGCCGAAGTCCATGGCGACGGTCGTCGTCGCCTTGGTGGGCACGGCGGCCAGGTCGTCGACGCCCTCCGACTCGTTGGTCACGAGCGCCTCGGTGCGCAGAGGCACGATCTCCGAGACGGAGCCCACGAGGGTCGTCTTTCCCACGCCGAAGCCGCCGGCGATGACGATCTTCGTCGAGGCGGCCTTGCGCGGAGCGCTAGTACGAGCGAAGTCCACGGAGGGTCCTTTCGATGAGCTCGATCCGCTCGTCCTTCGACGAGCTCTCGGTGATGGTGGCCTGCACCCGGACAAGGCCCTGCTGCACCAGGTCGCCGAGCAGGACCCGAACGACCCCGATCGGCATGGACGTGAGCGCGGACACCTCCGCGACCGAGCGCTGGTCGCACAGGTCGAGGACCCGAAGCTCCCCGACACCCAGGTCGGCGTCTGCGCCGGCGTCGCGCGGCTGGATGCGCAACGTGGCCTCCATCGGGAGGTCGACGGCAGCCTCCGTCCGCCCGGCCGTGATCGTGTACGGCCGGACGAAGCGGGCGGGTGCCGCCGGCTCGTCAGGTCCGCGCGCGTCGTCGGGTGCCATGGTCGTTCCGGTCAGGCGCCTGTCGCGACGCGGGCCTCGGCCTGCACCGCCCGGCCCACGCGGTCGACGAGCAGGGCCATCTCGTACCCGACCTGGCCGATGTCGGCGGCCTCCTGGGTGAGCACGGCGAGGTTGGAGCCGTCTCCCACGCTCATCAACATGAGGTGGCCGTGCTCCATCTCCACGATGGTCTGCAGCACGGCACCTCCGTCGAAGAGGCGGGCCGCACCGACGGAGAGGCTGGCCAAGCCGGACGACACCGCGGCGACCTGCTCAGCACGCTCACCGGGGATGCTGGCGCTGGCTGCCATCAGCAGGCCGTCGGCGGACACGAGGATGGCGTGTGCCGCGTCGGACACTTCCTCCACGAAGCGGGTGACGAGCCAGTCGAGGTGACGAGCGTCGTTCGGAGCGGTGATTTCGGTCATCAGGAACCTGCTTCCGTCTGCGAATGGTCGGGGGTGGCGGTGGCGGTGGCGGCACGGCCTCGCGAGACGCCGGATGCGTGCGCCGCGAGCCGGGCCCGGATGGCCTCGGGATCGCGCACCGTGGTGGTCGGCGTGGTGGTCACGCCCCCGGGGACGAGCCTGGTGCCGGGGCGCCGTACGGGAAGCCCGGACTGGCTGACCTTCGGCTCCGCCGGGGTCTCGGCGACCTGGTCGGCCACCTGCCAACCTGCCTCGATCTCGGAGCTGCGCCACGGCTGCGCGTCGTCGCCCGTGCTCAGCCAGGCCGAGCGGAGCGAGCGGAAGATCGGCGTGTCGAAGCCATCGGCGCCCGGATCCATCCAGTCACCGTCGAGGGCGCCGTTCGCCGCCAGTGGGGCCGGTGTCGGCTTCGCCTCCGCCACGGGAACGGGTACGACGACGGGCTCGGCCACGCGGGCCGGCTGCGGCTCGCCGACCGGTTCCGGCACATCGGCGACCAGCTCCGTCGCAGCGATGACCGGCTCGGCAGCGGCGCCATTGACCCGCGTCGGCAGGTCGGTCAGTCGTGACGTCGGCTGGACGGTCGGCTCTGCTGGACCCACCGCCGGTTCGGGTGTCGCGGTGGCGTCGCGCTGCAAGGCCTCCTTCGCCGCGGCAGGCTTCCCGCTCAGCGGTCGAAGCGCGGCCAGGGCGGCGGACGCCGTCGACGGTGTGACCGGTGCCGGCGCCGCGGAGGGTGCGCCGTTCACCGTGGCGCCGGGTCTGCGAGCTGGCAGGCCCATGGCGGCGTCGATCCGGGCCTGGACGTCCATCGTTGCCGGTGCTTCGTCCTTGGCCTTGACCGGCGCGGGCTTGGGGTCGGACTTCTTTGGTTTGCGGTCGGCCTTCTTGGGCGCGCGGTTCTTGGACGCCTTCGTGGGGACCGGCACGAGCGTCGTTACGCGCGGCTCGGGTGTTGCGGGCGCGGCCAGCTCGGGCAGGATCGCGACGGGAAGCGTCACCGTGGCCGTCGTACCACCCTCGTCGTTGCTGCGCAGCGATGTGCTGAGGCCGTGCCGCTGGGACAGGCGACTGACCACGAAGAGACCCATCCGGCGAGCGGTATCGGGAGTCACTTCACCACCGGAGCCGAGAGTCTGGTTGACCTTTGCCAGCTGGTCGGCAGCCATGCCCAGGCCGGCGTCCGCGATGTCGATGACAACGCCCTCGTCGGTGGCCCTCGAGCCGATCGTCACCGTCGAGTTCGGCGGCGAGTAGGTCAGCGCGTTGTCGACCAGCTCGGTGAGCAGGTGGACGACGTCCGCGGCGGCGTCGTCGTCGATCTTCATCGGGTTCGCCGAGCGGATTCGCACCCGCTGGTAGTCCTGCACACCAGAGGTCGCCGCTTGCAGGGCGTCGCTCACGGTGAGCCCCTCCACGCCGGCGGTCGCCGTCGGCGCGTCGGCGAGGATCAGGAGGCTGTCCGCCGTACGACGCATGCGCGCGGCCAGGTGGTCGAGCCGGAACAGGCTCTCGAGCCGCTTCGGGTCCTCCTCGTCCCGCTCCAGCCGCTCGATCAGGCCGAGCTGCTGGTTGATCAGCGAGGTGTTGCGGCGCGACAGGGTGACGAACATCTGGCTGACCTGCGAACGCAGGCTGGCCTCGCCGGAGGCAAGCACCACGGCCTGGCGGTGCATGTCATCCACGGCCCGGGCAAGCTGGCCGATCTCCTCCTCCGTCGTCACGTCGATCGGCGTGATCTCGCCGGGCTCCTCTCCCGAACGGATCCGCGCGACCGCCTCAGGCAGCCGCTCGTGCGCCACCGCCAGCGCGCCCTCGCGGACGCGGCGGATCGGGTTGAGCAGCAGGCGCGAGACGAGCAGCGCGAGCAGGATCGCGGCGACGAGTGCGGCCAGGGTGATCACCGCGCTGGTCAAGGCGTCGGCACGGGACTCGGCGGCCGCGGCCTCGAGCTCGTCGTCGATGCCTCCCTGCAGCGTGCTGATGATGCTGTCGTAGTCGGCATACGCGTCGGCGCCACCGAGGTCTGTGCCGCCCGTGCGGACGGTGCGGAACCGCTGCGCGTTCGCGGTGCGCAGCGACGCCACCGCCTCCTCGCTGGTCCCCAGTGCGCTGGCGAGGCGGTCGATGGCCGCGCCCTCGACGCCGAGCTCCGAGAAGAGCTCGAGCGAGCCGGTCTCTCCGGTCCGCTCGGTCGCCACCAGCGCCTGCTGCATGGCCAACGCGAAGCGGCCGGCCAGGGTCTGCGAGAGCAGCTCGAGCCGCGACTCAGGGTTGATCTGCTCATCGACGACCGTGGTGATCAGCTGAGTCACGCCCGACTGCAGCTGGCGCAGCTGGGCCACCCAGGTGCCGGGGCTCAGGGTGATCGCGTCCTCGGCCCGGAGCGCCTGGCTGAGGTCCAGCACCGCGTCAACCTGGTAGCGCTGGTCGTCGGTGAGGTCGGCGGACTGCTTCGACTCGAGCAGCTCGCGCCCTGCCGTACGGATGTCGGCGATCGCCTGCTCGAGCCCGGCCTGACCATCATCGGCGGAGGCGATGGCCGCGACCATCGCCCGCTCCGCGGCGACGAGGTAGTCGACGGCCGGCCGCAGCGCGGTGACCTGCTTCGCGCTGGCGGAGGAGTTCGACGCCTCGACGAGGTCACTCTGGACCCGCAACCCTCCCAAGGTGGCGGCGAGCAGCAACGGGATGGCCAGGGCGAGCGCGACCTTGCGGCGCAACGGCCATGCAGAGACAGCCAGACCGGACGCTCGGCGCTTGGTGCTCATCACTCACCTTGGCTTTCGAGACGGACGCCACCGGAAGGCAACGCGGGGGTCAGATCTGGTCAAACTAGGACCATCTGGACCGCCGCGGCAGCCGAATGCGGGTAACTAGCCCGAACGGGTGGTGTGGCACCACCCGATCGAGGCATGCGGCCGGCCGTCGCTGCGCCGAGCTGGTGACCACCCTGCTCGACGAGGCGGGCAGGAACGGGGGTCCCTCGGCCCGTCGGAAAGGGACTTTCGCCTGGCTGCGATCTGCGTGTCGTCGGCGACCATCGGTAAGGGCGAGCCGGAGGTGACGCACGCCCGGCTATGAGCACCGCCTCGAAAGGACACCATGATGAGCGCACCAGCAGGTACCAAGGTTCAGCAGATGCGGGCGGCGCGCGTGGCCGAGGCGCGGCGCAGCCGGCAGCGCCAGCGGCTGCTGAAGATTCTCGGGTCGCTGGTGATCCTCTCCCTGGTCGTCGCCATCGTGGTCGCGGTCGTGTCCGCAGCCGGCAGCAACGGCAACACGACGCAGGGCACCGGCGAGGTCGTGGCACCCCGGAATGTTGACGGCGCCGCGATCCCGGTCGGGAACGCGGACGCCCCGGTGACCGTGGAGGTGTTCTACGACTACATGTGCCCGTACTGCGGCGCCTTCGAAGCGGCCAACCGGGCAGACCTCGAGCGGCTGATCGAGGACGGCACCGTCCGGCTGGACCTGCGCCCGCTGTCGTTCCTCGACGAGCAATCCGCAGGCACCGAGTACTCCACCCGCGCCGCGAACGCCATCGCCACCACCGCCGACGGGGCGCCGCAGGCGGTGCTCGCCTTCCACGCCGGGCTGTACGCAGAGCAGCCGCACGAAGGCGCCGAAGGGCTGACCGACGACCGGATCGCTGACATCGCCACCGCGGCCGGCGTCCCGCAGTCGGTCGTGGACCGGTTCGATGAGCGCCGCCACGCCGGCTGGGTCGCCAAGGTCACCGAGGACGCCTTTTCCTCCGGCATCAGCGGCACGCCGACGGTCAAGATCAACGGCACGGTGTTCGAGGGCAACCTGTACGCCCCCGGTCCGCTGGCCGACGCGATCGCGGCGTCCGCCGAGGGCAAGCGGTGACGTCGGCTGCGCCCACCCTCCAGCGGGTTCGCCAGAACAACCCTGCGCTCTGGGGCACCACGCTGGTGTGGTCCCTGCTCAGCCTGACCGCCTCGTTCGTGCTGTCGGTCGACGCGATCAAGCTGGCGGCGAACCCCGACGCGGAGCTCGGCTGCAACATCAACAGCGTGATCAGCTGCGGCACCGTGGGCGGATCGTGGCAGTCGTCATTGTTCGGCTTCCCCAACGCGTTCCTCGGGCTGATCGCCGAGCCGGTGGTGATCACCATCGCTGTCGCCAGCCTGGGCGGTGTCCGGTTCCCGCGCTGGTTCATGCTGTCCGCACAGGCGGTGTACAGCCTCGGACTGGTGCTCGCGTACTGGCTGTTCTACCAGGCGATGTTCGTCATCGGCGCCCTGTGCCCGTGGTGCCTGCTGATCACCGTGGCGACCACGCTGGTGTTCTTCGAGATGACCCGGATCAACATCCGTGACAACAACCTCTTCCTGCCACGCCGGCTGCAGGAGTCGCTGACCTCGGCGGTGCGGGCGCACCTCGACCTCATGTTCGTGGTCGCCTGGCTTCTCACCCTGACGCTCGCGGTGGTCCTGAAGTACGGCGACGCGCTGTTCGCGTGACCGAGCTCCCACTTCGGCGAAGCGCACCCACTCAGAGCAACGGGGCTTCCCGCAGCACCAGCGTCCCGGCGTCGGCATCCAGGACCGCAGGGACGCCGAACGGGAACGCCAGGTTCCGGTCGACGTGTCCGGTGGGTACGTCCCAGAGCATGGGTACGGCGAGCGGGGTCAGCCGGTCCTCGATCAGGAGCCGCACCGACTCGGCGGATCCACAGCCGGTGAACTGACCGAGCGCGATGCCGCGCACCCCGTCGAACCAGCCCGCCCGCAGCAGCTGGGTCAACAGCCGGTCCACCCGGTACAGCTCCTCGCCGACGTCCTCGAGCACCGCGATCGAGGACGTCGCGGGCCGCGAGAACACGGTGCCGATCTCGGCAGCCAGCAACGCCAGGTTCCCACCGACCAGGACGCCCTCGGCCCGACCACCGACCAGGGCGCGCACCGGCTCTGGCGTCAGGCGCAGACCCGGCACCGGCTCGAACAGCATGGCCCGCAGATGCGCCCGCGACTCGTCGTCACCGGCCCCGAGGCTGGTCACCACCGGGCCGTGGAGGGTGGACGCACCGAGCCGGGCCGCGAACGCCTGGTGCAGCGCGGTGATGTCGGAGAACCCGATCAGCGCCTTGGGGCCGGCCGCAGCCAGGGCGTCCCAGTCGAGCAGGTCGACCATCCGCTGCACCCCGTACCCGCCGCGCGCGCAGAAGACCGCGGACACATCGGGGTCGCACCACGCGTGCATGAAGTCGGCGGCGCGCACGGCGTCGCTGCTCGACAGGTAGGAGAACCGCTCGTGCTGTCCCCGCACGTTCTCCATCACCCGGACCCCGAGCCCCCAGGACTCGAGCACCGCGATTCCGGCATCGAGCCGGTCGCCGTCGACCACACCCGCCGGCGCCGTCACCGCGACCTGGTCGCCGGCGTGCAGCCGCGGGGCTCGGATCAGCGACCTGCCCGGCTTCTTGGGGGCGAGCATCTCAGCCTTCCGCCGCCGCAGCCCCGCCTCGAGCAGGCGGGCGATCAGCTCGCGGCTGGTCACCGGCGTGGCACCCGCGGCGATCACGCTGTCGTAGCGTTCGGCGGGGATGTCGTAGTGGTCCCGGTCGAAGCCCCGGGACGGGATGCCCAGCACCGCGGCGAACCGGTGCAGCTCCTCGAAGGACTCGTCGCTGGCCAGGTGCGACCACAACCGGCCGTGCCCGGGCGAGTTCGGCGGGTCGATCAGCAGGGTCACTCCGGTTCCCGTCCCAGGGCACGGTCGACGGCATCGTCGAGGAGCATCCGCCAGGCACGCACATGCCCCGGGTCGACGTACGCCTTCGCCCAGGAGCCGCCGGGGCGGACCGAGGAGCCGACGTGGAACTGGCGGACACCGGCGCGGACCAGCCAGGGCACGTGCTCGCCCTTCAACCCACCGCCGGCCATCAGCAGCCGGGCGACGTCGTCGTCGGCCGCGGCCCGGTCGGTCAGCTCGTCGTGCCCGACGTCGAGTCCGCGGGACGACCCGGACGACAGCACCGCGTCCAGCCCGGGAAGGTGGCGCAGCTGCCGCCAGGCGCGGTCGGTCTCGAGCGCGGAGTCGATCGCGCGGTGGAACGTCCAGGGCACCTCCGGCAGCCGGTCGGCGAGGTAGGAGCACACCTCGACGTCGATCTCCAGGTTCGCGTCCAGGAAGCCGAAAACGAGCCCGTCCGCGCCCATCGACAGGTAGTCCTCGCCGAGCCCGACCAGCCGGTTGAGCTCACCTCCGGTGGTGGTCAGTCCGCCGTTGAGCCGGAGCATCACCCGCACGGGAACGTCGCTCTCCTTGCAGATGGACGAGACCACTCCCGGCTCCGGCGAGAGCCCACCGGAGTCGATGTCGGCCACCGCGAACAGTCGGTCCGCGCCGCCCTCGTCGGCGCCGGGAACGTCCCTCGGATGCAGGATGACGACCTCCAGCAGCGCGCCCCGCTCCGGCATCTGCTCACCCGTAGTGCTCACAATGGACATCGTGACATCCGACGACGCCCTGATGACTGCCCGTGCGCTCGTGTTGCACGACCTCGAGGTGACCCGCGCCGCGAACCCCGAGTCCGTGTCGGTGCTGGAGGAGTCCGTCACCACCCGCCGCTGGTGGACGTCACAGTGGGAGGAGGGCAAGGAGTACGTCGCCGGGCTGATCGCGCAGGACGTGCAGGACGGCCTCCTGGACCGGGTCGGCCGGTGGCCGCTGTGCCGGGCCTGCGACGACCTCGACCCGCACGCCCTCTACATCCATCCGGAGCTCGGTGGACCGGACCCGACCTGGGTCTGCGAGAAGTCAGGGATTCCCGTTGCCCCGTTGGGCCGCCTCAGCCACTGAGGCAGTGTGTCTGGTGACGCTCGAGAAGCCAGCGGCGGTCATATCTTCTCCGCGGTGTGCCGGACGAGGTTCCATCTCCCCTGGGTGGATCGCCTCCACGTCTCGAGGAACAGTGCTGAAGCCGGTTTCCGTCCATCCCTCCAGTCGTGCACGATGCGGTACGACGCGACCGCCTCCCGCTCGCTCCGGGGCAGGACGACGAGGTCGTGCAACGACCACGAGCAGCCTTGCCCTGCTAACGCCCTCGCGGCCTCCAGCGTCCCGTCGAGCCATTCCTGAGCCGATCGGGCACGCCATGGTCCGTCCGCGAACCGAGGTGAGTACTGCACGGCCTCCAGCCCGAGGTCTACCTGCCGGATCGTGGAGTCGGCGGAGATGTCCCCCTCCGTCCACATGCGGTTCGTGTCCCGAACGAGCGCCTTGATCGTTGCGGCCAGATCATGGACAGCGGTGTCCTCCATGGCGGACACCTTACGAGCGGCGCAACAGCCTCCGCAGCAGGATCAGGACCAGCAGACCGAACAGGCCACCCGCGAGCGGCTTCCAGTAGGAGCGGAGCAGGATCGGCAGCACGGTGGCCCCGAGGTCGAGCGCCTCGTCGCTGCCCCGACCCGAACCGGTCTGCGACTCCGAACCACCCGCCGGGCCCTGCCCCGCAGATGCCCCCGAGTACGTCGTCGCGGGCGCCTTGCGCGCGCTTGCTCCGACCCCAGTGGTCGCCGAGGCACCAGCGGCCTGGCCGTCGCCGGACATGTCCGCCGCCTCACCCACCGGAGCCTCCTCCCCCGACGGCCGGGTGGTGGACCCGTCCCCGGAGGCGGCGGCACCGGCCTCCTCGGAGGGCGCGCCGACCTTCTGCTCCAGGCAGGTCGCGAACTGCTGAAGGAGCTTGTCGGACACGTCCTGGATCACACCCCGACCGAACTGCGCCGGCTTGCCGGTGATCGAGAGGTCCGTGCGCACCTCGACGTCGGTCGAGGCACCTCCGGCTGAGTTGAGCACGGCGGTCACCGTCGCGCCCGCCGTACCGTTGCCGCGCTTGTCCTTGCCCTTCGCCTCGATCACGAACCGGTGGTCGGACTCGTCCTTCTCCAGGAACTTGCCGGCGCCGGTGTAGACGAGCGAGATCGGACCGAGCTTCACCTTGCAGGAGCCCTTGAACTCCTCGCCCTCCACGGAGGTCACCGTGGCGCCCGGGAAGCACTCGGCGACCGACTCGATGTCGTTGAACGCCGCCCAGGTCTCCTCGATCGTGGCCGGGACGGTGAACGTGTGCGTCAGGTCCACTCGGCTCACGCCCCTGCGGCGGCGAGCACCGCGCGACGGGTCAGCACCGTGGCGAGGTGCCGCCGGAAGTCGGCGTCTCCGTTCAGGTCCGAGGGCGGGTTGGTCCCCTCGGCGGCGGACGCGGCCGCGCCCCGGACCGCCTCGTCGGTGGCCGACTGACCGACCAGCGCGGTCTCCACGGCGCGGGCACGCAGCGGCGTGGAACCCATGTTCGTCAGGCCCACCCTGGCCTCGCCGATCGTCCCGCCGTCGACGCGGACCGCCGCCGCGACCGCGACGATCGGCCACTGGTGCGCGACCCGCACGAACTTCTCGTAGTGCGCACCCCAGCCGGTGTACTTCGGGATCCGCACCTCGGTAAGGATCTCGCCGTCCTGCACAGCGGTGGTGAACAGGTCCTCGAAGAAGTCGTCCGCCTCGACCGTCCGCGTCCCGCCGGAGCCGGCGATCACGAACGACGCCCCCAGGGCGAGGGCGGGCGCACCCAGATCGCCAGCCGGGTCTGCGTGCGCCAGCGCCCCGCCGAAGGTCCCCCGGTGCCGGACCTGCGGGTCGGCCAGCTGCTCGACCGCCTTGGTGAGCAGCGTCGCGTGCTCTCGCACCAGCGGGTCGTGGAACACGTCGGAGTGGGTGGTCATCGCGCCGATCACGAGCGCGTCGCCGTCGTCGCGTACACCGCGCAGCGACTCGATCCGGCCGAGGTCGACGACCACCGAGGGAACGTTGAGCCGCATCCGCAGCACCGGCAGCAGGCTCTGCCCGCCGGCCAGCACCTTCGCGTCCTCGCCGGCCTCGACGAGCGCGTTCACCGCCTCCTCGACCGTGGACGGGGCGACGTAGTCGAACTGTGCGGGGATCACTGGGCTCCTCCTTCGCTGCGGTCTGCGACATCCTTCTCGTCGAAGTGAGGCATCGCCTCGCCCTCCGTCGGGTCCGCGCCCCCGGCGCCTCGGTCGTGGATCGCCTTCCAGATCCGCTCCGGTGTGCAGGGCATCTGTACGTCGGCCACCCCGAACGGCTTGAGCGCATCGACCACCGCGTTCACCACGCACGGTGTGGACGCGATCGTGCCCGCCTCGCCGACACCCTTCGTGCCGAGCGGGTTCGACGTGGACGGGGTGACCGTCCGGTCGGTGTCGAAGCTGATCGTGTCCGCCGCGGTGGGCACCAGGTAGTCCACGAACGACGCGGAGACCAGCGTGCCCGACGAGTCGTGCACGGCCTCCTCCCACAGCGCCTGCGCGATGCCCTGGACCAGGCCACCGTGCACCTGGCCCTCGACGAGCAGCGGGTTGACGATGTTTCCGACGTCGTCGACCGCGACGTACTTGCGCATCTTCACGCCACCGGTCTCGGTGTCCACCTCCACGGCGCACAGGTGCGTGCCGTGCGGGAAGGAGAAGTTCGCGGGGTCGAAGGTCGCGTCCGCGTCGAGACCGGGTTCCACCCCGTCGGGCAGGTTGTGCGCGGAGAAGCTGGCCAGCGCGAGCTCCCCGATCGCCATCCCCTTGTCGGTGCCGGCAACGCTGAACCGGCCGTCCTTGAACTCGATGTCGTTGACGCTCGCCTCGAGCAGGTGCGCCGCGATCGGCTTGGCCCGCTCGATCACCTTGTCCGCCGCGGCCACGACCGCCGACCCGCCGACCACCAGGGACCGGGAGCCATAGGTGTCGAGGCCCTTGTGCGAGACCTGGGTGTCACCGTGCAGCACCTCGACGTCCTCGAACGGGACCCCGAGCCGGTCCGCCGCGATCTGCGACCACGCGGTCACGTGTCCCTGGCCGTGCGGTGAGGTGCCGGTGACCACCTCGACCTTGCCGGAGGGCAGCATCCGCACCGAAGCGTGCTCCCAGCCACCGGCGCCGTAGTTCAGCGAACCCAGCACCCGGGACGGCGCCAACCCGCACATCTCGGTGAACGTGGAGACCCCGATGCCGAGCTGGACCGGGTCGTTCGACTCCCGCCGCCGCTTCTGCTCGGCGCGCAGCTCGTCGTAGCCGAACATCTCCTTGGCGCGCGCGGTCGCCGCCTCGTAGTTGCCGGAGTCGTACTCCAGCCCGCACACCGTGGTGAACGGGAACTCCTCGTGCTTGATCCAGTTCTTCTCGCGGATCTCGATCGGGTCCATGTCGAGCTCGAGCGCGAGCTGGTCCATCATCCGTTCGATCGCGTACGTCGCCTCGGGCCGGCCGGCGCCGCGGTAGGCGTCGGTCCAGGTCATGTTCGTGAACACGTTGGTGCAGTTGAACTGGTAGGCCGGGAACTTGTAGATCCCGTTGAACATGAAGGCGCCCAGGATCGGGACACCGGGCGTGACCAGCCCGAGGTAGGCGCCCATGTTCGCGATCAGGTCGACCTTGAGCCCGGTGACCGTGCCGTCGGCCTTCGCCGCCAGGGTCAGCTTCTGCCACTGGTCGCGGCCGTGGTGGGCGGCCATCAGCGACTCCGAGCGGGTCTCGGTGTACTTGCAGGGCTTGCCGGTACGCCGGGCCGCGAGCAACGTGATCACCTCCTCGGGGGTGACCTGGAGCTTGCCGCCGAAGCCACCACCGACGTCGGGGGCGATCACCCGCAGCTTCGACTCGGGGATCCCGAGGGTCAGCGCGAGCATCAGCTTGAGGATGTGCGGCACCTGGGTCGCGGACCACATCGTGATCTGCTCACCGGTCGGGTCCACCGCGAAGGAGCGTGGCTCCATGAACGCGGGGATCAGCCGCTGCTGGCGGTACTCCCGCTCGATGAGGATCTCGGCGTCGCGGATCGCGTCGTCGATCGCAGAGCCGGTGCCGGCACCGGCGGAGTCGAACTGCCAGAAAGCGGACTTGTTCGTGCCCAGGTCCGGGTGTGCGAGGACCGTGTCCTCTGCGGCCTCCTTGAGGTCGAGCGCCGCCGGAAGCTCGTCGTAGTCGACGTCGACCAGCTCCGCCGCGTCGCGGGCGGCGGCCGCCGACCGGGCCACCACGACGGCCACGATCTCCCCGGCGAACGCCACCCGGTCCACCGCGATGGACGGGTGCGGCTGCGCCTTCTGGTCCTCGGAGATCGGCCAGGCGCACGGCAGCGCGCCCTGCTCGTCGGCGACGTCGGCGCCGGTCAGGACCATCACGACGTTCGGCGCCGCCTTGGCCTCGGCGGTGTCGATGTTGGTGATCTTCGCGTGCGCGAAGGGGCTGCGCACCATCGCGAGGTGCAGCATGCCGGTGAGCTGGATGTTGTCGGTGAACCGGGTGCGGCCGGTGATCAGCCGCTGGTCCTCCTTGCGCGTGCGAGGGCTGCCGATCTCCTTGCCGGCCGGGCGGTCCTCGGTCACGGTCATGACGCACCTCCGGTCGTCGATGCCACAGCGGCGGACCCGGCACCATCGGCCGCCTGCTGCACCGCCTTGACGATGTTGTGGTAGCCGGTGCACCGGCACAGGTTGCCCTCGAGGCCGGTGCGGATCTCCTCCTCCGACGGGTCGGAGTTCTCGTTGAGCAGGTCGACGCTCTGCATGATCATGCCCGGCGTACAGAACCCGCACTGCAAGGCGTGGCACTCGTGGAACGCCTTCTGCACCGGGTGCAGCTCACCGTTGGTGGCGAGCCCCTCGATCGTGGTCACCTCGTGGCCGTCGGCCTGGACCGCGAGCACGTTGCAGGACTTGACGCTCCTGCCGTCGAGGTGGACCGTGCAGGCGCCACAGTTGCTGGTGTCGCAACCGATCACCGTGCCGGTCTTCCCGAGCTGTTCACGAAGGTAGTGAACGAGCAGCGTTCTGGGCTCGACGTCGTCGGAGCACATGGCACCGTCGACCTTGACGTTGATACGGGTCATCCAAACTCCCAGGCTCGAGTGCGAGAGAGCCTGATCGTTGCGCGTTTAACGAGAAGTGACAAGGGTCACCCGGACTACTTCGGGACGGGCGGTCCCTTGGAGCGCCGAACGGGACCCGTTCGGGCATCTGACGAAGGTCAGGCGTCCTCGAGCGCGGCAGCCAGCGTCCCGTGGTGGATCGGGCCCGCCACCTCGGTGAGCCGCTCGCCGCGGCCGCCCCAGCGCAGCGCGATGATCTCGGCGGCGATGCTGACGGCGGTCTCCTCCGGGGTCCGCGCGCCGAGGTCCAGCCCGATCGGCGACGACAGGCGGGCCAGCTCCTCCTCGGTCAGTCCCGCCTCCTGCAGCCGGGCCAGCCGGTCCTCGTGGGTGCGCCGCGAGCCCATCGCGCCGGTGTAGGCGACGTGGGGCAGCCGGAGCGCGACCTCGAGCAGCGGCACGTCGAACTTCGGGTCGTGGGTGAGCACGCACAAAACGGTGCGTTCGTCGATCCGGCCGGCCTCGTCCTCGGCCTTGAGGTAGCGGTGCGGCCAGTCCACGACGACCGTGTCGGCCGACGGGAACCGCGAGTGGGTGGCGAACACGGGACGGGCGTCGCAGACGGTGACGTGGTAGCCGAGGAACTTGCCGATCTTGGCGACCGCGGCGGCGAAGTCGATCGCGCCGAACACCAGCATCCGCGCGGCCGGAGCGAACGACCAGACGAAGACGCGCATCCCCTCGCCGCGGCGTTCACCGTCGGGTCCGTAGGTCAGCGTCTCGTTGCGGCCCGCGGCCAGCAGGCCGCGGACGTCGTCGGCCACCGAGTGGTCCGCGCGTTCGCTGCCGAGGGTTCCGGTGCGAGGCACCTCGGCGTCCTCCGGGCGTACGACGAGGCGACGGCCCAACCATTCCGGGTCGGGATGGGCCACCACGGTCGCGACGGCCACGGGACGGTCGTTCTCGATGTCGTCGGCGATGTCGGCCAGCTCCGGGAACGTGGACCGGTTCACCTTCTCGACGTACACGTCCATGATCCCGCCGCAGGTCAGCCCGACCGAGAAGGCGTCCTCGTCGCTGATGCCGTACCGCTGCAGCACCGGGTCCCCGGATGCGACGACCGACTCGGCGAGCTCGTAGACGGCGCCCTCGACGCAGCCGCCGGAGACCGAGCCGACCGCCTCGCCGCCGGGTCCGACGAGCATCGAGGCCCCCGGTGGTCGCGGCGCGGACTGGAACGTGGCGACGACGGTGCCGACACCGATCGTCTCTCCGGCCTTCCACCAGGACAGCAGCTCGGGCAACACCTCACGCACGGTCGACCACCTCGATCAGCTCCGCGAACGTAGCCATCGAATGACCGGCTACAAAGTCATCAACGTACGGCAGGGCCGCAACAATTCCCTGCTGCACCGGCTGGTAGCCCTCCTTGCCGCGGTGCGGGTTCACCCAGACCACCCGGTGCGCCAGCCGGTGCAGGCGGCGCATCTGCTCGGCGAGCAGGTCCGCCTCGCCGCGTTCCCAGCCGTCGCTGAACACCACGACCACCGCGCCGCGGGCCAACCCGCGCTGTCCCCAGCGGTCCAGGAAGATCTTGAGGGTCTCGCCCAGCCGGGTGCCGCCGGACCAGTCGGGGACCGTGTCCCCGGCCGCGATGATCGCCCGTTCCGGGTCCCGCTGCCGCATCGCACGGGTGATGTGGGTCAGCCGGGTGCCGACCGTGAACACCTCCACCCGGGTCGCCGTCGCGAACCTGTGCGCGAGCCGGAGCAGCGAGTCGGCGTAGGCGCTCATCGACCCGGACACGTCGATGAGCAGCACGATCCGTCGCGCCTTGACGGCCCTGCGCTGCCACAGGATCCTCGACGGCTCCCCCATCCGCTGCAGCGTGCGCCGCAGCGTGCGGTGCGCGTCGACCTCGCCACGGTGCCAGCGCACGTTCCGGCTGGAGGTGCGCTGGGGTGCCCGCGGCCGCAGGGCGGCGAACATCGCGGCGAGCCGGGCCTTCTCGACGGCGTCCATCTCCGCGATGTCACGGTGCCGCAGGACCTCGGCGGCGCTGGCGGTCGCGGTGACCACCTCCTCGTCCTCGCCGTCGGCGGTGCCACCCGCGTCGTCGTCCCCGAGGTCGGCCTGGCTGACCGTCCGCTCGGCGCGTTCCCGGGGCGTGGGCGCGGCCTCCTGGGACAGGAACCAGGCGCTGAACACCTGGTCGTACCTGGCCAGGTCGTCCGGCCCCGAGCACAGCGTCGTACGCCCGGCCCAGTAGGTGGCGCGCCGGTCGTCGAGCCCGACCAACGCCACCGCCCTGAGGTAGCCCTGCGCGCGGTCGGCGGTGACCGGCACCCCGGCAGCGCGGACCGCCCGGGTGAACCCGAGGAGCAGCTCGTCGGCCTGGTGCTCCATCGCTCAGCCGGCGAGCATCCGGTCGAGGGCCTTGCGCACCCGCTCGGTGTCCTCGCGGTACTTCACGACCGCGCCCAGCGTCGCGGCCGCGGTCTCGACGTCGAGCCGGGCGGTGCCGAGCCGGTCCAGCGCCCGGGCCCAGTCCAGGGTCTCCGCGACACCGGGCGGCTTCACCAGGTCGTCGCGGTCCCGCAGCTGCTGCACGAGCGTCACCACCTGGTGCGCGAGCTGCTCGGAGACCTCCGGCGCCCGGCTGCGCACGATCTCCACCTCGCGGTGCAAGCCGGGGTGCTCGATCCAGTGGTAGAGGCAGCGGCGCTTGAGCGCGTCGTGGATCTCGCGGGTGCGGTTGGAGGTGAGTACGACGATCGGGGGGACTGTCGCGGCGACGGTGCCGAGCTCGGGAATGGTGACCTGGTAGGTGGAGAGCACCTCGAGCAGGAACGCCTCGAACTCGTCGTCGGCGCGGTCGATCTCGTCGACCAGCAGCACCGCCGGGCTCTCCCGCAGCGCCCGCAGCACCGGCCGCGCGAGCAGGAACCGCTCGTCGAACAGGCTCTTCTCGGCCTGCTCCACCTCCGTCACGCCACCGGCTGCCTCCAATGCCCGCAGGTGCAGGATCTGGCGCGGGAAGTCCCAGTCGTAGAGCGCCTGGCTGGCGTCGATGCCCTCGTAGCACTGCAGTCGGATCAGTGGCAGGTCGAGCGCCTGCGCGATCGCCTCCGCCAGCGCGGTCTTGCCGGTGCCCGGCTCGCCCTCGAGCAGCAGCGGCCGCTGCATCTGCAGGGCCAGGAAGCCGATCGTGCCGAGCGCCTCGTCGCAGAGATAGCCGGTCTCGCCCAGCCGTTCGGCGAGGTCGGACGCGGACGCGATGCTGGCGGCAGGATCCATGGCCCCAGCATTGCCTAGATCTTCCCGGTATTCGAGGAAGTCCCGGTTGTGGTGAGATCGGAAGATGGCTCCGCGGACGGACGAGGACGAGCAGCTGCTGAGCTCCTGGCGCGAGGAGGCGCTGGCCGAGATCGACGGCTGGGACTTCTCCGGCATCGCCGACCGGCACGAGGAGGACCAGCCGCCCTGGTCCTACACCGCGCTGGCGCGCGAGGTCCTCGCCGGCGCCGGGAGCGCACTCGACATGGGCACCGGAGGCGGTGAGGTGCTGCTCGACCTCACGGACGCGCTGCCCGCCGACACCGTCGCGACCGAGGGGTGGCCGCCGAACGTCCCGGTCGCGCAGCGCAACCTCAACCCGCGTGGGATCGACGTCGTGGAGTACGACGCGGAGGCGCCCGATGCGACCATGCCGTTTGAGGCCGACCGGTTCGACGTGGTGCTGAACCGGCACGAGGCCTACCGTGCCGCGGAGGTGTTCCGCGTGCTCGCGCCGGGTGGGGTGTTCCTCACCCAGCAGGTCGACGGCCGCGACTTCGAGGAGACGCAGGCCTTGTTCGGCGGGCACACGGCCTACCCGCACATCACGCTCGCGGCGCTGCGGACCGAGGCCGAGGAGGCGGGACTGGTCGTCGAACGGGCGGAGGAGTGGTGCGGGTGCTCCCGGTTCCAGGACGTGGGGGCGCTGGTGCACTACTTCGCGCTGGTGCCGTGGGAGGTGCCGGAGGACTTCGGGGTGGACCGGTACGCCGACGTGCTGCTCGACCTGCACCGGGCCGGACCTGCCCGCGGTGAGCCGATCACGTTCACGATGCGCCGGTTCTACCTGCTCGCCCGCAAGCCCGGCTGAGCCCGCCGCCGGGGGTCAGCGGACCAGGTCGTCGGGGGTGTCGGTGTCCCGGCCGGTGGCCAGGTCCCCGCACTCGACGAGCACGTGCTCGTGGGCCTTGAGGTAGTCACGCGCACCCTTGTCGCCCAGGGCCGATGCGACCACACCGGCCCAGTGGTCCCGTCCGATCATCACAGGATGACCGGCCACCCCGTCGTACGACGCCCGCCCGAGCGCCGTACTCCCCGACCCGACGGTGCGCAGCAACCGGTTCACCACGGCCGCACCGACATCGGGCAGGTCGACCAGGCTGACCAGGGCACAGTCGGTCTCCTCATCGGCGGCCGCCTCGAGTCCGGCGCGCAACGAGGCCCCCATCCCCTGGTCCCAGTCGGCTGCGACGACCACCCGCACCGCGGGGTCGAGGGTCCAGCCGGTCTCGTCGAGGAGGGTGCCGGCCCGGTCCGCGGCGGCACCGGTGACCACGACCACGGAGTCACAGCCGCCCTCGAGAAGGATGCCGATCGCCCTTGCCAGGAAGGGGGTTCCGTCGTGGTCGCGCAGCAGCGCCTTCGGGGTTCCCATCCGGCGCCCCGCACCGCCGGCGAGGAGTACGCCGAGCGTGCTCATCGGCCGGGCGTGACCGGGAGGTTCGGCCGCGACAGCGGGACCCACAGGGTGTAGCGGTCGGCGCGGTAGGTCGAGCGGGACACCTCCACCGCGATGTTGCCGGCGAACGCGCGACGCGCGACACGCAGCACCGACGCGCCGATGACGATGCCCAGCAGGTCGGCCTCGTCGGCCTTCGCGACGTCCGCGTCGACGGAGTCCTCGCCCCAGGTGGGCAGGATGTCGCGGCGCTTCAGCTCGCTGTAGAGGCTGTCCGGGAGCGGCGCGTCCAGGAAGCCGGGAACGATGCTGTCGGCGAGGTAGGCGTCCTCGATGCACATCGGGCTGCCGTCGGCGAGGCGGAGCCGCTGCCAGTGCACGACCCGGTCGCCCTGGTCGATCTCGAGCGCACGGGCCACCCCCGGCCCGGCCGACTCCATCCGGGCCAGCAGCGTGCGCGCGTCCGGCTTCATGCCGCGCCGGGCCATCTCCTCGGTGTAGCTCGAGAGCCGGACCTGGACGTCGATCTTGGCGCGGGCGACGAAGGTGCCGCGGCCGGGGACCCGCTCCAGCAGCCCCTCTGAGACCAGGGCGTCCAGCGCCTGGCGGACCGTCATCCGGGCGACACCGAAGCGCTGGACCAGCTCGCGTTCGGACGGCGCGGGGCTGCCCGGCTCGGCACCGGTGATGAGCTCGCGAACGTACTCGCGGACCTGGACGTGCTTGAGCACTGTCTGCCGAGACCGATCCGGGGTGATCACGTCACCCATCGCACCTCCCCATCCCTGCCCCCGACCTAACCTTAGCGCCGGAGGCGCGGGGATGCCTCTGCCTCAGCCGGTCATTCGGTGGCGATCGCCCGCAGCACGTCGAGCCGCGCGGCCCGGCGCGCCGGGAACACCGCGGCGAGGATCCCCACCAGTGCTGAGGCTACGACATATCCGGCCAACTGTACGTAAGGCACCGAAATCACCTCGAGGCCCTCGTCCCGCAGCGACGTCATCAGCGCGAGGCCGAAGACGATGCCCATCGTCACGCCCAGCGCCGCGCCGAGCAGCGCGATCGCGACCGCTTCGAGCCGGATCATCCGCCGCAGCTGGAACCGGCTCAGGCCGATGGCTCGGAGCAGCCCGACCTCTCGGGTCCGCTCGATCACCGACAGCGCCAGCGTGTTCACGATGCCCAGCACCGCGATCACCAGCGCCAGCCCGAGCAGCGCGTTGATGATCAGCAGCATGTCGTCGATCGGCGCCCGCTGCTCCTCGGCGAACCCCTCCTGGTCCTTGACCGTCACCGTCGGCAGGTTGGCGGTCTGCGCCTCGACCTCGGCCTGGATGGCAGCCGTGTCCGCGCCGGGCTGCTTGGTCACCAGCAGGTAGTTGTCGGCCTTCTGGAAGCCGGCGGTGGCGAGGGTGTCCAGAGTTGTGGTGAACGGGTAGCCGAGCACCGGGTTGTCCGCGTGGACGCCGACGATCTCGTAGCGCTTCGTGCCGGTCGGCATCTCGTAGACGATGGACTCGCCGACCGTCAGGCCGTCCTCCTCGGCCTTCTCCGCCGACACGATCACCGTGCCGTCGCGCAGGTCCGCGGACCCGTCGACCATCTCGATCTTCACGACGTCCTCGAGCGAGGCCGGGTCGACGCCCATCAGCCCCTGGTTGTCGCCCTGGTACTCCCCGACCGCGTAACGAAGCCTCGTCACCGACTGCACGCCGGCGGTCTCCTCGATCCGGTCTGCGATCGACGGCGAGAACGGCACGCCGATCACGTTCGACACGACCAGGTCACCGAGGAAGTTCTCCTCGATCGTCTTGTCCACGCTGGCCTTGGCCGAGGACCCGACGATCGCCATCGTGGACACGAGGGCCAGGCCGATCATCAGCGCGGACGCAGTGGCCGCCGTACGCCGGGGGTTGCGCACCGAGTTCTGCCCGGCGAGCTGGCCGACCGTGCCGTAGAGCCGCCGGTAGACCGCTCCGGACGCGGCGACGACTGGTTTGCCGAGGACCGGGCTGGCCGCGGCCACGCCGAGCAGGGCGAGCAGGATGCCGGCACCGACCCACCAACCGGGGGACGGCACGTCGGCGTAGAGGCCGGCGAGGACCAGGCCTGCTCCGAGCACGATCTGCGCACCGCCGAGCAGCAGCCGCCAGTGCAGCGCCGACTCCGGCATCGCGACGTCGTCGCGCAGGGCCGCGACCGGGGCGATCCGCGCCGAGCGGCGGGCCGGCAGGTAGGCCGCGGCCACGGTCACCGTGATCCCGACCGCGTAGGCGGCGAGGAAGGTGCGCGGCGCGAAGATCAGCGGCTGCCCGGACAGGTCGAGACCGAAGTTCGCGAACAGCGCGCGGATGCCCATCGCGAGCAGCACGCCGAGGCCGAGGCCGAGGGTGGCGCCGACCACGCCGAGCACCAGCGCCTCGAAGAGCACCGAGCGGGTTACCTGCCGGCGGGACGCACCGAGCGCCCGCAGCAGCGCGAGCTCCTTGCTGCGCTGGGCGACCAGGATCGAGAAGGTGTTCACGATCAGGAAGCTGCCGACGACCAGGGAGATCCCGGCGAAGATCAGCAAGAACGTGGTGATGAACGAGATCGCCTCGAGCAGGTCGCTGGCCGACTCGTCGGCCGCGGTGTCGCCGGTGACCGCCTCGAACCCGTCGGGCAGCGTCGCGGCGACGTTGTCGCGCAGCTCCTCCTGGGAGACGCCGTCCGCCGCGGTCACCCAAGCGTCGTGGAACCGGTTACCGCCGTTCAGGAACAGCTCCTGCGCGGTCTCGGTGTCGAAGATCGTGAACGTGGCGCCGTTGGTGGACCCGCCGTCGCCGAAGGAGACCGCGCCGACCAGCGTCGGGGTCAGCAGCGCCCGGTCCGTCGAGGTCACCAGCTTCACCTGGTCGCCGATCTCGTAGCCGGCCTTCTCGATGGTGCCCTCGTCGATCGCCACCTCGTCCGGGCCGCTCGGGATCTCGCCCTCGGTGACCCGGAGACCTTCCACGCCGTGGCCGGCCGGTGCGTCGTTGTAGTTGAACGCGAGGCCGGGCGCACCCTGGCCGCCGATCAGCTTGTTGTTCTCGCCGACCACGAACACCCCGAAGGAGGCGACGTTGCCGTCGGCACGGGCCGCGCCTTCGACATCTGCCAGGTCCTCGACGAGCGAGGCCGGCATCGTCTTCGTGGTCGGCGATCCGTCGGCCGACGTACCTCCCTCGGGCCGGACCACGACGTCACCGGCGCTGGAGGCGAACAGCTCGGTGAAGCTGCGGCTCAGCGTGTCGGTGAAGATGAACGTGCCGGCCACGAAGGCCACGCCGAGCACGATCGCGAACGTGCTCATCACCAGCCGCACCTTGCGGCCGAGCAGACTCTTCCAGGCAGCCTTGAACATCAGTCGGCCACCACGGCGTCGAGCTGGCGGGAGTCCATGCGTGTCATGTGCTCGAGGACCTGCTCGCGGTCGGGCTCGCGGATCTCGTCGACGACCTTGCCGTCGGCGAGGAAGATCACCCGGTCGGTGTAGGCGGCGGCGACCGGGTCGTGGGTCACCATCACGATGGTCTGGCCGAACTCGTCGACCGAGCGCCGCAGCAGGCTCAGCACCTCCGCACCCGAACGCGAATCGAGGTTGCCGGTCGGTTCGTCGGCGAACACGATCGAGGGCCGGCTGGCCAGCGCCCGGGCCACCGCCACGCGCTGCTGCTGGCCGCCCGAGAGCTCGTTGGGCCGGTGCTTCAGGCGCGGGCCGAGGCCGACGGTGTCGATCACGGTGTCGTACCACTCCTGGTCCGGCTTGTTCCCGGCGATCGAGAGCGGCAGCAGGATGTTCTCCTCCGCGGTCAGCGTCGGGACCAGGTTGAAGGACTGGAAGACGAAGCCGATCTGGTCGCGGCGCAGCCGGGTCAGCTCCTTGTCCTTGAGCTGGGACAGGTCGGTGTCGCCGATGAACACCGCGCCGCTGGTGGCCGTGTCGAGAGCGGCCGCGCAGTGCATCAGCGTCGACTTGCCCGACCCGGACGGGCCCATGATCGCGGTGAACTCACCGCGGTACAGCTCGACGCTCACCTCGTCGAGCGCGACGACGCGGGCCTGGCCGGCGCCGTAGGTCTTGGTCAGGTTCACCACGCGCGCCGCCGGCGCAGGGCTGGTCATGGTCTGTGTCACGAGCTTTGGTCCCTCTGGGCGTCTTGCGGGACCCCACTGGTCCCGCGTGTCTTCAACGTAGTGAGCCGACCCCCTGTTCCGACACGGGATTTCCGCGCATCCAGCCCTGGTTCGTCCCTGACCCGACCCCGACACCCGACCCCGCCCCTTCCCCCCGACCCCTCAGGGTCTTTCGTGCCGAGCCGTCACTTTTGGCGGGCCGAGCCGTCACTTTTGGTGGGCCGAGCCGTCAGGTTTGGCGGGAATTGATCATGATGGCCTCGTGCGCCAGGTACGCCGAGTGTCCCCGGCCGAGGCCGACCGGCTGCGGGACGAGCCGTTCACCTATCCCGAGGTGGGCCAGACCACCGCGGCCTACCCGTCCGGTTTCCCGGCGGGCTATCGGCTGGTCCAGCACACCGAGGTGGTCGGCCACGGGGCCGGCCACTTCGACGAGGCGTCCGAGCGGTTGATGAGCTGGCAGATGCATGTGCGCTCCGGGCTCCGCGTATGGGCGTCGTCGCCGGTCGTCGAGCCGCAGGCCGTGATGGTGGCGCGACTTGGGCCCGGTCCGCTCTCGCTGCGGATCCCGTGCCGGGTGATCTACACGGTCGCCGAACCCGGTCGCTGCGGGTTCGGGTACGGCACCCTGCCCGGCCATCCCGAATCCGGCGAGGAGTCGTTCGTGATCACCATGCACGACGGCGAGGTCCGGTTCACCGTCACCGCGTTCTCCCGCGCGGGCCGGCTGCTGACCCGGCTCGGCGGCCCGATCTCCTGGCGGCTCCAGGAACGGGCCCTGCACAGGTACGCCGCCGCGCTCCGTTGAGGCGCCAAAAGTGACGGTTCGGCCCGCCAAACCTGACGGCTCGGCACGCAAAACATGACGGCTCGACGGTAGAACATGTGTTCGAAGGGGCGTATCGTTGGGTCGCATGACGTTGGGCTTCCAGGTGGACTTCCAGGCATCGCTGTTCGACGGCGACTTCGCCGCTGCCGGTACGTCGGACGTGGCCGATGTGGCCACGACGGGCGATCACCCGGTCCTGGGCACCCTCGACGGGACCGTGCAACGGCACGTGCTGGGACGGGGGGCCTGGGTCGACGTACGCCCCGGCTGGGTCTCCGGCTCCGACGACCTGTTCGCGAGCCTGGTGCAGACCGTCCCGTGGCACGCCGAGCGCCGGCAGATGTACGAGCGGGTCGTCGACGTCCCGCGGCTGCTGAAGTTCTACGGCGAGCACGACGAGCTGCCCGACCCGGCACTGGCCGAGGCCCGGGCCGCCCTCAACGACCACTACCGCGCCGAGCTCGGGGAGGACTTCACCACCGCGGGGATGTGCTACTACCGCGACGGCCGGGACAGCGTCGCCTGGCACGGCGACACGATCGGGCGTAGCCGGACCGAGGACACCATGGTCGCGATCGTCTCGTTCGGTGAGGCCCGCCGGCTGCTGCTGCGCCCCCGCAACGGCGGCGGATCCCACGGCACTCTCGGCTTCTCCCTCGGGCACGGCGACCTGCTGGTGATGGGCGGCTCCTGCCAGCGGACCTGGGAGCACGCGGTCCCGAAGACGGCCCGGCCGGTCGGTCCACGGATCAGCGTCCAGTTCCGTCCGCACAACGTCCGCTGAGGCGACGTACGCCGCCGGCGGACCGGGACGCGAAGAAGGGCCCCGGCCGAAGCCGGGACCCTTCCTGGTTGAGCTGGTGCTGCGCGGGGTGGACTCAGAAGTCCATGCCGCCCATGCCGCCCATGTCGCCGCCACCCGGCATGGCCGGGGCCTTCTCAGGCTTGTCGGCGACCACTGCCTCGGTGGTGAGGAACAGAGCAGCGATGGATGCCGCGTTCTGCAGCGCGGAGCGCGTCACCTTGGCCGGGTCGAGGATGCCCTCGGCGACCATGTCGACGTACTCGCCGGTGGCAGCGTTGAGACCGAAACCGGGCTCGAGGTTGCGCACCTTCTCCGCGACGACGCCACCCTCGAGGCCGGCGTTGATCGCGATCTGCTTCAGCGGGGCCTCGACGGCGAACTTGACGATGTTCGCGCCGGTGGCCTCGTCACCCTCGAGCTCGAGCTTCTCGAACGCCTTCAGCGACGCCTGGACGAGAGCCACGCCACCACCGGCGACGATGCCCTCCTCGACGGCGGCCTTCGCGTTGCGAACGGCGTCCTCGATGCGGTGCTTGCGCTCCTTGAGCTCGACCTCGGTGGCCGCGCCGACCTTGATCACCGCAACACCGCCGGCCAGCTTGGCCAGGCGCTCCTGCAGCTTCTCGCGGTCGTAGTCGGAGTCGCTCTTCTCGATCTCGGCGCGGATCTGGTTGACCCGACCGGCGATCTGGTCGGCGTCACCGGCACCCTCGACGATCGTCGTCTCGTCCTTGGTGACGACGACCTTGCGGGCCTGGCCGAGCAGCTCGATGCCCGTGGACTCGAGCTTGAGGCCGACCTCCTCGGAGATCACCTGGCCACCGGTCAGGATCGCGATGTCCTGCAGCATGGCCTTGCGGCGGTCACCGAAGCCCGGCGCCTTGACGGCCACGGACTTGAAGGTGCCACGGATCTTGTTCACGACCAGCGTGGACAGGGCCTCGCCGTCGACGTCCTCGGCCAGGATCAGCAGCGGCTTGCCGGACTGCATGACCTTCTCCAGGAGAGGCAGCATGTCCTTGACGTTGGAGACCTTCTGGTTCGCCACGAGGATGTAGGGGTCCTCGAGGACGGTCTCCATGCGCTCCGCGTCGGTGACGAAGTACGCCGAGATGTAGCCCTTGTCGAACCGCATGCCCTCGGTCAGCTCGAGGTCGAGCCCGAAGGTGTTCGACTCCTCGACGGTGATGACGCCTTCCTTGCCGACCTTGTCCATGGCCTCGGCGATGATCTCGCCGACCTGGGTGTCAGCAGCGGAGATCGAGGCCGTAGAAGCAATCTGCTCCTTGGTCTCGACGTCCTTGGCCATGCCGAGCAGCTGCTCGGAGACGGCCTCGACGGCCTGCTCGATGCCGCGCTTGAGCGCCATCGGGTTGGCGCCGGCGGCGACGTTGCGCAGACCCTCGCGGACCATGGCCTGGGCCAGGACCGTTGCGGTGGTCGTGCCGTCACCGGCGACGTCGTCGGTCTTCTTGGCAACTTCCTTGACGAGCTCGGCGCCGATCTTCTCGTACGGCTCCTCGAGCTCGATCTCCTTGGCGATGGACACGCCATCGTTGGTGATCGTGGGTGCGCCCCACTTCTTCTCGAGGACGACGTTGCGACCCTTGGGGCCGAGCGTCACCTTGACGGCGTCCGCGAGCGTGTTCATGCCACGCTCGAGGCCGCGCCGGGCTTCCTCGTTGAAAGCAATAAGCTTCGACATAACTCCTGCGATTCCTCACGGAGAGTTGTGGATGGACCGGGTCGATGCCCGCGACGGACGGCCCCTGCTGACCCGGCAGACCCTTCCCGCCGGCGCTCGGAACCTCATCTTCTCGGCCCTTGAACTGTCACTCTCCCAGGGAGAGTGCTAACCAATTTTTAGCACTCGGCAGGGGCGAGTGCAAGACGGGAGGCGGGGACGGGGCAGGGGCGGCGCCGGCCTCCCGTCTAGACCTGTCGAGACGGCCCGGGAGAACCATTGACCGTGCCAGACCCGCGACCTAGTCTGAGTGAACCTCGTGGGTGCGACGGGGTTTCGGCCGGAGATGCGGAAACGCTCTCCGGCCACTTACTTTCTCAGGCGGCCCTTGCAGCGGGCCGACCCGTCGTGGCGCCGCCCGGCGCACTCGCGTAGTTTGGCCGGATGACCGACCAGGCGCCCGATGACACGCAGGATTGGCCGACGCACTGCCCGGTGTGCGGCACCGAGCTGAGCTCCGCCGTCATCGACTTCGACAAGACCAACGCGAACCACCCCGAGCTGCGGCCCGGCGAGATGGCCGCGGTCGACTACTGCCCGAACGCCGACTGCCCGGTCAAGCAGCCCGGCGTGCAGGACACCGGCACGGTCTAGGACCCCAGCAGGTCGACGACCGCGTCGGCGAACCAGCCGGCGTTCTGCGGGACCAGGTCGAGGTAGAGGCCCGGTTCGGCCACCTCCAGCTCGGAGACCGCCAGCGTGCCGTCGGCGAGCCGCATCAGGTCCACCCGCGCATAGGGCAGGGGTGCGTCGAGGACCGATTCCGCCCGCTTCACGGCTTGCTGTGCAAGAGTCGCCGCCTCCGGGCTCAGGGGTACGCCGGCCGAGCGGCCGCCGTACTCCTCGTGCACCCGGATGTCCCCGGCCGCCGGCCGCTTCTGGACCTGCGAGACGGCACGGCCACCGAGCACGAACACCGAGGCCTCCCCTTCGCTCCGGATCGATGCGACCAGCGGCTGGACGATCCACGGCCCGCCGTCGAGCCGGGACTCGTCCAGACCAGGTTCGCCGCCGGGTTCGCCGTCGAAGACCACCACGCCGCGGCCGTGCGCGCCGACCCGGGGCTTGACTACCGCGGTGCCGAAGGTGGCGATCGCGGTCTGCAGCTCCGACTCCTCCGCGGCCGCCAGCGTCGGTACGACGGGCAGGGTGGACGTGGCCAGGTCGAGGAGATAGGCCTTGTCGGTGTTCCAGGCCAGGACGTCGGCGTTGTTCACCAGCCGCGAGGTGGCCTCGACCGCACGCGCCCAGGCCAGGAACCGGTCCCGCTGGTCCTGGTAGTCCCATGTGCTGCGCACCACGACCACACCCGCCGCCGTCCAGTCCACGCTGGGCTCGTCCCACACCACCCACCGTGCGGACACCGATCGCGCGGTGAGCTCCTCGAGGAGCAGGTGACCGCCGGGCTCGCCGTCGGGCCAGTCGGCACTGGTCACGAGCAGCACGTCGGTCACGACCGGGAGGCTACCCGCGACGGTGCTCCTCGATGAACTCGTCGACCTGGAGCTGGGCGCTCTCCTTGATCAGGAAGTAGTCCCGGTCGTCGAGGGCGAAGAGCTCGCCGCCGAGGAACGCCGACGTGCCTCGGTCACGGACCAAACGCTGGCGCGCGGGGGTCGGGCGCGCGGGCGTACGGTGTCACCCGTGCGCACCTGGCTGACCGACACCTTCGACCTGTCCGTGCCGGTGGTCGGCGCCCCGATGGCCGGCCCGGGAGAGGGTGCGCTCGCCGCGGCCGTCTCCGCCGGTGGCGGGCTGGGCATGGTCGGCGTGAACGCCACCCGCAGCCCGGACTGGATCGTCGAGCAGGCGGCGGTCGCCGGCGCCGGCGGACAACGGTTCGGGATCGGCCTGATGGCCTGGGCCCTGGACGACCACCCGGAGCAGCTCGATGCCACGATCGACGCCCGACCGTCGCTGGTCTCGGTCAGCTTCGGGGCGTTTGAGCCGTACGTCGCCCGGGTGAGGGACGCAGGGATCCCGGTGACCACGCAGGCGGGCAACCTCGATGATGCGCTCCGGGCGGAACGAGCCGGCGTCGACGTCGTCGTGGCCCGCGGCGCCGAGGGCGGTGGCCACGGCCGCAACGAGGTCGGCACGCTGCCGTTGCTGCAGACCGTGCTGGAGCGGGTCGAGGTGCCGGTGCTCGCCGCCGGCGGGATCGCCGGGCCACGCGGAC
>DATFGA010000052.1:0-8353 GCA_035249775.1 Nocardioidaceae bacterium | reverse complement strand
GACGGCCGGCGGGACGTAGGGCGAGTCACCCGGCTGCAAGGTGCCCCTGAGCACGTGCTCCTCGCGCAGCTCGGCGATCAGCGCCTCGATCGCATGCGCATGTCCCTCGCCGGCGTACTGCGCGACGACGTACCCCTCGGGGTCGATCAGGACCAGGGTGGGCCAGGCCCGTGCCGTGTAGGCCTGCCAGGTCAACAGCTCTGGGTCGTCGAGGACCGGATGCGTCACGTCGTACCGTTCCACCGCGGCGGCCAGGGCAACGGGATCGGCCTCGTGCACGAACTTCGGCGAGTGCACACCGATGACGACGAGCTCGCCCTCGAACTTCTCCTCGACCGGCCGCAGCTCGTCGAGCACGTGCAGGCAGTTGATGCAGCAGAAGGCCCAGAAGTCGAGCAGCACGAACCGACCACGCAGGTCCGCGAGGGACAGCTCCCGGTCGGTGTTGAGCCAGCCGCGTCCCTTCAGCTCCGGGGCGCGGACACGAGGTCGGCGACCGTCGGGCGCAGGTGGTGTCACGACCGCGATGCTAGCTCGTGGCGGCAGCGGTGGTGGCCACGGTGGTTGCCGCCATCACCGCAGCCATCATCTCGTCGATCGCCTGGCGCACCGCCTTGGACGCCCAGTCGCCCTCGGCGATCTGCTTCGCGTGAGCCTGCAGATCGCGCCTGGTCACGCCGTGCTCACGGGGATCGACGACCCTTGGGGACCGCCTTCAGCGCGTGCAGCAGCGAGATCAGCGCCGCCGTGCGTGGGTCCGGGGTGATCCCGTGCGGCGCGGGCCAGCTGCGGGTGGGGAAGACGCCGAGGATCCTCCCGCGCTCCGCCCGCAGGATCCCCCGGTCGACCAGGCGCTCGAACAGGGTGTCGCGCAGGTGCCTGCTGAGCGGAGAGATGGCCGCCGACGGCTTCTTGCCTTGCCGCTGACCGATGACCTCCAGAGCGGATTCGAGCACCGGGTCGCGCCGCCGAGTGCGATGTCGGCCTCGCCTCCAGGGACCGCCAGCTTGCCGGTGGCGTCGTCGGTGAGCAGCAGCAGAAGGTCCTCGGCAATCAGCATGTCCTCGACATCAACGGGCTGTGCGAGGAGCTCCGGTGAGAGGCCAGCCGCCGCTCCGACGTACGCCGTTCTCTAGGCTCCTGCCCATGACCTCGGACCAGGCCCGGCTGCGGAGCTACATCGACGCGTGGACGACATCGGTGGCCGACGTGGTCACGCTGCTGCGATCCCTCGACGAGCAGGACTGGTCCCGGCCGACCGATCTGCCGGGCTGGGACGTCCGGGCCGTCGCCGGACACCTGGCCCACCTCGAGTCGGAGCTCGCCGGCTTCGACCAGGCTCCCGTCGAGGTCCCCGAGCTCGCGCACGTCCGGTCCCCGATGAGCAGCTACACCGAGCGTGGTCCGCTGACGCGCGCGTCATGGGCAGCGACCGACATCGTCGACGAGCTGGAGAACGCCGCAGCCGCCCGGCTCGTCGAGCTGGAGGCGGATCTGCCGAGCGACGGGTCCGGCAAGCCACCCCGCACCCCGGGCGACATCGGCTGGAACTGGGAGACGCTGCTGAGCAACCGGGTCCTCGACGTCTGGATGCACGAGCAGGACATCCGCCGCGCGGTCGGCCGCCCCGGCGGGATGACCGGCCCGGGGGCCGCGCACACGGTCAACGTGTTCGCGCGGAGCTTCGGCTACTGCGTCGGCAAGCGCGTCGCTCCGCCCGCGGGTACGACGGTGGTGCTGGATGTGTCCGGAGTGAGCCCGGTGCACCTTGCGGTGGAGGTGACCCCGGAGGGCCGCGCGGTGCCGATGCAGAGCGACCCGGCCGGGCCCACGGTGCGACTCGCCATGGATCTGCAGGCGTTCATCGTCCTCAGCGGGGGCCGCCGGCCGTGGCGTGAGGTCGGCGTGCGGATCGACGGTGACCAGGGCCTCGGCGAAAGGGTTCTCGAGGCGCTGGCCGTGACGCCGTGAGCGGGCCGACGTGGTCACTGGCGGAGATGCCCGACCTGACCGACCGACGTGCGCTGGTCACCGGTGTGACCGGCGGGATCGGTGAGCACACGGCGTTGGAGCTGGCCCGCAGCGGCGCGGAGGTGATCCTGGCCGGCCGCTCGGAGGAGAAGCTTTCCGCGGTGGTGGACGACATCCGGCGGATCCTTCCCAACGTGGTGCTGCGGCCGGTCGTGATGGACCTGGCCGACCTGGCCTCCGTGCGACGGGCGGCCGCGGAGGCGTCGTCGTACGGACCGCTGGACATCCTGGTCAACAACGCCGGCGTGATGGCCACTCCGGCCCGGCGTACCGCCGACGGCTTCGACCTGCAGATGGGCACCAACCACTTCGGGCACTTCGCGCTCACCGGCCTGCTGCTTCCGCAGCTGGTGGCGTCCGGCAGTGCGCGGGTGGTCACGCTGGCCTCGCAGATGCACCGGGTGGCCCGGTCGGTTCCCGTCACCGACCCGCGGGTGGACCACGGTGGCTACCGCAAGTGGCGCAGCTACGCCCAGTCCAAGCTGGCGAACCTGCTGTTCATGTTCGAGCTGGACCGCAGGGCTCGGGCGGCGGAGCTGCCGATCACCTCGGTCGGTGCCCATCCCGGCTATGCGGCCACGAACCTGATGAGCGCCGGGCTCGGGATGCACGGTCGGACCGCTGAAGGCTCGATCATCCAGGCGGCGACCCGGTTGCTTGCCCAGCCGGCGGAGACGGGTGCGCTGCCGTCGCTGATGGCCGCGACGATGCCCGGGCTGCCCGGCGGCGCCTACCTCGGGCCGAGCGGGCCCGGAGAGATGCGCGGTGCGCCGACGATCGTGCGGACCAGCCGTCAGGCCCGCGACCCGGAGATGGCCGCGGCGTTGTGGCGGGTCTCCGAGGAGGCGACCGGCGTCAGTTACCCCTGACCGCCGAGCCGGTTCGGCCAGCAGAGGGTCAGAGGTGGCGGCGGGACTGGATGACGCGGAACCGGCTGGCGACGTAGGCGGTGTCGGTGTACGACGCGTTCGCAGCCGGGTTCGCCCCGGTGCCGTGGAAGTCGGAGAACGCCGCCGACTGGTTCACGAACACCTGCCCGGTCAGGTTCTCCGACAGCGCCACCCCGGCGTCGAGGGCCGCGTCGCGCATCGACGCGATCACCTCCGGCGAGCTGCTGTAGACCGACGCCGTCATCGCGCCGTGCGCCATCACCGTCGACCGGAACAGGTCGATCGACTCCTGTGTGCCGGAGGTCGAGATCAGGTAGGACACCGGACCGAAGCACTCCGACTCGTAGACGGAGGCATCGGCCGCGGAGATCCCGATCAGGGTGGGCGTGCGGACCACGGCGTCGTCGTACGCCGGGTGCTTCACGACCCGTGACTCGACCAGCACCTCACCGCGCCCCGGAGCCTCCGAGAGCCGGGTCAGCACACCATCGTTGACCACCCCGCCGAGCAGCTCGACCGCCCGGGCGTCGTCACCGAGGAGCTTCTCGAGTGCCACGTTGATCCCGGCCGCGACCTCCTTGATGCTCTTCGGGCCCTGGTCGGTCTCGATCCCGTCCGCGGGCAGGAACACGTTCTGCGGCGCGGTGCACATCTGCCCGGTGTAGAGCGAGAACGAGAACGCGAGGTTCATGCACATGCCCTTGAAGTCGTCGGTGGAGTCCACGACGACGGTGTTCACACCGGCCTTCTCGGTGAACACGATCGCCTGCCGGGCGTTGTCCTCGAGCCAGTCCCCGAACGCGTTCGAACCGGTGAAGTCGATCAGCTTCACCTCGGGCCGCACGGCGAGTGTCTTGGCCAGCCCGTCCGCCGGGTCCTCGGCCGCCAGGGTGACCAGGTTCTTGTCGAAGCCGGCCTCGGCGAGCACCTCCTGCGCGACCTGCACGGTGATCGCCAGCGGCAGCACCGCACCCGGGTGCGGCTTCACGATCACCGGGTTGCCGCAGGCGAGCGACGCGAAGAACCCCGGCCAGGAGTTCCAGGTCGGGAAGGTGTTGCAGCCGATCACCAGCGCGACGCCGCGTGGCACCGGGGTGAACGTCTTCTCCATCCGCAGCGGCTCGCCCTTGCCCGGCTTCTCCCAGACCGCGACGTGCGGGATCCGGGTCATCTCGGCGTAGGCGTAGGCGACCGACTCCAGCGCCCGGTCCAGCGCATGCGCGCCGCCGGCCTGGAACGCCATCACGAACGCCTGCCCGGACGTGTGCTGCACCGCGTTGGCGAGCTCGAAGATCCGGGCGTGCAGGCGGGCGAGGATCTCCAGGCAGACGCCGGTCCGCACCACCGGGCCCGCGTCCCGGAACTCCTTGAGCCCGGCCGATGCCGCGGCGACCAGCGCGGGCACACCGGCTTCGGTGACCCGCGGGTAGGAGATGTCGAGGGAGAAGCCGAACGGCGACTTCTCGGTGCCGATCGTGCCCTCGGCCCCGGGCGTGGAAAGCGGGAACGCCCCGCCGCACAGCGCCTCGAACGCGGCCTTGCCACCCGCGGCCGCCTCCTCGCCGTAGATCCGCGGCGACGGGGACTCGTTGTACGCGGAGAAGTAGGCACGCGTGCGGGTCGCCTCGATCGCCTGCTCCAGCGTCGCGCGGTGCCGTTCGAAGAGGTCGTGGCTCATGGAAGGTCCTCACCCGGGCGGCCCCAGGACACGCCCGATATGACACTCGTCTGCGGATGTGCAGCCAGTCTGTCACACGTGCGTCCTCCGGCGAAGCCGTGCGACGCTGTCCCCATGCCGATGCTGAGACCGGTCACCGAGCCGGACTTCGACGACGTCCTGGCGCTGAACCACACGAACGTGCGGGCCCTCGCGCCGATGGACCGCGACCGCCTCCTGCACCTGCGCGAGCTGGCCGACCGGTTCGACGTGGTGGAGGTCGACGGCGCCTTCGGTGGCTTCGTGATCACGTTCGCCGCGGGCACGGCGTACGACTCGGAGAACTACCGCTGGTTCACCGGCCGGCACACCGATGGCTTCTACTACCTCGACCGGATCGTGCTCGACGACAGCTTCCGGCGGCGCGGGCTCGGCACCTTCGTGTACGACGAGGTGGAGGATGTCGCACGCAAGTACGACCGGCTCTGTCTCGAGGTCAACCTCCTCCCCCGCAACGACGCCTCCCTCGCCTTCCACGGAAACCGTGGCTTCGTCGAGGTCGGTCGGCTCGGCGACGACGACCACCTGGTGTCGCTGATGGAGAAGGACCTCACGTGAGCCCGGAGCAGATGGAGATGGAGCAGACGGCGCAGCGGTGCGCGGAGCTGATGTGGGCCGGTGACAACGCCAGCCGGTCGCTCGGCATGGAGCTCGTCGACATCGGACCGGGTCGGGCCACGGTCCGGATGACGGTTCGCGACGACATGGTCAACGGCCACGGCATCGGCCACGGCGGCCTGACCTTCACCCTGGCCGACTCCGCGTTCGCCTTCGCGTGCAACAGCTACAACCGTCGTACCGTCGCGCACTCGGCCGAGATCACGTTCCGCGCCCCGACCACGCTCGGTGACGTGCTGACCGCGGAGGCGGTCGAACGCAGCCGGGAGGGCCGCGACGGGGTCTACGACGTCACGGTGCGCAGCGGCGAAACCGTGGTCGCCGAGTTCGTCGGCCACAGCAAGGAGATCCGTGGGTCGTTCTTCGAAGGAGGAGAGTGATGGCCCCGACGCAGTCGACCGGCGAGGTGCCCGACATCAGCATCGAGCAGCTGCGCGACACCCAGCTCAGCCACCTGCGCGAGACGCTGACCCGGGTCTACGACCACGTCCCGCACTACCGGCACGCGTTCGACGAACGCGGCGTGAAGCCGGCCGACCTGGAGTCCCTGGCCGACCTGGCCCGGTTCCCGTTCACCACCAAGGACGACCTGCGGCAGAACTACCCCTACGGCATGTTCGCGGTGCCGCGGGACCAGGTCTCGCGGATCCATGCCTCCTCCGGTACGACGGGGAAGCCGACCGTCGTGGGCTACACCGGCGACGACCTCGAGGTCTGGTCGGAGCTGATGGCGCGCTCGATCCACGCCGCCGGCGGCCGGCCCGGGGACATCGTGCACGTGGCCTACGGCTACGGACTGTTCACCGGCGGGCTCGGTGCGCACTACGGGGCCGAGCGGCTCGGCTGCACGGTCGTCCCGGTGTCCGGTGGGATGACCGAGCGGCAGGTCCAGCTGATCGTGGACTTCGAGCCGCGGATCATCATGGTCACCCCGTCCTACTTCCTGGCGATCCTCGACGAGATGGAGAACCAGGGCGTGGACCCGCGCTCGACGAGCCTGGAGATCGGGATCTTCGGCGCCGAGCCGTGGACCGACCGCATGCGCGAGGAGGTCGAGCGGCGCAGCGGCATCGACGCCGTCGACATCTACGGCCTGTCCGAGGTGATGGGCCCCGGCGTGTCCCAGGAGGCGGTGACCACCAAGGACGGGCTGCACGTGTGGGAGGACCACTTCTACCCCGAGGTGGTCGACCCCGTCACCCTCGAGGTGCTGCCCGACGGCGAGGAGGGCGAGCTGGTCTTCACCAGCCTGACCAAGCAGGCGATGCCGGTGATCCGCTACCGGACCCGCGACCTGACCCGGCTCCTCCCCGGCACCGCCTACCCGGCGTTCCGGCGGATGCAGAAGGTCACCGGCCGCAGCGACGACATGATGATCGTCCGCGGCGTGAACGTGTTCCCGAGCCAGATCGAGGAGCAGATCCTCCGCGTCGAGGGGCTGACCCCGCACTACCTCTGCGTGCTGACCCGGCCGGGGAGCCTCGACGAGCTCACCGTCCAGGTCGAGGCGCACGACCCGCTGCCGGCCGCCGACCGGGCCGCCCTCGGCTCGGTCCTGCGCGAGCACGTGAAGAACCGGGTCGGCGTCACCGTCGCCGTCGAGGTGGTCGAGCCGCACGCGCTCGAGCGGTCGCTGGGGAAGGCCAAACGGATCTCCGACCGCCGGTAAACTCGGTCGAACCCCATCAGGAAGTCGCTCCTTTGCTGTTCCGCTCCGTCGCCGCCGTCGTCGCGCTCACGCTCACCGTCCCGCTCGCAGGACAGGCGGCCGCTGCGCCGTACGACCGGGGCCTGTCCACGCCGGTCGAGGACAGCAACTACCCCGCGGTGGGTGACCCGGGCATCGACACACTGCACTACGGCCTGGACCTGACCTGGCTCCGGAAGCCCCGGCAGCTGCGCGGGATCGCCTCGATCCGGCTCCGGGCGACCGCCGACGCCGACCGGTTCCAGCTGGACCTGGCGCCGTCGATGCGGGTACGCCGGGTCGTCCTCGACGGTGATCGCGTCGGCTTCCGGCACCGCGGCAAGACGTTGTTCGTCGCCGCGCCGCTGACCCGCAACCGGCGCTACCGGGTCCGCGTGGTCTACGGGGGCACACCGGAGCCGACGAAGGGCCCCGCCAGCCGACCCGACATCGCCCGGCTCGGGATGCGGGTCACCGCCGACGGCCAGCTGTGGACCATGCAGGAGCCGTTCGGCGCGTTCACCTGGTACCCGTCCAACGACCAGCCCTCCGACAAGGCGATGTACGACGTGCGGGTCGATGCGCCCGGGAACTGGGTCGGTGTCTCCAACGGCGAGCTGACCTCCCGCCGCAAGCGCGAGGGCCGCACGATCACCACCTGGTCCAGCGCACACCCGATGGCGAGCTACCTGGTCACGCTCGCGGTCGGCCCCTACCGGCGGCACCACCAGACCGGCCCGCGCGGCCTGCCGCTGGACTACTGGGTCCCCCGCGGCCAGGCACGGCTGGTCCGGCCGCTGCTCAAGACACCGGCCGCGCTGCGCTGGCTGGAGAAGCGGCTCGGACGGTACCCGTTCGACCGGCTCGGGATCGTGGTGACACCGTCCGGGTCGGCGATGGAGACCCAGACCATGATCACCTTCGGCCGCCACAACTACTCCTCGGGCAACCGTGCCGTCCGGCAGACGATCGTGCACGAGCTGGCCCACCAGTGGTACGGCGACACGGTGACTCCCTCGGACTGGGGCGACCTGTGGATGAACGAGGGGATGGCCACCTACCTCGACACCCGGTTCGCGGTGTCCCGCGGCTGGACGACCTGGCGGCACTGGCAGCGACAGTGGAAGCGCGACGACCAGCTGTGGCGCGACATCTACGGGCCGCCCGGCGACTACAAGGAGCGGTACTTCGCCTCGATCAACGTCTACTACTGCACCGCGCTGATGTGGGACCGACTGCGCCGGCGGATCGGCACCGCGCAGTTCGACCGACTGGTGCGTGCCTGGCCGCAGACCCACCGCGACAGCAGCTCCTCGCGCGCGGAGATGATCGCCTGGTTCGAGGCCCGGACCGGCCGTGAGCTGAGCGGGTTCTTCCGCACCTGGCTGATGCGGCGCAAGTCGCCGGCCT
>DATFGA010000051.1:0-4610 GCA_035249775.1 Nocardioidaceae bacterium | reverse complement strand
TGAGCACCAACGACGAAGGCCGGTACCGGGTTCGCGTCGTGCTGTCCTCCGGCGGCGACCGCGACCTGCGCGTGGTCGGCAACCCGGCCGGCGACACGATCCGCAACGCCCGCGGCTACACGGTGGTCCGCGTCCTCGGTTGACCGCACGGGCACTCGAAACCCGGCCGCCGAGCACCAGTTCATCAACCGCGATGTCAATGCCGTCCACACGGATGGGAACAGCACGCGATCCGGGGTCGGGACCCGTCGTTCCCGTCCGTATGGACGGGAACGACACAAGCTGCCGACGCGACCCGGCGCGCCGGCTCCGCGTCCTCGGTTGACCCGGCCCCCGGGGGCTCTGAAAGAGTCGCCGGATGGACAACGGGGTGAGTGCAGTCGACGACGTACGCCTGCGCAGGAACGGCGCGCTGATGATGAGCGTGTTCGCGTTCTTCTGGGCGGTGGGTCCAGCACCGGTCGACGGAGCCGCCCGGACCGTCACCCTGGTCGTGTCGGTGGCTCTGACCGCGATCACCGTCGGCTTCGCGCTGCGGCCGCGCGGCGGAGGAACGCTCGACCTGGTCGGCGACTGGCAGCAGCGCTACAACGGGGTCGCGCTCGTCGAGTTCGGCGCGATCGCCGTGGTGGTCCTCGTGCTGGTGGTGACCGGTCAGCAGCAGCTGATCGCTCCGCTGGTCTGTCTTGTGGTGGGTCTGCACTTCTTCCCGCTGGCGACCCTGTTCCGGCAACCGCTCTACCGCTGGACCGGCATCGCGCTCACGACGGTCGGCCTGCTCGCCGTGGTGGTCGCCGTGATCGCCGGTGGCGACAAGGGCCGCCAGGTCGCTGGATTCGGCGCGGCCGGCGCGCTGTGGCTCACCTCGTTCGGCGTCTCGCTCGGGGCCGGACGGCCCGCTCCGGTCCCGGCCGGCTGACCCGCGGACGCCACCAGACGCAGCAGCGGGCACGGCATGCCTCCCCGAGACTCAGGCACGCCGCACCCGCAGCATCCGGCCCGCGACCGCCCGCACCGGGAGGACGGTCGAGGGGCCGTGCCACGTGACGAGCCGGATCCCTCACAGCCCCAGCGGAGAAACGGCTCGCCACGTGACGTTCGGGGTCAGAGCAGCTTCGCGATCCCGTTGCGGATCTCGACGTCGGCGGCTCTGACATAGGCGATCCGGTGGCCGAACCAGATCTGGTAGTACTCGTCCTCACCGACCACGACCGTGTGGTCGCCGGGGATCGAGTCGTTGAACGTCTTCGCGTAGTAGTAGTCGGAGCTCAGGTTGTCGTCCCCGACGACGTAGGCCTGACCCGGCTTGATCGAGTACTGCAGCGGCACGATCTCCTGCGGCGTGATCTCCTCCGGGTACGCCGAAGCCTCCGGATAGGCCCGGCCGTAGACCGGCACCTCGTCGTCCGCGGCCGGCACCACGACCGAGCCCTGCGACGGCAGCACGACCGGATCGGTCTTCGGGCTGTGCATCCAGGCGATCTCGCCGAGGTACCAGACGCCGAGCCAGTCACCCGAGCGCTTCGCGACCAGGAACTTGTGGCCGGCCGCCGCGCGGGCGCCGATGTCGGAGACGTGCCGGGTGGAGTGCGCACCGTTCGGGCGCAGGCCGATGTCCTTCACCAGCGGGGCGTCCTTCGACGGGGCGGTGTGCAGGTAGACGAAGTTGCTGCCCTGCGGGTCGCAGGTGCCGTCGTCCTCGCAGTGCGTGACCAGCTGCTGGTTGTCGTCGAAGCCGGGAGCAACCGTGACCACGTCGCTGCGTCCGCTCCGGTCCGGCTCGATCGGTGCACCAACCAGCTCCATGTAGTGCTCCCAGTCCCAGAACGGGCCCGGGTCCCAGTGCATCCCGCGCACGTAGGGCGGGGTCACGCCGGGAATCTGGTCGTGTCCGATGATGTGGGCACGGTCGAGCGGCACGTCGTACTTCTCGGCCAGGTGGGCGACCAGCGCCGCCGACGTGCGGTAGACCGACTCGGTGAACCACGTGGCGCCCTGTGCGGCGATGCCCTCGTGCTCGAGGCCGATCGAGTGCATGTTGACGTACCAGTTGCCGGCCTGCCAGCCGACGTTCTTGTTGTTCAGGTGCTGCGCGATGTGCCCGTCGGAGGAGCGCAGCGTGTAGTGCCAGGCCAGGTAGGTCGGACGCGTCACCAGCTCCAGCGCGCGGTCCCAGACGCCCTCGGTGTTGTGGATGATGATGTAGTCGATGTCGAGGTCGTTGGGCCGGTCGGCGAGGTCGTGGTTGCCGTAGGCGTAGGGGTTCGGCTCGCCGTACCACTCGTACGGCGCCGGGATCGACTCGCAGCCCAGCGACTCGGGGCAGTCCACCACGTCGTTCTCGGGCTCCAGCAGTCCGATCGACTCGACGGCCTGCTCGTCGGCGGTGGCCTTGGGCGTCGCCTGCAGCGTGACCGTGTGGCCGTCGTTCGTGGTGCGGGTCTCGCCCTCGCGGATCACGTCGAAGACCTGGTCGGTGAACCGCAGCGCGGTGGCCTCGTCGCCGGCGGCGGAGTACTTCGCGACCGCCCGGCTCCAGGCGCGCGGGTTGTCCGCGGTGGTGTTCGGCTGGTACGACGCGAGCAGGGCCGCACCCCCGCAGATGTTGGCCACCTCGTCCGTGCGCAGCACCTCGGCCCGGATCCCGGTGAGCTCGGCGGCCCTGTCCAACGTGCCCGCGTCGGGAGTGGCCGAGGAGGCCTCCCCCTTCGTCGCGGCCTTCGGGTCCTTGCCCACCGCGACGTCGGTCAGGTGCATCGGCCCGTAACCACCGGAGGTGCTCGGGTCCGCACCGTGGTCGTCCCACCGCGACTGCAGGTAGGACACACCGAGCAGCACCTGCTGCGGCACGCCGCTGACCTCAGCGGCCCGGGCGAAGACCGCCTGCCGGTCGTCGGTCCCGTCCAGGCACCTGCTCCAGTCCGAGGCGACCGCGCCCGGCACGGCGGTGAGTGCCGCCCCACTCGCGACCAGTGACACGATCGCCGTTGCTGCTCCAAGTCTGCGTCTGCTGCGCACCACGAAGGCTTCTCCCTTGCCGAGATCGTCCGGGGTTCCGGACACGTCGTCCGGTTGCTCCGGATCGGGACAAACCCAACTCGAAAGGTAAAGGCAAAGTAAAGGGCGCAGAGGGCGCATGTTGGCGCACTGCACAAACCGGCAAAGTCTGGTCGGGAAGGCCCCTTCCAGACCCACCCCCGTTGGAGGCCTGGACGGGGCGCTTCCCGCAGTCCCATCCTGGTGGCGGTCGCACAGGCCGGGTATCCGTACAAGTACTCACTTCCACGGCCGCCTAAACCGGTCGCCGCGTCGCCCGCGACCCACCTAGCCTTGGTGGATGGACCTGGCCGACGACTCCGAACGTGAGGCCTGGCGCCGCTATCTCGGTGAGGTGTTCTCCGGACGGAAGGTGATCATCGGCTTCGGAGTGCTGGCCGCCTACACCGACCAGGTCGCCCTGCTGCACACCCTCGGCGCAGCGACGCCGCTGGTGGTGGTCGGGTCGCGAGGAACGGGTCCCGTCCCGCCCGAGGGCGATGCCATTGTGGCCACCTTCGACCCGGTCGAGCACACCTCGATGACCGAGGAGGTTCGTTCCCACAACGTTCTGGCGCACAACCTGCCCGCGAAGGTGCGCGCCGCGGTCGAGGAGTACGACCCGGCCGGTGACGCGGTGTGGTGCTTCGACCCCTTCGTCGTGAACGAGCCGCTGCTCGGCCGACGGGTGTACGGCGGACGCCCGGCCCCCTGGATCGCGCTGGAGGACAAGATCCTCGTCGAGGAGATCTGGACCGCGGTCGACGCTCCGCGAGCGCCGTCGATCGTGGTCGAGGTCGACCTCGACGCCCTGCGCGAGGCCGCTCGCGAGCTGGACCAGGGGCAGGGCACGGTGTGGTCCGGCGACGCCCGCGGCGGCATCAACGGTGGCGGCGACTTCGTCCGCTGGGTGGAGACCGAGCAGGAGCAGAAGGCGGCGTTCGCGTTCTTCGCGCCCCGCTGCGACCGGGTGCGGGTGATGCCGTTCCTGGAGGGCGTGCCGTGCAGCATCCACGGCATCGTCCTGCCGGACGGGGTGGCTGCATTCCGGCCGATGGAGCTGGCGATGCTGCGGATCCGCGACGAGAAGCGGTTCGTGTTCGGCGGGATGGGAACGACCTGGGACCCACCAGCCACAGACCGTGACCAGATGAGGGACCTGGTCCGACGTACCGGCGGATACCTGGCCGACCGCGCCGGCTACCGCGGCTTCTTCGGGATCGACGGCGTGCTCACCGAGGAGGGCTTCCGGCCGACCGAGGTGAACCCGCGGATGTCCGGCGGTGCCTCTAATCTCATCCGCGCGCTGGACATGCACGCACTCTGGCTCCTGCAGATGAACCTGGTCGCCGGCCGCGACCCCCGGGTGACGACAGCAGAGCTCGAGGACTGGGCGTTGCCCGGCCTGGACGCGAACCGGATCGGCAGGCCGGTCGCGATCACCATGCGCGCCACGGTCGAGGACTCGGTCGAGGTACCGGCCCGCTGGGACGGATCCCGGCTGACACCCGCCGATGACGGAGACCTCGCCGTGCAGGTCGGTCCGACCGGGTCGGGCACGTTCGCGAAGATCG
>DATFGA010000050.1:0-6393 GCA_035249775.1 Nocardioidaceae bacterium | reverse complement strand
GACCGTCACCATCCCCGGCAAGCCGGGAGAGCTGAACGGCACGGTCACCGTCGTGGGCGACGGAAACCGCACCGTCGAGACGATCGACGGGGACCTGCGTGTGAACATCCCGGTGCTGGGCGCCAAGCTCGAGCAGCTGATCGCAGAGCTGCTCGGGGAGGCGCTCGACGTCGAGCAGGAGATCGGCCGGTCCTGGCTGGCCGGCGAGCGCTAGCCGTTCTCGGCCGGGGGCTTGCCGCAGCCCTCGTCCGCCGTCGCCTCGTCCGCGAGATCGCGGCGCCTGATGATGTAGACCACAACGGCCAGGACCGCGAACGGCCCGAAGGCGAGGATCGCGAGCAGCACCGTCTCGTAGGCGTGCAGATCGCCGAGGTGCACCGGCACGAACGGCGCAGCGATGATCGTCGCAGCGATGGTCATGGGGACGATTGTGGCCTGCCCGCGTCGCTCCTCCGCCGCTACCCCCTCGAAACAGCGTGACCTTTCGGCCGCACCGCCGTTGAACGGCTCGAGCGCAGGAGAACCGCTCCTGCCGAACTGTTAGAGGTGCCTATGAAGCGATTCGTTGCTGTTCTCACCGTCGCGGGTGCCGCGACCCTGGCCGTCGTGGTGACGGCCGCGCCGGCCGCCGCGGAGCCGAGCCTGTGCCTGCACGTCGACATCAGCATCCAGGGCGAGGAGCAGGTCCAGGACCTCTGCCTGCCGCCCGAGGGCACCGAGCCGCCTGCGCTTCCCGGCCTCGGGTTCTGAGCCTCGCGGATGCAGAGCTGCCCCCGACGGGGATCGTCGGGGGCAGCCGTGGTCAGCCCATGTGCGGGTAGCGGTAGTCCTTCGGCGGGTCGAAGGTCTCCTTGATCGACCGCGGCGACGTCCACCGCAGCAGGTTCGAGGGCGCCCCAGCCTTGTCGTTGGTTCCCGAGGCGCGGGAGCCACCGAACGGCTGCTGGCCCACCACGGCGCCGGTCGGCTTGTCGTTGACGTAGAAGTTGCCGGCCGCGAACCGCAGCTGCTCGCTCGCCCACGTGATGGCCTCGCGGTCCTGCGCGATGACCGCACCGGTCAGGGCGTACGGCGCGAACGACTCCATCTGCGCGACCACCTGCTCGAAGTCGCGGTCGTCGAACACGTGCACGGCCAGGATCGGGCCGAAGTACTCGGTGTTGAACATCTGGTCGGTCGGGTCGCCGCCCTCGATCACGGTCGGCCGGACGAAGTAGCCGACCGAGTCGTCGGTCTGCCCGCCGGCCACCACGTCGAGCGTCTTCGAACGCTTGGCCCGCGCGATCGCCTTCTTGTGCTTGGCGAAGGCCCGGTCGTCGATGACCGCGCCCATGAAGTTGGAGAAGTCCGTGACGTCGCCGACGGTGATCCCCTCCACCTCGGCTAGGAACGACTCACGGATCTTGCGCCACACCGACCGCGGCACGTAGGCACGCGAGGCCGCGGAGCACTTCTGCCCCTGGTACTCGAACGAACCGCGGAGCAGCGCCACCCGGAGCACGTCCGGGTCGGCCGAGGGATGCGCGACGATGAAGTCCTTGCCCCCGGTCTCCCCCACGATGCGCGGGTAGGAGCGGTACTTGGAGATGTTGGCTCCGACCGTGCCCCACAGGTGCTGGAACGTCGGCGTGGAGCCGGTGAAGTGGATGCCCGCGAGATCGGGGTGGTCGAGGACCACCGCGGACACGTCCAGCCCGTCACCGGGGAGCATGTTGATCACACCCGGCGGTAGACCCGCCTCCTCGAGCAGCTCCATGATCAGGTGCGCGGCGAGCTGCTGGGTCGGCGACGGCTTCCAGATCACGGTGTTGCCCATCAGCGCCGGCGCCGTCGGCAGGTTGCCGGCGATGGCGGTGAAGTTGAACGGCGTGATGGCGTAGACGAAACCCTCGAGCGGGCGGTGGTCGGTGCGGTTCCACACTCCACGCGAGTTCGCGATCGGCTGCTCGGCCAGGATCGTCTTGGCGTAGTGCACGTTGAACCGCCAGAAGTCGATCAGCTCGCAGGCGGCGTCGATCTCGGCCTGCCAGGCGGTCTTGGACTGACCCAGCATGGTCGCCGCGTTCAGGCGCTGGCGCCACGGACCGGCGAGCAGGTCGGCCGCCTTGAGCAGGATCGCCGCGCGTTCGTCGAACGGCATCGCCCGCCATCCGGGTGCCGCGTCCGCCGCCGCCCGGACGGCGGCCTTCGCGTCGGCCTGGGTGGCGTTCTTCAGCACACCGAGCACGTGCTGGTGGTTGTGCGGCTGGACCACGGGGATCTCCGCACCGCCACCCATCTTCTTCTTGCCGCCGATGGTGGCGGTGAGGTCGTGCTGCTTGCGCTGCAGCCGGCCCAGCTCGGCCTCCAGAGCGGCTCGCTCGGGGCTGTCCGGGGCGTAGTGCAGGTTCGGCTCGTTGACCGGAGCCGGTACGGAGGTGATCGCGTCCATGACCCCGATCGTGTCAGAAGCCGGGGGTTACCCCAAAGTCACCTCGGCGTCGCGCCGGTCACGCGCCGAGCAGGTCGTCGATCTCCTGGCTCGCGAACCAGCCGAGCTCGTGCTCGAGACAGCGCTCGACGACCACGGAGGCCGTCGCGTCGCCGGCCGCCGCGTCAGCCCAGGCATCCCGTGCGGCCGCCACGTCCGCCTCGGCCCGGCCGCTGTCCGAGTGCACCGCCGCGATCGTGTGCGCCGCCACTACCTCACGCACCTCGACGAGGGTGGGGTCGTCGTCCGCCTCCACCGGAACGGCACGGACCCCGTCGACGACGACCACCACCCTGCGCGGTTGGTCCGTGGCGGTCAGCAGACCGACCGAGTCCTGTGCGGCCGACGACAGCGCGGCGTACTCCCACTCCTCCTCACCACCGTCGGGCCAGGCCGTTCGCAGCGCCTCGGTCACCGCGTGCCCACGCAGGGGTGCCGGGCCGACCGCACCGGACGCGAGGACGTCGGCCAGCCGGCTGAGCGTGCTCGGCAGGTAGACCCGGGTGCCGCTCATCGCGGCTTCCGTCCTCGCGGTGCACGCGGCCGGTTCTCGCTGGCACTGTCGACCAGCTCCGTTAGGGCCTCCTCGAGGCACTGGCCGAGCACGTCCACGTCAGGCAGTGCGTCGCGGTCCGCATTGAGCCCGAAATAGACGCCGCCGTCGTACGACGTCACCCCGATCGCGAGCGCGTGCCCCGGCAGCAGCGGCTGGACGGGATAGCTCTCCAGCATCCTCGCGCCGGCGGCGTAGAGCGGGAACTGCGGTCCCGGAACGTTGGTGATCACCAGGTTGAACCCGCGGCGCGACTGGGCGGCCGCGACCCGGCCGCCGAGGGCGTGGAACGTCGTCGGCGCGAAACCGGCGACTCCGGCGAGCCGGTCGGCTGCCACCGCCCGCCCGGTTTCCTTGTGCGCCTTGAGGGCGTACGAGACCTGGTGCAGCCGGACCACGGGGCTGGCCTCGCCGACCGGCAGGTTCAGCAGGTGACCAGCGACCTGGCTGCCGAGCGAGGTCGGCTCGAGCTCGGAGTCGATCACGCTCATCGGCACCATCGCCTTCAGGCTCCGGCTCCCGGAGACGGACTCGGCGCGGGTCATCAGCCAGGCGCGCATCGCCCCGGTGATCGTCGCGAGAATCACGTCGTTGACGGTGCCGCCGTGCACGTTGCGCACCCGGCGGTAGTCCTCCAGCCGGGTGCTCACGGTCACGAACCGACGTTGCTCCGACAGCGAGGCGTTGATCGGCGACTCCGGGCTCGACCGCCGGTTGGACAGCGCATCGGCCACCGCCAGGGCACGCCGCCCGACGGCCTCGCCGACGCGCGCCAGGCTCTCGGCGTTGCCGCGCAGGGTGGTGATCGCCAGGCTCGGGTGGCGCAGCGACTCGCGGACCGCCTCCGCAACCAGGGCCGGTTGCCCCGGCTCCCGCTGCGGACGCCAGTCGTCATGGAGCATCTCCCTCGGACCCGGGTCCACGTCGAGGATGACCTGCCCCAGGTCGACGGTGGAGATCCCGTCGACGAGGATCTGGTGCGCCTTGGACAGCAGCGCGAACCGGCGGTCATCTTCATCTCCGACCCCCTCGACCAGGTAGACCTCCCACAGCGGCCGGTTGCGGTCCAGCGGTCGGGACATGATCCGGGCCACGAGGTCGCGCAGCTGCTCCATCGAGCCGGGGCGCGGAAGCGCGGACCGCCGTACGTGGAAGGTGAGGTCGAAGTCGTCGTCGTCGACCCAGATCGGGTTCGCCAACCGCCCCGGGACGGTGCGGATCCGCTGGCGGTACCGGGGTACGAACGCGATCCGGTCCGCGATCAGTCCGACCAGCTTCTCGTAGCCGAAGCCCTCGGGCGCGCTCTCGAAGATCTCCAGGGTGGCGTTGTGCATGGGCGCGCTTGCCGACTCACCGGCCAAGAGGGCCATGTCCATCGGTCGAAGCCGCTCGTTCATGAGTCCTCTTCCGGGCCGGCGCCGGCCGACCTGCTCGATCGCGTCCTTGGCTGTCATGGGATTCTGGCAGAGGACGACCCGGCCCGTCGGGGCAGCACCCACTGGAGGAGAAACAACGAATGCGCAGGGCACTTGCAGGCACGGCCGTCGCCATCCTGGTCCTGACCGGCTGCGGCAGCACCGGAGCAGGCAGCGAGGCCACCGACAGCAGCGAGCTCGAGGAGAGCGCTGCATCCACCCCGTCGGCGACCGAGGAACCCAGCACCGAGCCCAGCCCGCAGCCCAGTGCGGAGCCCTCCGACGACGACGGCATCGAGGTCGAGATCGAGGGCGGCGAGATCTCACCCAACGGCAAGCGGGTCAAGGTCGACGTCGGCGAGCCGGTCACTCTCGAGGTCGAGTCCGACCGGCCGGGTGAGTTCCACGTCCACTCCACCCCCGAGCAGACGATCGCGTTCGGCAAGGGTGAGACCACGGTGGAGATCACCATCGACACGCCCGGCGTCGTCGACGTCGAGGAGCACGAGGCGGGCATCGTGGTGCTCCAGCTCGAGGTCGGCTGACCATGGTCTTCGCCCACGGGATCGGTGGCGCCAAGGACCTGCCGATCCCGGCCGAGTACGCCATCGCGGGCGCCGGCGCGGCGCTCGCCGTCTCGTTCATCGTCCTCGCGCTGGCCTGGCGTACACCGCGTTTCGACGCGGCCACGTCCGGCCGACCGGTGCCGGGCTGGCTGGCGGCACTGGTCGACCACCCGGCCTTCGGCATCGTGGTCCGGCTGCTCGGCTTCGTGTTCTTCGCGTACGTCGTGTGGGCAGCCGTGTTCGGACCGGACCTGTTGACCAACCCCACGTTCGGGGTGGTCTACGTCCTGCTCTGGGTCGGCCTCGTGCCTGCCTCGCTGCTGTTCGGGCCGTTCTACAAGGCGATCAGCCCGATCCGAACCGTCAACCTCGTGTTCGCGAGGCTGACCGGCGGGGACCCCGAGCGCGGCGTGTTCCAGCTGCCGCGGTGGGTCGGCTACTGGCCGGCCGCGGTGGGGCTCTTCGCGTTCGTGTGGCTCGAGCTGATCTACCCGGAGTCGACGTACCTGTCCCCGATCCGGCTGTGGTTCGCCGTCTACGTCGCGGTGCTGCTGGTGGGCAGTGCGCTGTTCGGCAGCAGCTGGTTCGCCCGGGCGGACCCGTTCGAGGTCTACTCCACGCTGGTCGGGCACCTCTCGGTCCTCGGGCGGCGCGCCGACGGCACCCTGGTCTTCCGGAGTCCGCTCGGCAACCTGGACGGGGTGCTCGCCGCTCCCGGACTGGTCGCGGTGGTCTCGGTGCTGTTCGGCAGCACCGCCTTCGACAGCTTCAAGGACTCCAACTACTGGCTGCGCTACACGCAGGCCACCGACCTGAACGTCCCGCTCCTCAACACGCTGGTGATGCTGGCGTTCTGCGCGGTGGTCGGTCTCAGCTTCGCGGCCGCCACGATGGCCACCGGCGTGGACCCCGAGGTGCGAAGGATCCACCTCCCCGACCTGTTCGCGCACTCGGTCGTGCCGATCATCGTCGGTTACATGGTCGCCCACTACCTGAGCTACTTCGTGGAGACCGGCCAGCAGACGCTGATCCAGCTCAGCGACCCGATGGGCACCGGCGCGAACCTGCTGGGCACCGCCGACTGGGAGGTCAGCTACTGGCTGTCGACCCATCCGACGTTCCTGGCGGTCACCAAGGTGCTCGCCGTGGTGGCCGGCCACGTCCTCGGCGTGATCGCCGCACACGACCGGGCGACCAAGCTCCTGCCGCGTCGGCACCAGCTCACCGGACAGCTGCCACTGCTGTTCGTGATGGTCTTCTACACGGTCAGCGGCCTGTACCTGCTGTTCAGCGGCTGACCCGCCCCCTGCGCCGGAGCCGGCGACGCGGGCCGGTCCGAGCCGGTGCCGACGTGCCGGCCACGGCGTCGGCGAGCGCGGCCACGGCACG
>DATFGA010000049.1:0-2302 GCA_035249775.1 Nocardioidaceae bacterium | reverse complement strand
CATCCACGAGATCCCCGGGATGACGCCCGACGTGATCGCGTTCGCCGAGGAGGTCGTCGCGCAGGGGCACACCGTGGTGATGCCGCACCTGTTCGGCGTACCCGAAGATGCACCAACCCCGAGGGTCCTGGCCCGGGAGTTCGCGAAGATCTGCGTGAACAAGGAGTTCACCCAGCTCGCGCTGAACGAGACCACGCCGCTCGCGGACTGGCTCCGCTCGCTCGCCCGTGACCTGCACGAGGACGTCGGCGGCCCCGGAGTCGGTGCGGTCGGCATGTGCTTCACCGGTGGCTTCGCGCTCGCGATGATGGTCGACGCCCCCGTCATCGCACCGGTGGTCGCCCAGCCCAGCGCCCCGTTCGCGCTCGGCAAGAAGCGGGCCGCCGACGTCAACCTCAGCCCGCGCGACCTGGAGATCGTCAAGGAGCGGGTGGCGCAGGGCTGCGCGGTGCTCGGCCTGCGGTTCAAGGACGACCCCGCGGTCGGACGCCGGTTCGACACCTACCGGCACGAGTTCGGCGACAACTTCATCGCTGTCGAGTTCCCCGGCCGCAAGCACAACACGCTGACCGAGCACCGCCAGCAAGAAGGCGTCGACCGGGTGCTCGACTTCCTGAAGACCAAGCTCCAGTAGCCGCAACGACAGCAAGCGACGGCAGCGGGAGCCCCGAAGCGCTCCCGCTGCCGTTATTGCTCAGCTGTCAGCTGGTCGATCCCATCCGACGCTGCATCCACAGGGTGAGCCCACCAAGCAGGACCAGCGCGATGCCACCGGCACCGACCAGACCCATCATCTCCGGCGCGCCCGTCGCGGGCAGCGCCGTCGGCGGCCGAGGCGCGGCCGGTGCGTCGAGCACCGGCGGAACCTCGTCCTCGACACCCGCGATGTCCGTGGGCGGCACCTCGTTGTCGACCGGCACGATCACCGGACCCGGGTTGTCGACCGGCGGGTTGCCCGGAGGCGTTCCCTCGCCCGGACCGCCCACCGGCGGGTTCGGGTTGTCGACCGGCGGCTCAGGGTTGTCGACCGGCGGGTTCGGCTTGTCGGTGGGCGGGTTGGGCTTGTCCGTCGGCGGTACGTCGCACTTCGGCTGACCCGGCTCGTCACACTTCGGCGGGTTCGGGTTGTCGCACGGCAGCGGCGAACCGTCCGGGCAGGTCTGCACCGGCGGCGTCGTGGTCGTGCAACCGGTGTGCGCCGGGTTGGTCTTGCCGATGCCGTTGTTCGTGTCGCACTCGTAGCCCGCGTTGTGGTCCGAGCCGTTCGGCATCTGACCCTTCGGGTTCTTGTTGTCAGCCTTGCCGACGCAGCCGGCGCACGGCTTGCCGACCGCCTTGCCCTCACCGTTGCCGTTCAGCGAGGGGCTGCCGTCGCGGGTCGAGCAGTACGCCCCACCGGGACACTGGCCGTTGGCCCCGCCCTTGTTCGCATCGGCGTTGCTGATCGGCTGAGGCTCAGTCACCACGCCCGACGTACCAGCGGTGCCGGCCGTGACGTGGCTGCTGGCCTCGCCCTCGGACTTCACCGGCTCGGCGGGCGCGGGCGACGGTGCCGCCTCGGACTTGTTCTGCCCGGGCGCCTCATCGGACTTGCCCGGCGACGTCGCCGCGTCGGAAGCCTTCACCGAAGCCGCAGCAGACGCCGAAGCGTTGGACTGCGCCGAGTTCTCGGCGCCCTTTGCGTTGTCGTTCCCCGGGTCGGCGGAGGCTGTGCCTCCCACCCCCAGCGACAGAATGATCAAGGTCAGAGCCGCGATGATCGCCATCACGCGGGCTCGACCGGACATGGTCGTAGCCATGAGTACACCTACTACTTCCCCCCGGCAGCTTGTATACGCCGGAACATCTCGTGTGTGAGCAGCTCCCGAGCGCTGCCGTTCTGAACGGACCCCGTCAGCGGGGCATCCCCTTGCTCGGGACGTTACCCAAGTCCGATTTCACGAAACGGTCCACACCGGACGAACCGGCGGTAAAATCGCCGATTTTGCTCAAGGCGCGGGAATGGCGCAGTTCGCGACATCCCTGCTAGAGGTAGGTGATGCTCACCCTGCTCTTCGCCGCCGGCGCCTCGCTCCCGCTGCTGGTCGGCGGTGCGATCGGCGCGGCGTGGAGGCCACCAAAACGCATCCTCGCCATCGCGCTTGCCTTCGCTGCCGGGGCGTTGATCAGCGCGGTCGCGTTCGACCTGGTCGAGCGAAGCTACCGGGCGGGCGGTGTCTGGCGAACCGGCCTGGGGTTCGCGGCGGGCGCGGTCGTGTTCGTGCTGATCGACACGCTGCTGGACCGGTGGACCACCGGATCG
>DATFGA010000048.1:0-8998 GCA_035249775.1 Nocardioidaceae bacterium | reverse complement strand
CCTCGAGCTCCTTCTTGGTCTTCCGGCCGAGCTTCTCCCCGAACGGTGGCAGCACCTGGGAGGCGGCGTCGAGCAGGATCACCCGGGCGGTCCGGGTGTTGATCCGGCGGAAGTCCCGGTGCAGGGTCCGGTGCGCGAGCTCGGCGATCTGCCCGGCCATCTCCACCCCGGTGGGGCCGGCCCCGACCACCACGAAGGTGAGCAGCCGGTCGATCTCCTCCTCGGTCTCGGCCAGCTCGGCGAGCTCGAACGCGCCGAAGATCCGGCCTCGCAGCTCCAGCGCGTCGTCGATGCTCTTCATGCCGGGCGCGAACTCGGCGAAACCATCGTTGCCGAAGTAGGACTGGGTCGAGCCGGCAGCGACCAGCAGGGAGTCGTACGGCGTGACCGTCTCGCGGCCGAGGACGTGGGAGGTGACCGTTCGCGCGTCCAGGTCGATGTCGGTGACCTCGCCCAGCAGCACCCGGGCGTTCTTCTGCGAGGACAGGACCTCCCGGGTCGGCGGGGCGATCTCGCCCTCGGACAGGATCCCCGTCGCCACCTGGTAGAGCAGCGGCTGGAACAGGTGGTGGGTGGTCTTGGCGATCATCGTCACGTCGACGTCGGCACCGCGCAGCGCCTTCGTCCCGAACAGACCGCCGAAGCCGGACCCGATCACGACAACCCGGTGCCTGTCCGTGCCGGTCGCGGCCGTTGACCTGGTCACGTGTGCCATCGTTCACCTCTCGCTGGGTTCTCTGGTCACTCCGGTCGTTCCCATTCTGTGCCTTCATAAGAGCCAACACAGCCCCGTCCCGTTTCATGCCGGCAGGAGCATGTCGTGGCTCACACGTCCCGGCGGCGGTCGGTCGATCCGGCCGTGCAGGGCAGGATGGTGGGGTGACCCACTACGACCTCGCGATCATCGGCAGCGGCTCGGGCAACTCGATCGTCAACGAGGACTTCGCCGACCGGAAGGTGGCGCTGCTGGAGAAGGGCACGTTCGGCGGCACCTGCCTCAACGTCGGCTGCATCCCGACCAAGATGTTCGTCTACCCCGCCGACCTGGCCCACGCCGCCGAGCACGCCGCCGGCCTCGGCGTCGACCTGCACGTCGACGCGGTGCACTGGGCGCAGATCCGGGACCGGATCTTCCGCCGGATCGACCCGATCTCGGTGGCCGGCCGGAGCTGGCGGATGCACGGCAACGACAACGTCGACGTCTACGAGGGACATGCCCGGTTCACCGGCCCCCGGCAGCTCGACACCGGGACGGGCGAGACGATCACCGCTGACCAGGTCGTGATCGCAGCGGGCAGCCGCGCCGTCGTACCCCCGATCGTCGGCCTCGACCAGGTCGAGCACCACACCTCCGACACGATCATGCGCATCGACGAGCTGCCGCGGCGGCTGGCGATCATAGGCGGCGGGTTCGTCGCCGCGGAGTTCGCGCACGTGTTCGGCTCGTTCGGCAGCGAGGTCACGATCATCAACCGGTCCGGGGCGCTGCTGCGCGAGGAGGACCACGACGTCAGCGAGCGTTTCACCGAGCTCGCGCAGGAACGTTGGGACGTGCGGCTCGACACGGTGGTCAGCAAGGTGGAGGAGTACGACGGACGCATCCGCGCCCACCTGGTGCGGGGACCGGAGACCGGCACGCTCGACGTGGACGCGCTGCTGATCGCCACCGGCCGTCGCTCGAACTCCGACGGGCTGGACCTGGATCGCACCGGTGTCGAGGTCGACGGCACCGGCCTCGTCCTGGTCGACGACTACCAGCGCACCAGCGCCGAGGGGATCTGGGCACTGGGCGACGTCAGCAACCGCTACCAGCTCAAGCACGTGTCGAACGCGGAGGCGCGGGTCGTCCAGCACAACCTGCTGCATCCCGACGACCCGGTGCGCTCCGACCACCGGTTCGTGCCGAGCGCGGTGTTCACCTCGCCGCAGGTCGCCAGTGTCGGTCTCACCGAGCGGGAGGCCGTCGAGCAGGGGATCCGGTTCGTCAGCTCGCGACAGGCCTACGGTGACACGGCGTACGGCTGGGCGATGGAGGACCGGACCAGCTTCGCGAAGGTCCTCGCCGACCCGGACACCGGGATGCTGCTCGGAGCGCACATCCTCGGGCCGCAGGCGTCGAACCTGATCCAGCCCTTGATCCAGGCGATGAGCTTCGGGCAGACCGTGCACGAGGTGGCCCGCGGGCAGTACTGGATCCATCCCGCGCTCGCCGAGGTCGTCGAGAACGCGCTGCTCGGGCTCGCCACCGACGAGCCGAGCCCGGTCACGCCCGGCTGAGGGTGCGGCGGGGTTCAGCTGTCGCCCGCGCTCAGCTGTCGCGCGGCGCGATGGTCAGCGCAGCGACCTCCTCCAGCCGCGGGTGCGCGTGGTCGTCGCCGTCGACGACACCGGTCTCCCACCACAGCCGGAGCCCGTCCGGCGTCTCCTCGAGGCTGGCCAGGTTGTTGTCGAACCACGGCCCACGCACCCCGCTCCAGCGGAACGGCGGGTCCGGCACCTTCGCCGAGCGGGCCACCAGCGCACCGGCGGGACCGGCGATCCCGTAGGACAGGACCGCGGTCGCGAACCGCATCGACCGAGGCAGCGGGTTGCGGACCGGGGAGCAGACCGCCTGGACGATCCGGGACCCGGAGCTCCGCTCGACCTCGGAGACGTAGGAGTGGTGCACGTCCCCGGACAGGAACGTCACCGTCTCGGGGGCCGGCCCACGGCGTCCGTCGGCGACCTCGGTCACCATCGCGGCGACTTCCTGGAATCCCTTCTGGAACGCGGCCCAGTGCTCGAGGTCGACGAGCTGTCGCAGCTTCTCCCCGAACCGGGCGCCCCGCCGGCCCCAGGCACCGGAGGCCAGCGCCTCGTTCCACGCCTCGAGGTGGTGCAGCCCCGGGGAGAGCAGGAACGGCAGCGAGGTGCCGACCAGCAGGTGACGGCAGCCGCCGCGCAGCTGGCCGTCCAGCCAGGCGAGCTCCTTGTCGTCGAGGATCGACCGCTCCTCCGGCGCGAGCACCCGGGCGGCCCGCGAGTCGACCACCACCAGCCGGACGTCGCCGATCTTCCGGGCGTAGCTCCACCGATAGCTGTCGGGCTTCTGGTCCACCCGGTCGGCGAGCGCGTCCAGCTGGTCGGTCAGGTCGAGCTCCTCGTCCCCGGTGTGCGTGATGACCTTGCGCCAAATCTCGTCCTCGGCCCGCTCCTCCGGTGACAGGTTGCCCAGGTGCTGGTAGACCCAGTACGACGCCAGCCCGGACACGATCCGCTCGTGCCACCACGGCGTCGCCTCCATCTTCCGCTTCCAGGACAGCGAGGTGTTCCAGTCGTCGCGGATGTCGTGGTCGTCGAAGATCATCGCGCTCGGCAGCGTGGACAGCAGCCACCGGTTCGCCTCGTCGCTCCAGGCGAGCTCGTAGAGGTGTGCGTACTCCTCGTAGTCCTTGAGCTCCTCGCCCGGCGGCTCGTCGATGTCGCGGCGGGCGGCGATGAACTCCTGCATCTCCGCGGTGGTCTCGTCGGCGTAGACCTGGTCGCCCAGGAACAGCAGCAGGTCCGGCCAGGCCACGTCGCCCTCGGCCATCCGCAGTGCGTAGGCACGCATCGCGTCCACCCCGTGCGTGCCGTTGCCCTCGGCGTCGTGCGCGACGCTGGTCCGGCACGACCCGTAGGCCAACCGCAGCGGCTTGCCCGGCTTCAGGGTCGCGATCACCGACGGCGGGTACGCCGACCCGGGCGGCGGCCACACCGGCGTCGCGTCGACCTCCACCGAGTACGGCGTGACCGTCCCCGGCTCGAGGCCGGCCACCTCGACCAGGGCGTAGTGGTGGCCGTGGACCGTGAACGTCCGGGCGTCCCAGGACCGCTCACCGACCCGGACGACCACCCGCGCACTGTCCCGGGTCTCCACCCAGATGCTCGCGGAGGTCTCGTCGACGTAGCGGATCAGCGGTCCGAGCACGAGGGGTCCTGAGGTCACCCACCTGTTGTACCCGGATCCTGGTGAGTCCGCATACGCTTGCCGCCATGAGCGACCCCGCAGCAGTTCTCCAGACGTGGCACGACGCGGTCAACGCCGGCGACATCGAGGCCGCGGTGGCCTGCTGCGACGAGAACGTCGCGGTCCAGGGTCCGCGTGGCGTCGGGCACGGGCACGACCTGGTCCGGGGCTGGCTGGCCCGCTCGGGCATCCGGCTCGAGCCGCAGGAGGACCTGGTCGAGACGGGCGGACGCTTCGTCGTACGCGAGGTGGCGCGGTGGACCACCGCGAACGCGCCCGACGGCGCACCGCTGGAGCCGACCGAGACCTGGTGCGTGTTCACGGTCGGCGACGGGTTGGTCACCTCGATCGCGCGGTTCGAGACGCCGGACGATATTCCTGCGGCCTGAGTGGGTAAGAGTCCACACACGGGGTCGGCGGGAGGGAACAGGACATGAACGCGGAACAGGTGTCTGCCAAGGCGGACCAGCTCGGTCGCAGGGCCGACGACAGCGATGTGCTCGACCATGCGGTGCGGGTGGGCCTGGTGGCCTACGGCACCGTGCACCTGCTGATCGCGTGGCTGGCCGCACAGCTCGCGCTGGGCGACAGCGCGGGGTCGGCCAGCGGTTCGGGGGCGCTCAGCGAGCTGGCGCAGAAGCCGTTCGGGCTGGTGCTGCTGTGGATCGTCGGGCTCGGCTTCTACGCGCTGGTGGCCTGGCAGCTGATCGAGGCTGTCCTCGGCCATCGCGACGAGGACGGCGCCAAGCGGCTGTTCCACCGGGCGAAGTCGGTCGGCAAGGCGATCATCTACGGCGTGCTCGGCACCAGCGCGCTGAAGATCGCGATCGGGTCCGGCGGCGCGGGCGGGGACGACACCGACACGCTGACCTCCCGGCTGATGGCGATGCCGTTCGGCTCGTGGCTGGTCGCGGCCGTCGGCGTGGGCGTGCTCGTGGTCGCAGGAGCCCATGTCTACAAGGGATTCACCGAGGACTTCCGCGACGAGCTGAAGGTCCAGGGGCAGACCGGGCACAGCGGACGGCTCTACCGCGCGCTGGGTCGGGTCGGGTACCTGAGCAAGGGCGCGGCGCTGGCGGTGGTCGGCGGGCTGTTCGTGTACGCCGCCTGGACCCACGACCCGGAGGACTCCGGCGGGCTGGACCAGGCGCTCAAGACGGTGCTGGAGCAGCCGTTCGGCGGACCGCTGCTGCTGCTCATCGCGGCCGGGCTCGCCTGCTACGGGCTGTTCTGCTTCGCGTGGGCACGGCACCTTGATCGCTGACGTCATCTACGAGACCGAGCGCTGCCTGGTCCGCAACTGGCGGGCCGAGGACGCCGAGCGGGCGTTCGACATCTACCGCCGCTGGGAGGTCGCCAAGTGGCTCGGTGCTGAGCCGCAGGCGATGGAGTCGATGGACCAGGCGCACCGGATGGTGCAGCGCTGGGGCGAGCTGAACGTGACCGAGCCGGAGACCGGACGCTGGGCGGTGGAGCGGAAGGCTGACGGCGTGGTCGCCGGCACGGTCATCTTGCTGCCGTTGCCCGACGGTGCCGGCGAGTTCGAGGTCGGCTGGCACTTCCACCCCGACTCGTGGGGACAGGGCCTCGCCTCCGAGTCCGCCCGGGGCGCGATCGGGTGGGGTTTCGCCCGTGGTCTCGACGAGATCCTGGCCGTCGTACGCCCTGACAACGCGGCCTCGATCGCGGTCTGCCACCGATTGGGAATGACCCCGCTGGGTAGGACCACGAAGTACTACCAAGCAGAGCTCGAGCTCTTCCGGACCACTCCCGCACCATCCCTTTCCGCTGGCCGCTGAGCTCGGCGCCGCGAGAGGAGAACCATGGGTGAGATCGAGACCGATCTGGTCGTACGTCGCCACGGCCGGCCGCACAACGAGGCGCCGACGCTGGTGTTCCTGCACGGCCTGACCGACTCCGGCAGCGGCTGGCCCGGTGCGGTGACCCACTGGGGTGGCGACTACGCGATCGTCACGGTCGACGCCCGCGGGCACGGCGAGTCGCCGCGGTTCACCCGTGAGCAGCTCGACGCGCATCCCGGCGACGTGATGGTCGACGACGCGATCCACCTGCTCGAGCAGCTCGGCGAGGCACCGGTCGTGATCGGCCACTCGCTCGGTGGTGCGGTGGCGCTGACGGCGGCGGTACGCCGACCCGATCTGGTCCGCGCGGTCGTCCTGGAGGACCCCGCCCCGCTCGGGCCTGACGAGAAGCAGCACGATCCCGCCCGCGGTGAGGAGCACCTGGCCGGGGTGAAGGAGAGCATCGCCGCCGCCGACGAGGCCGAGCTGCTCGAGGTGCGGCGGAGCAAGCACCCGGACTGGGTTGAGGACGAGCTGCGCGCGACCGGCAGGGCCGAGCAGCAGATGGACACCGACTACCTCGCGCACGGCGACTTCAAGCCGAGCACGCCGTGGCCGGAGCTGTTCGAGGAGCTGATCGTCCCGGTGCTGGTCGTCACCGGCGGTGAGATGGACGAGGTCTGCATCGACGACGAGCTGGAGAAGGGGATCGCCGACCTCGGCAACCCGAACGTGACCGTGACCCGGATCGATGGCGCCGGCCACTGCATCCGCCGCGACCAGCCGGAGAAGTTCTACGAGGTCGTCGACGCGTTCCTCGCCACCCACTGACCCCTCCCCTCCCCGCCGAGCCGTCACCTTTGGCGTGCCGAGCCGTCATGTTTGGCGGGCTCGTTCGGTCGTGATGAGGGTCCGTGCAGTTTGCGGGCTCAGTCACGCGCTCCGTCGTACGACGTGCCACCGCCTCGACGTACGACGGTGGCCGGTCCCGGAACTCTGAACCACTGGGTCATCGTGACTACGGGTGCGCTCCTGGTGTCGGACCCGGATGCCGACCGCCAAACCTGACGGCTCGGGCCGCCAAAAGCGACGGCTCGACCCGCAAAACGTGACGGCTCGGCGCTGGGCCGGGAGCGCGCTCAGCCGCTAACCTCGGTCCATGCGGGTCGTCACGTTCGTCAAGCAGACACCCTGCGCGCTTCTCCTCATCGCACAGCTCGCCGGTATTCTGCTCTATCCCTTCATGGAGAACTCCAGCGCCGGGCGTGCGGCCTTCGCGATGTTCGGCATCCTGGTCCTCGCGCTCGTGGTGATCGCGATCCGCGCGACACCGTTCCTGTCCTGGGTCAGCATGCTGATCGCGGCCCCGGCGATCGTCCTGCTCAGCATCCAGGTGTTCAGCGCCAGCGAGGGCCTGTTCGCGTGGTCCTCGGCCTTCGAGGCGGTGCTGTACTTCTACGCCGCGATGAGCATGCTGGCCTACATGCTCGAGGACAACCGGGTGACCACCGACGAGCTGTTCGCGATCGGCGCGGTGTTCACGCTGATGGCCTGGGCGTTCGCCTTCGTGTACGTCGTCGTCCAGGCGCTCGATCCGCAGAGTTTCACCGCGGAAGGCTCGGGTACACGGTCCTGGATGGAGCTGCTCTTCCTTTCCTTCACCACCTTGTCGAGCACGGGGCTTTCGGACATCACACCGGTGAGCGGACATGCTCGCAGTGTCGTCATGCTCGAACAGGTGGCCGGCATCTTCTACATCGCGATGGTGGTGACCAGGCTGGTCAGCCTGAACGCCGTCCGAAGCCGGAGATGACCGATGCCGCTGAACAGGGAACCGCTCCCCCTCGAGCCCGACCCGAAGTCGGTCAAACGGGCCCGGGAGTGGGTCGGCGACGTCCTGGAGCGGCTCGGTCGCGATGACCTCGTCGACGCCGCCGAGCTCGGGGTCTCCGAGCTGGTGACCAACGCGATCCTGCATGCCGACCCACCGATCACGGTGCGCGTCCGGGGCACCCGCAACCACCCGCGCGTCGAGGTGCGGGACCACTCGCAGCACCCTCCCGAGGTCAACATCGAGATGACCGACGAGGAACACCTGCTCTCCACGATCGGCCGGGGGCTCGGCATCGTCGCCCTCTACTCCTCGACCTGGGGCTCGGAGGTCGCGCCCGACGGGAAGACCGTCTGGTTCGAGCCGACCGCAGACCTGCGCACCGACGGCGACCTGTCCGGGAACGTCTTCGACCTGGAGCAGACCGTCCATGATCGGCTGGCCGAGACCGGTGACCCCGACGAGCTGGTGACGATCCGGCTGCTCCGGATGCCGGTCCAGGTGTTCGCGCACTTCCGCAACCGGTACAGCGAGCTGCGCCGCGAGCTGCGGCTGCTCTCCCTCGGCCACGGCAACGACTACCCGGTGGCCCGCGAGCTGTCCGAGCTGTTCCTCCAGGTCGAGGCCGAGCGCCGGCAGGCGCAGGGGGTGAACCGGCTGGACGAGGCGATCGATCGCGACGAGGACCAGGTGGACCTCGAGTACCTGGTCCCGCGCTCGACACCCGACTCCATGGGCCGGCTGCTGGAGATGCTGGAGAAGGCCGACCGGTTCTGCCGCGAGCAGCGGTTGCTGGCGTTGGCCGCCTCGCCCCAGCAGCTCGAGCTGCAGCGCTGGTACCTCGGTGAGTTCGTCCGTCAGAGCGCCGGCGAGGAACCCCAACCGTGGCCGGGTTCGCTCACCGTCGAGCAACCCGAGCAGCCCGTGCAGTCCGCGCAGACGGATCAGCCCGACCTGCCGGCCAGGTGACCGCGCGCCATCCGTTGCTCGATCCTTGTCGGACCCAGCGTTCGACATCGGAAGTGGTCAAAGATCGACTGGTTTGAGTCCGCGAACGTGTCGATCTTGACCAGTTCCCGGAACGCACTGGACCGAACGAGTGCGAGCCGGCTCGACGCCTGGCCACAATCGCACATGTGTGCCCGTGCAACACAGTTCGCCGCGAGAAGCGGGTTACAACAGCACACCTGTGCCGCTTTGGTCGTGCGGGGGTTCCGAGACGCTGCTGCTCCACCTCGACACCTGCCGGATCCGCACTCAGATCAGCTCGACGACCGGCGCCGGATCCCAGCGCCTCGCGGCTCAGGCGTAGCCGAGCTCGTGCAGCCGGTCGTCGTCGATCCCGAAGTGGTGCGCGATCTCGTGCACGACGGTGAT
>DATFGA010000047.1:0-6030 GCA_035249775.1 Nocardioidaceae bacterium | reverse complement strand
TCGGCGGTCCAGCCGCCGTCCACCGGCAGGGCGACTCCGTTGATGAACCCGCTGCGCATCGGGTCGGCCAGGAACGCCACCGCCGCGGCAACGTCCTCGGGCGTGGCGAACCGGCCCATGGGCACCTGTCCGACGATGTCGTCGTCGCTGTAGGCGCCGCTCGCCTGGGCGGTGATGTCCATCTCGGTCTTGACCCAGCCAGGGCAGACGGCATTGACCCGCACGCCCCGACCGCCCCACTCGGCCGCCAGCGTACGGGTCAGCCCGATCAGGCCGTGCTTGCTGGCGTTGTAGGCGGCACGGTCGGCGATCCCCCGCAGCCCGGCGATCGAGGCGACGTTGACGATTGACCCGCTGCCGGCGCCCAGCATCATCGCTCCGAACTGCTGGCATAGGAGGAACGGTCCGGTCAGGTTCACCTCCAGCACCCGCCGCCACTGCGCCAGCGTGGTCTGCTCGGCGGACGCCAGCAGCGCGATGCCGGCGTTGTTGACCAGCACGCTCGCGCCGCCGAACTGTCGGCCTACCTGCTCAGCCAAGGCGGCGACGTCGGCCTGGGAGGTGACGTCACCGACGGCCGTCAGCGCCTCGGCGCCGCGGCCGCGCACCGCCTCGAGCGTCTCGGCTGGCTCCCGCAGGTCAGTCAGGGCCAGCGCATACCCCTCGCCGGCCAGCGCCTCGGCTACCTTGCGGCCGATCCCCTGCGCGGCCCCCGTGACCACGGCCACCGGCACAGCGGTCGTCTCCATCGGTGCTCCTCCTCTCCTCTGCCTTGTCCGACAGCGCCACGATGACGCCGGGCGCCGGTTCGCGGCTGCGCACGGTGGCCACGACCCGGCTGCCCTACTCAGCGATTGGGCGGCGAGTCCGGCCTAGTCGCGACACCACGGTGAAGAACAACGCCTCGCCGTCCCAGCGACCCGAGACGGCCACCTAGAACGTCGCCAGCGGTCCCGCCGTCAGTGTGGCGCACCTTGGGGTGTCGATGAGATGCCGGCGAAGCCCACGGCTGAGGACCGCCTGAAACCACCCGAATCGACCAGCGCTCAGAGTGTTCCAGCAGTCACGGGGCGTGGTCAGGAGGGTGATGAGAGCTAATGACAATCCGGCCCCCGCAGTCATCCACTGGGTGTCGCCGTCGGTGATGAGCCCTCCGCCGCCGCCGTTGGAGTCCTGGTGCCGGAAGACCCCGTCGATCATGTAGGTGACGGTCTCGAACCCGCGGTGCCGGTGCCAGGGGTGCCCTTGGGCTCGCCGGGGACGTAGTCGACCTCGCCCATCTGGTCCATGTGCACGAAGGGGTCCAGGGCGCTCAGGTCGACGCCGGCATTGTTCCCTCGAGGGCGACCTGGGCGGGCATGCCGGCCGTCAGCTGCACCGGCTTGCCGCTCACGATGACCTCCTCGGTCCCGCCGTCGGGGCCGCCGAGTCGTAGCGTGACGTGCTCGTGGTCGACGGTGACGTGGATTGGGCGGCCGCGCCAGCGGAGGCGGAAGCGGATGCCTTCCCAGTCGTCGGGCAACCACGGATTGAGGGCCACCCGGCCGCCGACGATGCGCAGCCCACCGAACCCGTTGACGAGGATCTGCCAGGTCCCGCCCGCGGAGGCGATGTGCATGCCCTCGTCGGTGTTGCCCTGGTTGTCGCTGAGGTCCACATAGGCCGAGCGCTCGAAATACTGGACCGCCCGAGTAGTGTCGCCGACCTCGATACCCATGATCGCGTGGATCGAGGGGCTCAACGACGACTTGTGCAGCGTCCGGGCCTCGTAGTAGTCGAAGTTCGCCCGTTTGATCTCGGCGTCGAACTCGTCGGGAAGCAGGTACATCAGCATGACGACGTCGGGCTGCTTGAGCAGCTGGGTGGTCTCGCAGTTGAAGTGGTTGTAGCCCTTCGGGTAGCGCGGCATGTTGTTCTCGTCCCACTCGGTGATGGGAACGTCGTCGCGCTCGAAGTAGCCGGTGAACTGCTCGATGACTCCTTCTCTGTACCGGGCGCCGACGAGCCCGTCGGCGACCTCCTGCCAGCGATCGCGTTCCTTCGGCTCGAGGCCGATCTTCGACCCGAGCGCGACGAACGCCTCTGGATGCTGGTCACGCAACCCGTCGAACAGGTTCACCGCCTGGGTGAGGTGCCACTGCGCGAGCCGGTTGGTGAAGGCGTTGTTGTCGATGTGGGAGTGGAACTCATCCGGCCCCATCACCTGGCGGAGCTCGTACCCCTCGCCGCCGACCGCCGGTTCGACGCGGTCGACCCAGAAGCGGCTGGTCTCGAAGAGGATCTCCGCGCCGACGTCGCGCAGGAACGCGGTGTCCCCGGTCGCCTCGACATAGCGGAGGATCCCGTAGGCGACGTCGGCCGACACGTGGATCTCCTCCTCACGTGTCCAGAACCGGTTGGCGCCGTCGGCGGTGAACTTGGGACACTCCTCCCGACCGGTGTCCGCGGACTCCCAGGCATAGCGCGCGCCACCGGTGCCGTACTCGCGGGAGTTCGCCCGCGCGCCGTCCAGGGTGTGGTGGCGATAGCGCAGTAACGCATTGGCGGTGTCCGGCTGGGTGAGGATGAAGAACGGGAGCATGAAGATCTCGGTGTCCCAGAACACGTGACCCCGATAGCGCTCCCCAGCCAGCGCGTTCGCCCCGATGTTGACCGTCGGGTCGTCCGGGTTAGCGGCGATCAGCAGGTGATAGATGCAGAACCGCAGTGCGCGGGTGTACCGGGCGTTGCCCACGACCTCGCAGTCACAGTCCTCCCACAGGCGCCGCCACACCGCGCGGCTCTCCGCGACAACCGCGTCAAACCCGCCCGCCCTACAGTGCTCCGCGAGCACGGCGTGGCAACGGTCATGCAGGGTCTGGGTGGCGGCGCGGTCCGGGTCGCGTGACGTGCAGATGACGACGAGCTTGTCCATCCGCAGGGTCTCGCCCGGCGCGCCGACGTGCACGGTCTCCTCGGTGACCCGCTCACTGCGCTGCCGCACCGACCTATGCTGTGGGGGCGGGTCGAAGCTCGTCGCCGCCGCAAACGCCAGGTCGACCCCGCTGTCGATCGTGCGCATCTCCAGGTAGAGCGCACCGTCAGCGGACCGCGACGACTCCCGCAAGTGCTTGGCGCGGGCCCACTTCTCCCACCGCGTGTCCGGGGCGAACACCGTTCCCTCGGGGTACAGCGGCAGCCGTTCGAGGTTGCGACGGTCCCCGTCGATCCCGGTCTCGATCCGGATCTCGGACGTGTGGTTCTCCGGGATGACCTCCAGCCGCAGCCCGCTCATCCTGCGGTCGGCCATGCTCGCACAGCGGACCGTGTCCAGTCGTGTGCGGCGGCCCTCGGCGTCCTCGAAGACCGTGCTCCGCCTCAGGAGGCCGTCACGCAGATCCAGGACGCGGTGATGGGTGACGACCGTACAGGTGTCGACGTCGAGGCGGACCCCGCCGACGAAGACGGTGGTGTCCACCCAGTCCGGGACGTTGACCAGGTCGATCACCGGGACGTCGTGGCTGTCGTAGACGCCGTTGAGGTACGTCCCCGACAGCTGTCCTCGGTGGCCCTCCTCCAGGCTTCCCCGGGTGCCGAGTCGCCCGTTCCCGACCGTGAACAGAGTTTCGTAGAAGTTCGCCCGCTCCGGGTCGAACCGCGATTCCTCGACCACCCACGCATCGGTTGCCATGTCGCTCCCAGGTCCGTCGCTCACGGTGACCTCGCCTCGGTGTCGTGTGCGGGCAGAAAAGTGCGAGATCAGCCCTCGAAGGCGGTGCCGTAGGTGTCGGCGAGCTGCTTGTTGGTCTGCGGCAACGAGAGGTAGACGTCGAGCGTCGAGCCGGTGCAGCGCTGCGCGCCCATCGCGTTGCCGTACTGCGCGGCCCGCACGATGTCGGCGTCCTGCAGGTAGCCGAACGCCAACCCAGCGGCGAACGAGTCGCCGGCGCCCGTCGTGTCCACCACGTGCTCGATCGGGATCCGCGGCACGATCCGCTCGGCGAGGTCGCCGTTCTCGTCCAGCCAGTACGCGGCGCAGCCGCGCTCATCCAAGGTGACGCAGACCGCCGTCACCCCGTGACGCAGGCAGTGCTCGGCGAACTCGGGAAGCGCCTCCGTTGCGATGGGCGCGCCGGCGTCGTGGTGCTCGAGCGCGATCTTCGACGGAAACCAGCTGCACCCGGCCTCCTCGAGGTTCATCTTCAGGAGGTCGATGTGCGGCAGCCACGAGTCCCGCTCCACCCACAGCCGCCGCCGGCGCTCTCCGCCGATGACTAACGTGCTGGTGGGGCCATGCGCGTCGAGCAGGATCGTGCCCGCGCTGTGCTCCTTGATGTAGGCCAAGGTCGCCTGCCCGACCTCGTAATCCGTGATGGGCACGCAGACGAACGCGTCGGCGTGCAGCGCGAACTCGACATCCGCCGGCGTGATCGGGTCCATGAACCCGATCTGCTGCTCGATGCGGGTGTTCTGGTCGACATAGGTCAACTCGACGACCGCCCCGTGATCGCTCGCCGACCGCACGCCGGTGAGGTCGACATTGGGGAAGGCCGACAGCAGTTCCTTGATCGGCTCCTCGTCCTCCCGCCGGACGTGGACGATCGGGTAGATCCGGTCGTCGGCGTCGAGCAGTGCCGACAACGCGGCGACGGTGTAGAGGGCGCAGCCGTACTTCTCGAAGACCTCACCACGATGGGTGATGATGCGATCACGCGGGATGGGCCCGAGTACCGCGACGCTACGGCTAGCAGACACGACCACCCTCCAGACTTCTCGACCAGGGTATCGGACCTCGAGCAGCTCGACGTGGGCATCGAGCACCCCGGTGCGCCCAACGGTGACCTCGACGCGCTCGTCGCGGTGCTGGACCCAGACGTGGTCGTCCGCGCCGACTGGGGCAAGGTCCTCGCAGGCCGTGCCGATCCATAAACGCCGCAGGGAGGGGTGAACTGCGGTGAGTCGTCTGGTCGCGGCCAGGATCGGCCAAGCCGCGACCAGCGTGAGGGTGATTCACCCCTGTCGGGTGATGCTGTTTCACCTTTTCCTCGCTATCACTTGTTCGTTACCGGTCGCGGCCCGCGACCAGGGCATGTCGGAATCTTCAGGAGGACCGCCCATGGATCGTTATCCGCCGATCGCCGAGCACGGACTGATCGGCGATCTCCAGACGGCGGCGCTGGTCACCACCGACGGCAGCATCGACTGGTTCTGCTGCCCGCGGTTCGACTCGCCCAGTGTGTTCGCCTCGCTGCTGGACGCCGACCGGGGGGGCCGGTTCCAGATCGCCGCCCAAGGCGATGATGTCGTGGTCCGCCAGCTGTACTTCCCCGACACCGCCATCCTGATCACCCGGTTCCTGACCGCCGATGGGGTCGGCGAGGTGCAGGACTTCATGCCGGTCGAGGACCCGCAGCGGGCCAGTGACCGGCACCGGCTGGTCCGGGTGGTGCGCTGTGTCCGCGGCCAGATCCGCTTCGAGCTGGAGTGCGCGCCCCGCTTCGACTACGGTCGCCAGGCTCATGAGCTGGAGCTGACCGAGCACGGGGCGGTGTTCCACACCCCGAGCTTGCAGCTGACCCTGCACGGCGGGGGGGCCGGGGCGCTGCAGCGCCACGGCGACGACGTCCGCGGGGTGCTGACCCTGCGGGCCGGCCAGACCGGGGGGGTGATGCTGGAGTCGGCCGCCCCGGGCCCACCCCGGACCATGACCCCCGAGGAGCTGTTGGGCCTGTTCACCCAGACGGCGCGGTTCTGGCGGGGCTGGCTGGCCGGCTCCAGCTACCGGGGCCGGTGGCGGGAGATGGTCGGTCGCTCGGCCATCACCCTGAAGCTGATGACCTATGCCCCCAGCGGTGGGCTGGTCGCCGCCCCCACCGCTGGGCTGCCCGAACAGGTCGGTGGGGAGCGCAACTGGGACTACCGCTTCACCTGGATCCGGGACGGCTCCTTCTCGGTCCATGCCTTGTTGGGGCTGGGGTTCACCAACGAGGCCGAGGCCTTCGGGCGCTGGCTTGCTGACCGGGCCGCCGAGCAGGCCGGCGAGGGGTCCGG
>DATFGA010000046.1:0-5481 GCA_035249775.1 Nocardioidaceae bacterium | reverse complement strand
GGTCCGCATGGTCAGCCCGGTGAACGCCGCATGGGCGCCGAGCTCGGCGCGGGCGATGTGCGCGGAGGACTCGCAGAGCACCTCCTGCCCGACGCCGACCAGCGACCGGACCGCGAGCACGTTGGCCATCGAGCCGGTCGGCGTGAACAGCGCCGCCTCGTGGCCGAACAGGGCGGCGATCCGCTCCTCGAGGGCACGAACGGTCGGGTCCTCGCCGTAGACGTCGTCGCCGACGTCGGCTCGCGCCATCGCCGCGCGCATCCCGTCGGTGGGTCGGGTGACGGTGTCGCTGCGCAGGTCGATCACGCGTCGCTCCTCGACGTGGCGTTCCTCGACGCGGCGTTCCGTGACGCGGCCGCGTCAGCCTCGGGCGTCTGCGCGTTCCGCAGCATCTCCGCGACCAGGAACGCGAGCTCCAAGGACTGGACCCGGTTCAGCCGCGGGTCGCACACCGACTCGTAGCGGTTGCCGAGGTCGATCTCGGCCAGCGCCTCGCCGCCGCCGACGCACTCGGTGACGTCGTCGCCGGTGAGCTCGATGTGTACGCCGCCGGGCCAGGTGCCGAGTGCACGGTGCACGTCGAAGAAGCCCTGCACCTCGTGGATCACGTCATCGAACCGGCGGGTCTTGTAGCCCGAGGAGGCCTCGAAGGTGTTGCCGTGCATCGGGTCGCAGACCCACGCGACCTGCACCCCGGCGGCGGTGACCTTCTCGACCAGGTTCGGCAGGATGTCGCGGATCTTGCCGGCGCCCATCCGGGTGATGAACGTGAGTCGACCCGGCTCGTTGTCCGGGTTCAGCTTGTTCGCGAGCGCGATCGCGTCGTCGGGCGAGGTGGTCGGACCCAGCTTGACCCCGATCGGGTTCTTGATCTTGCTGAGCAGCTCGACATGGGCGCCGTCGAGCTGACGGGTCCGTTCCCCGATCCAGACGAAGTGGCTGGACACGTCGTACGGCTGCTGCGTGCGGGAGTCGATCCGCGTGAGCGCGTGCTCGTACTCCAGCACCAGCGCCTCGTGGCTGGAGTGGAAGTCGACCCGGTGGAACTCGTCCGGGTCGGCGCCGATCGCGTTCATGAACGTCAACGCCCGGTCGATCTCGCGGGCCACCTGCTCGTAGCGGCGGCCGACCGGCGAGGACCGGACGAAGTCGGTGTTCCAGGTGTGCACCTGGCGCAGGTCGGCGTAACCGCCCGTCGTGAACGCCCGGACCAGGTTCAGCGTCGACGCCGAGGAGTGGTAGACCTCGACCAGCCGCTGCGGGTCCGGTACCCGCGACTCCTCGGTGAACTCGAAACCGTTCACGGCGTCACCGCGGTACGCCGGGAGCGTCACCCCGTCGCGGGTCTCGGTGTCCGACGACCGTGGCTTGGCGTACTGACCGGCCAGCCGGCCGAGCTTGACCACCGGGACGGACGCGGCGTAGGTCAGAACGACCGCCATCTGCAGCAGGACCCGTAGCTTGTTGCGGACGTTGTCGGCGGTCACCCCGTCGAAGGTCTCGGCGCAGTCGCCGCCCTGCAGCAGGAACGCCTCACCGCGAGCGACCGCGGCGAGCTTCTCCTTCAGCTCGTCACACTCACCGGCGAACACCAGCGGTGGGACGCTGCGCAGCTTGCCGACCGCGGCGTCGAGCGCAGCCGGGTCGGGCCACTGTGGCTGCTGGGCGGCACCGAGCGAGTGGAGCGTCTTCAGATCCGGGATCGTCACCGTCCAAGCCTACGTCTCGCCGCTCCGGCGCCCCGAATCGCGCCAGCCGGTGGGCGCGACGGGCGGCCGCTCAGGCCGTGTGCCCGACCGGCTCGTACTCAATGACGACGTCCGCCTCGATCAGCTCCATCACCGGGCACGCACCGGCCGACTCGCGACCCGGTCCACCTTCGGTCTTCGTGAAGGCAGCACTGTCCCAGAACGCTCGAGCGGTCGAGTTGTTGCCGAGGTTGTGCGTCCCGACGTTGTTCACCAGGAAGATCCAGCCATGCGGCGACCGCCAGAGGAACACTCCCGGCTCCGGTTGTTTCAGCCGCCATCGGCCATGCGTCTTCAACCGGTGCGGGAACCGTCCCATCAACGCCAGGTTGTCGATGCTGGTCTGCCCGGGCGGCCCACCGTGGTCGGGATCGACGTAGGGCACCGTGTGCTCTGCGTCCTTGCGGCGGCTCAGGTTGACGCTCCACGGGAACACGCAGGCCGGGCTCCTGAGATACAACGCCTCCCGCAGCCGGTCGGGCGTCTCGTACGCATCGACCGGCTTCAGTCCGGCCGGATCGATCACCTGCTTGACCGTCACCGCGCAGCCGTCACCGAGAAACTTCTGGACGTGCGACACGGTGATCGGCCCGACACCTTCGAACCGGGCTACGCCCTTCGCCGGGTCGCGGAACGACTGCTCGGACAGGTGGATGTAGAGGGTCACCGGCGGGAGCAGCTTCTTGGGGTCGACCCGGACCGGCTTCGTGAACGCAGTCGGGTCCCCGCTGACCGTTCCCTCGCCGCGGCAGGTCGGGCAGGAGTGCGTCTCCGGCTCCGGGTCGTCCGCGTCGTTCTCCGACGGGTGCAGATCACCCTCCCCGACCGTCTCCGGGTCCTCCGGCTCGTCGTCGGGTCCCAGCGTGTCGTCGGTGTCCTCCGGCGACGGAACCGTGTCTGGCATCGCGATCAACCCGGCAGCGAACTCCTGCAGCAGCTGAAGTGCCTGGGCCGGATTCGCGAGGACCTTGAGCGCCTTGGACCGGCGGACGTCCACCGGGTCTCCGTCGCCCCGAGCGAACAGGATCAACGCGATCCGGTCCACCATTGCCATGAACCAGATCGCGTCGCCGGCGTCGCACTTCGCGATGATCGTCTTGAGGCCGTACTCGTTGCACTGTCCGGTGCGCACGAACCTCTCTGCCGCCGCGGCCTTGCGGCGTGCGTCCTCGGCAGCGGGATCGGCCTCGATGATCTTGGCGTCCAGCACGTCACTGAACCGCGACCAGGGCAATGTCGAGATCACCGGCGTTGTCTGCTCGTCCACCCACATCGCCTGCTCGCGCGACAGGCCGGCGGCATCGACCCGTTTGGCCACCTCGCGGGCCTTCCAGACCGGGACCCCTCCATCGTCGATCCGCGCCTGCAGCAACGGATGCCGATGCCGGAGGTTCAGGCAGTCGCGGATCAGGTTCTCCGCGGCCACCGGGTGCATGTCCTGGACGGCGCCGAACTCCGAGGCCGCGAACTCCAGCACCTCAGGCGTCCCGTCACCACCCAGCCGCTTCGTCCGCTCCATCCCACCGAGGGCGCGGCCGGCGTGCTCGGCGGCATCGGCGCTGTAGAGGTCGGCCCAGTGCGCAGCCAGTCTCATCTGCGCGGCGTCCGCCTCCAGCCGAACCTGGACGTTCTCGGCCGCGGCGACCAGCGTCGCCTCGCGGTCGAGATCGTCGATCCAGCTCGTATCGAACATGTTTCGAACCTAGGCCACGCCGCTGACAGTCTTCTGAGCCGGCACGCGATCGCCTGTTCCGGACCCACCACGCCCCAGGTGCCCTAACTTCACCGCATGGGACTTTTCGACCGATGGCGCTCGCACCAGGCCACGCACCACGACCAGGATGCCGCCGAGACAGAGACCTTGGCGGCGAGCATGTGGACCGAGCCCGACCGCGGCCAGTGCTCCTGCATCGAACACATCGAGGACCTCAACGACGTCGAGGTACCGCTCTCCGCACGGTTCGCCGATGAGGAAGAACCGATGACGGTGAGCGATCTGCTTGAGGCCGAAGCGCTCGGGGCAGATCCGACCGACCCGACGGAGCGGTGGATCCATCCGCACGACGCACCGCGCGAAGGACCCTTCCACTGGAACGTCTGGGTCGGGGACGAGGCGCGAATCTCCTACGACGACGACGCACCGCTAGGGCTCGACGAGGCGATCCGGCAGCAGCCCGGCGTCGGCGCTGTCGAGTGGGCCGACCGCGAGGTGTTCTACGTCGAGGCCGGCGGGCTGTGCCGCGACGGCATTCTCGCAGCGGTCGCCCGCGCGTTGCTCGATCCCCGGGTCCGCACCACGGCGTGAGCCGCGGCCCGGAGCGCGATCAGCCGCCCAGGTCGTCCGGGTGCCGGAACCCCGTCTTCTTCGCCCGCACGCCGCGGTTCCAGAACCAGGTGATCGCCCACAGCACGATGCCGAGCGCGATCATCGCGCCGGCGATCCGGTACTGCACGGTGTCCCGGTCGGTCCACGGCCCGACCAGGAACGCACAGGTCAGCGCGCCGAGCACGGGCAGGAATGACGGGGCCCTGAAGTGGTCGTGGTCCACGTGGTCCCGCCGCAGGACCAGCGCAGCGATGTTGACGACCGTGAACACGCACAACAGGAGGAGCGCCGTCGTACCGCCCAACGCCGTCACCGACTCCTCCCCCATCACCTGCGTGACCGCGATGATCAGCCCGAAGGCGACCAGGGTCACGAAGACGATGGAAGCCCAGGGCGTACGCCGGCCGGGGAGCACGCGCGACAGGGAACGGGGAAGCACGTCCTGGTTGGCCATCCCGTAGATCAGCCGAGACGCCATCAGCATGTTGATCAACGCGGTGTTGGCGACCGCGAACATCGAGATCAGCGGATAGAGAGTGTCCATCGGCAGGTCGGGTGCACCGACCTGCACCACCTCGAGCAGCGGCGTCTCGCTCTCGGATAGCTGCCCGACCGGCACCACCGCGACCGCGGCGATCGACACCAGCACGTAGATGAATGCGGTGATCCCCAGGCCGGTGAGCATCACTTTCGGGAAGTCGTTGGGGTCCTTGGTCTCCTCGGCCATGTTCACCGAGTCCTCGAAGCCGACCATCGCGAAGAACGCCAGCGACGTCGCGGCGGTGATCGCGAGGAAGGCATCGGGATCACCCTCATCGGCCTGGGCTTCATGGTGCTGCTCGCGCTTATCAACCTGCGCGGCGTCGGTGAGAGCGTGAAGTTCAACGTGGTCCTCACGCTGGTGGAGATGGTCGCGCTGCTGATCGTGATCGGCGTCGGCTTCTACGTCATGGCGCAGGGCGACGCCGACCTCGGCGAGGTCACGGTGTTCAACGACTACGAGGACAAGGGCCTCTTCCTCGCGGTCACCGCCGCCACCTCGATCGCGTTCTTCGCGATGGTCGGCTTCGAGGACTCGGTGAACATGGTCGAGGAAACCCACCATCCCGAGCGGATCTTTCCGCGGACCATGCTCACCGGCCTGGGTATCGCGGTGATCCTCTACATGCTGGTCGCGGTCTCCGTGGTCGCGGTGCTGTCTCCCGGAGAGCTCGCCAACATCCGCGAGTCCGAGGGCCGCGCGCTGCTCGAGGTGGTCGAGAAGGGCTCGCCGGACTTCCCCGTCGACAAGATCTTCCCGTTCCTCGCGGTGTTCGCGGTCGCCAACACCGCGCTGATCAACATGCTGATGGCCAGCCGCCTGCTCTACGGCCTGGCGCAGCAGGACGTGCTGCCGAGGGCGCTGGG
>DATFGA010000045.1:0-12664 GCA_035249775.1 Nocardioidaceae bacterium | reverse complement strand
CCCCGGTGCCCGAGGACGTACGCCGCCCCGCGGCCCGTCCGCTCGCGCGCCGGGCGGCGGCCCGTGCTGCAGCTCGCCGCCGTCGTCACGTGCTGCTGTTCCTGGTGGCGGTCGACCTGGTCGTCACCGGCCTCGCGGCCTTCGCGCTGGTGCCCTGGTGGTCGGTGGCGATCCCGACGACCCTGACCCTGGTCTACCTCGCACTCTGCCGGCGACAGGTCCGCCGCGAGAACGACGTGCTGTGGGACAACGCCGACGAGGCGCCGGTCGAGTCCGACCTCGTGCCGCGCCGGGCGATCCGGGTCGAGGCGCCCTACGGCACCCCGCTCACCGGCCGCAACGACCAGGGCTTCGAAGAGGTCGATCCCGACGAGGACACGGTTGCGATCTCCGCGGTCGCGGTCAGCGCGGCACTCGGCGCCGGCTCGGTCGCGGAGGCCGATGCCGCTGCTGCCCGGGCGCTCTCGGTGGAGACCGTCGCGGTCGCGGTGCCGACCGCGGACGGCGGATCGCTGTGGGACCCGCTGCCGGTCACGCTGCCCACCTACGTCAGCAAGCCGCGCGCCGCCCGCACCGTGCGCACCATCGACCTGTCCGAGCCGGGCACCTGGAGCTCGGGCCGTTCCGAGGCCGACTCGCTGCTGGTCGAGCAGGCCACCGCAGCTCAGGACGAGGCCGCCGGCGAGCCGGACGACCAGCGCGCGGTCGGGTCCTGACCGATTCGGAACGGACCTCCGGCTAGTGATATCTTTTCTGCTCGTGTCGGGCACCGCCTGACGCACCGGGGCTGTGGCGCAGTTGGTAGCGCGTCTCGTTCGCAATGAGAAGGTCAGGGGTTCGAATCCCCTCAGCTCCACCGGTCAGCAATCCCCCTCCCTCTCTCCGTTGAGACGCGCTCTTTTCGCCGTTGAGACGCGCTCTTTTCGCGTGCGAGACGTGCCTTTCTTACGCACCAGGCACACTCATCTCCGATTCCCACACATTGCCTTCTGAACTCGCCCTGACACTGCGCCCAGCGGATCCATCGCGCCGCAAGAGCACGGCGGCCAATATCTGTTCTACGCTGCTCGCCGGCCATGACCTGGTCGATGGCGAGCGGTCGGGTGTCGTAGGCGGTAGAGCCTTCTCGCAGAGCCTCACGCGATGCGCCTGCGGGACGGGTCGCATCCTCAGGACAGCACCCACTCGACGGGATGGTCGGGGTCGGGGTCGTAGCGGCAGGCCGATCCGGTGCGGACGCGGTCGTTGAGATGGCGTCCCACCTGGGCGTCGGCCTGCGCAACGCGTGCGAGCGCGCCCACGATCGCCTTGCGGACGGCGACTCGCGCCCGCTCCGAGGACGAGCCGACAGCTCGGGGCGCACCTCCGAGCCCGGTGGCCCGCGCCAGCTCGGCGAGGAGCGCCTCCTGCTCGCGGGTCCTCAGGTCGAGGCGCGCGGTGTCGTTCCAGTCCCGTGCTTCGGCGATCTCGTCGTCGAGCTCCTGCAGCCGGCGGCGATAAGCCGCGCGGGCCTCGGCGTCGATGCTCTCGCCGAGATCGCCCTGCCGTACCGAGCCGTGGCCCCGTGCCTGGGCGACCAGGTCGAGTACGGCGACGTCGTGGCCGGGTCGGCGCAGCAGCTCACGCAGGTAGCTCAGTCCGCGCAGCGCGGGCAGGACGACCTTCTCGCCATCGGGTCCGACGACCCACAGGCCCCCACTGATGGGGTGTAGATGCAGGCGTTCGTGCGAGACCGTCGTGGTGGCCGGTGCCGCGCCGGCCAGCAGCCTGTCTCGCCACCACCGCGCTCCGATGCGTTCGTAGGTCGCCAGTGCGCTGCTGCGAAGGCGTGCGGCGGTCTCGTGGTCGCCCAGCTTCTCGTGCGCGCGGGACAGGGGGTCGTCGGTGACACCGTGGAACAGCACGGCGCCGGCGTTGATGACGGCGCGCCCCTCGTAGGGCGTGAGGAGCCGGGTTGCCTGCTCCATGACGGGTGTGTGGTCGACGGCGGTCGCCACCTGAAGGGCCAGCTGCTGCAGCAGCAGCCAGTTGACGTCCCGGGGTAGGTCGTCGAGCACACCGTCGAGGGTCTCGATGAGCCGTCGGGCACGGTCAGGCCGCTCCGCCCCGAGCCACAGCACCGCCGCCTCGGCGGTGACCGTGGCCACGCCCTCGGCGATCGCGTACTCCTCCGCGCGGGCGGCGCTGCGCGCGCAGGTCCCGACGTCGCCGGACTGGACAGCTGTGAACCCGCGCATGACCTCGAGCACCTTCCATCCGTCCGGCACGAACGCCTGCGCCGCGGCGGCCTCGGCGATCTCGCAGAGCCGGTCGACTGTGTCCGTCCTTCCGCGCAGCAGGTCGAGCATGAGTCGCCGTGACGCCGCGAAGAACGACGCGAGCGGGGAGCGCTCACCCAGGACCTCGAGCGCGCGCATCTGGCGGTGCATGGCGGGCACGTCCAGGTGCTCGCAGGCGACCTGCAGCCCCCATAGGCGTGCGCGGAGCTTGGCCTCCGGGTCCTTGAGGTGGGCCGTCACGTCGTCGAGCTCCCCGGCGAGTGCCCGGCGTCGGTCCAGGTCGTCCGGCCCCCAGTGGGCGGCGAGCGCAGCGTCCAGGCTGTCAGCCATCAACAACGGGTCGTCGGTCCGGCCGGCGAGCTCCACCGCCTCCTCGGCGAACGGTACCGCCCGAGCCGCGTGGCCGGCATACACCCAGCATCGGGCCAGCGCCGCACCTAGTCGTGCGCGGAGCACGGGCTTGCCGACCCGCTGGTAGATCTCGAACAGCTCGGCCGGCAGCAGCCCCGGCTCGGACTCGAAGTCCTGGACCGAGGCCACCCCCAGTACGGCGCGGGCCCACCCGATCAGGTCGTCCGCGGCCCGATACTGCTGGGCGGCCTCGCGGTAGAGCGCGACTGCCGCCTCCCCGTGTCCGGCGGCACGCTCGGCGTCCGCGTGGTCGAGGAGACCGCCGTGGTCTCGGCCCTCGCGCGGCGTGCCATGGTCGGTCACCACTCGTCCATGGTAGGACCGCGTGAGCCGCCTCGGCCGGGACTCAAGGTCGGGTCAGGGTCACCTTCTCGGCGTGCTCCCTCTGCCTGGCCTCGTCCCAGTCACCGGTGCAGTACGCCGCGAGCTCGACGACGCGGCCGTCCTCCACGTCGGCGCGGAAGACCTCGCGGGCGTACCACTGCTGGCCACCGTCCTCCCAGCGCTCCTCCAGCTGGACAACCCAGCCCCGGGGCGTCAGGTCGTAGCGCTCGACCCTGACCGTCCCCGGCCCGGGGTGCTCGCCCAGCCGGAACGCGACCAGCTCCTCTGCCCCGGTCACCTGCACCCGCCAGCGGGGGAACGTGATGTCACCGAAGACGGCCCGCGCGAACAGGCCTTCGGCCTCACCGGTCTCGAGAAACCGGACGAACCTGCGCACCTCGGTCGGCAGCCGGGTGTGCGTAGCGGCGGTCACGACGACGCCTTCGCGGCCTCGAGGTTCGTCCCCACTACGGCCATGGTGCGGTCGAGTTCGGCTGTGGGGCTGAACTCGACCACGGTCGTGCCCGCCACCACCAGCGGCACATGGGCGGGGGGTGCGTAGTAGGCGTCTCCCTCGACGTAGGTCTCGTCGTGGTCTGCCCACCGGAAGGTGACCTGGCCTGCCGTGACGATTCCCCAATGGGGGCACTGGCAGCGGTCGTCCGGAAGTCCGGCGAAGAACGGGGCCGGGTCTAGGTCCTCCTTGTACGTCTCGAAACTGACCGTGTAGTCCTCGAGTCGCGCGTACCGGCCCTCGATCTGCGCCTCATCGACGCCTACCGGCGTGGTCATGCGGTTAGCACTGGACATGATGTCCTCCTTGGAGAATCGTGCTGATACCCAGGAGGCGTGACATCCCGCATCACAACGTGAGGACCAATGGCACGGGCCACAAGCACGATGGCCGGTCGCCAACACGAGACGGCGTGCACAGGCCATCCCAGCGCTCGACCTGCTGGGCATCGCGGCCGAACCCGCTCACGCTTGCGGTGCCTGCCTAGGCTTGCGTGCTGCGAGCAGAGTGGCCCGGATCGGGACGCGCACGAGGCCCGACTCGTCGGCGTACTCGTCGAGCAGTTCCTCGGTGTCGGCGAGAATCAGCGCATGCGTCTCTGGCGTGATCCGCTCGCCCAGCGGGGTGGCTTTGATCTCCGTGTCGGCGACTGCGGCCGCGGTCGGGAAGACGGCTTCTCCAAGGCTGGAACGCGACTCGACCAGCGACAGGCCGGCCGCCGAGGCGAGCTCGAGCATGCCGTCGAGGGCACCCTGGGACCAGTACGTGCCGAGCAGGACTCGCGCCTCGGGGCCGGCGCGTCCGGCGACGAGATCGACCAAGGGACCGTACGCCGGCTGCTCGGCCAGTGGTGCGTAGGCCTGCAGGGCGACCATGCCGCCGGGAACGACCACGCGTGCCATCTCGGCCACCGCCCGGCCCGGGTCGGCGAAGAAGAACAGGGCGGACTGGCAGAGCGCGACGCCGAACGCGCCGTCCTCGAACGGGAGGTCCTCGGCGTTGCCGTGCACCCACTCGAGGTCGGGCCGCACCTCCCGCGCCACCTCGAGCATCGCGGGGTTGAGGTCGACACCGACGACACGGCCGCCGGGGCCCACGAGGTCCCGGGCCGCCCGAGCGACCACCCCGGTGCCGCAGGCCACGTCGAGCACGGACTGGCCGTCACGTACCCGAGCGCAGTCCACCAGCTGGGGTGCCCATTGACCGAACAGGGCAGGAACGAACAGGTCCTCGTAATCCTGCGCCTGCTCTCGGCTGAGCTGAAACGTCTCGGTCATCGAAGCCACCTCCAGGAGTCGGTTATCCCCTTCAGAATCGCCCGGGCGCGCGCTCGGCACATCGGTCAGCTGACCTATCCAGAGGCGCGTTCGGTGGCGATGATGGACGGATGGCAACCATCGAGTGCCTCGCAGACGCGCGTGCTGCCGCCGAGGCCGGACGGTGGGAGGAGGCACGGGCATCCTTCGCCGCGGCGGCTGTCGGAAACGAGTCCGCGGACGCGATCGATGGACTGGGCCGGGTGTGCTGGTGGCTGGGCGACGTGCGCTCCGCGATCCGGCACCGGGAGCGTGCCTTCACCCTGCTGCGCCAAGCGCGCCGTGACGACGAGGCGACCGTCGCGGCCCTCGACCTGTGCATCTGGTACCTCACGAACCTCGAGAACGAGGCGGCCGCCGGCGGCTGGCTGGCCCGCGCTGCACGGGCCGCGGAGCACACCACGGACCCGCTGGTTCGGGGCTGGCTGGTATTGATCGGCGCCTACCTGCGCTCCGACGCCACAGCGCGACGTGCCGGACTCGAGGAGGCCCTCCGGCTCGCGGCTGAGGCCTCCGACGACGGGCTGCACGCGATGGCTCTGGCCGACCTGGGTGTGCTCCTCGTGGCTGGCGGCGAGGTAGAGCACGGGATGGCGCTCCTCGACGAGGCGATGGCGACTACCCTGAGTGGCTTCGGCGGCCGGCTGGAGGTCGTGGTCTGGTCGAGCTGCAACATGCTTGCCGCCTGTAGCCTGGCCCAGGACCTGCGACGCGCGACGCAGTGGTGCCGGGTAGCCGAGGAGTTCACGCAGACCTACGGCTGCCCCTTCCTGCAAGCCAGGTGTCGAGCCCACTACGGCTCGGTCCTGGTCGCCGCCGGAACCTGGGAACTCGCGGAGCCCGAGCTCCGGCGGGCAATTTCCATGTCGGAGGACGTCGGGCGCCAGCCCCTTCTCGAGGCGAGGACTGCATTTGCTGTCCTCCGGCTCCGGCAGGGTCGGCTCCGGGAGGCCACCGAACTCATTGAGGCGCTCGATACGAACTCTCCCGCCGCCGCTCTTGTATCCGCCGAGGTACGGCTCGCTGCCGGCAGGCCGAACGAGGCCGCGGCGCTGCTCCGCGCCGCGCTCGGGTTGCTCCGTCCCGACGATCCGCAGAGCGACTCGCTCGCGGCCGCCTTGTGCGAGGCGTACCTGGCCGCCGGCGACATTTCGGGTGCCGCGGCGGCGCTGGAGGGTAGCCGGGCCGCGCCGACGAGGCCCGCCCTGCCCCGAGGGAGTGCTCAACGGACCCGCAGCGAGGGACTGGTCGCGGCGGCATCGGGCGACGCTGCGACCGCGGTGCTACGGCTGGCCGAGGCGCTCGCCGCCTTCGAGCGGCACGACCTGCCCTTCGAGTCGGCCCGGACCCGGCTGGACCTGGCCAGGGCGCTGGCCACGGACGATCCCGAGGCCGCCGCGGGCTACGCCACCGAAGCGCTCCGCGTCCTCAGGCGGCTGGGCGCAGCCGGCGAAACGGCCGCCGCGGCCGCGTTGCTCCGCCACCTCGGAGTCACTCCCGGGCCGGAGCCGCGGGAACCCGGGGTTCTCACCAGGCGCGAGCACGATGTTCTTACCTTGCTGGCCGACGGACTGAGCAACCCGGAGATCGCGGAACGCCTCTTCCTGAGCCGCAAGACCGTAGCGCACCACGTGAGCAGCATCCTGACCAAGCTTGCTCTCCGCTCCCGCGCCGAGGCCGCCGCCTTCGCCACGCGGACCCGGAGTTGAGGGGCTTGATACGGCACTCATGATCCAGAGGGTCATGGAATCCACAGATGTGCTCTGCCGGGATCGGTGGCGGTGGCTCCTTCGCTGCGGGCACGATGGAGCAGTGGTCGACAATCGGTTGCGGCTCATGGACCTCCTGGCGGCACTGTCTGTCGCGACGGACCTCGGCATGGGGCAACCTCCGGAGACCGCGCTGCGGTCCAGCCTGCTGGCAACCGGACTCGCTCGGGTGATGGATCTCCCTGAGGACGAGGTACGCATCGCCTATCTGGGCACGCTGCTCCGCCACGTCGGGTGTACGGCGACCGCCTCGGCTGAGGCGCGCCTGTACGGCGGGGACGAGCTGGTATCGCGTCGGGCAGCACAACCAGCGGACTTCGGCAACGCCCGCGAGATGCTGCGGCTCACACTGAGCACCGGTCGCGGCGCGGGACTCAAGCGGCCTATGCGGATCGCCAGTGCTGTCTTGGGCGACATACGGCACGGCACCGAGATCCTCGCCGCGGTCTGCGATGTGGCGTCGATGCTGGCGCGCCGGCTCGGGCTGGGGCGGGCGGTGCAGGATTGCGTGACGCAGCAGTTCGAGCGGTGGGACGGCAAGGGGCTCTACGGCCTGGCGCAGGACGATGTCGCACTGCCCGCGCGCGTGGGTGAGGTCGCCACGCAGGCGGTGCTCTTCTTGGACGCCGACGGCTCAGAGGCGGCGCTCGCCATGGTGGATCAGCGCTCCGGGGGGTGGTTCGACCCCGCCGTTGCGGCCGCCTTCGGCACGTCGGGCGCGGACCTGATGGAGGAAGTCGGGGCGGCTGACCCCTGGCGTGCGCTCCTCGAGGCCGAGCCGAGGCCGGTCGCGCACATCGACGCGGCCGACCTCGACCGGGTGGCCCGGTGCTTCGCCGATATGGTCGACCTCAAGTCGCCGTACACGGTCGGCCACTCCGGCCAGGTCGCCGCATTGGCAGAGGCTGCCGCCCGAACGCTCGGGCTGGCCGAGGACGACGTCGTCACCCTGCGCCGGGCGGCGCTGCTGCACGACCTCGGCCGGGTGGGCGTCTCGAGCGGGGTCTGGGACAAGAAGAATGCTCTGACCCGTACTGAGTGGGAGCAGGTACGGCTGCACCCTTACCACACCGAGCGGATCCTCTCCTGCTCTCCGACCCTCGTCCCGCTGGGCCGGATCGCCGGGCTGCACCACGAACGACTGGACGGCAGTGGCTACCATCACGGGGTCTCCGCCCCCGCGATCCCGACCACGGCCCGGATCCTCGCGGCCGCTGACACCTTCCAGACCGCCACCCAGGATCGCCCCCACCGCACCGCCCGTACCGGCGAGCAGGCCGCCGAGCACCTGGCTGCACAGGCGGCCGCGGGGCGGCTCGACTCCGACTGCGTCGCGGCCGTGATCGAGGCGGCGGGGCAGGATCGCCCGCGGGTACGCCGTACCTGGCCCGCCGGCCTCAGTGACCGCGAGGTCGAGGTGCTGCGGCTACTCGCTCGCGGCCTGTCGAACCAGCAGATCGCCGAGCGGCTGGTGATCTCTCGGCGCACCGCCGAGCACCACGTCCAACACATCTACACCAGGATCGGCCACTCGACGCGCGCCGCCGCGACCCTGTTCGCTCTGGAGCACGACCTGCTCAACCCGTGACGAACTCCCGGACGATGTTGGCCACCATCGCTGGGTGCGTGCGGTGTGCGATGTGGCCGTGGCCCTCCAACACCCGCAACCGTGCACCGCCGATGGCGGCCATCGCCGCATCGGTAGCGGCCTTGATCTCCGGGGTGCTGTCGGATCCGGACAGCAGTAGCGTGGGTGCCGCGATGCGCTCCATCCCACCGTCCGGGTACTCCCAGCCCTGCTCGACCCGGGCTTCGCGGGCGATGGTCGGGGCCGTCGCGACGCGACCCGCCCACTCGGGATCTGCGCGCATCGCGTCGATCTGCTCCTCGGTGAACCCGAGCAGGTCGTGGAACAGCATGACGAGCGCTGTCTCGTGGTCGCCGGCGGCCACGACCTGCTCCACCTCGTCGACCCAGCTCTCCGGATACCCGAACCCGAGACTTGGCTCGTACAGCACGAGGTGGCTGAGGTTCTGGGTGAGCTCCGCGGCGCCCATCGCGCAACTCGCCCCGAACGAGTGACCCCACAGCGCAGCCGGGCGGCCGGTCAGCGCCGTGACCTGGTCGACGACCGTGGCCACGTCGGCGAACTCCCGTTCGAGCGAGTAGGTCGCACCGTCGCCGCTGGCCCCGAACCCACGGCGGTCCATCGCGTACGTCGTGAAGTCGGCCCGCAGGTCGGCCACCAGTGCAGCCGAGATGGTGTGGTCTTGGATCGAACCATGCACCAGCACGATGGCCGGGCCCCGCCCTTCTGCCCACACTGCCAGCTCGACGCCATCAGGGGATCGGGCCGTGAAGCGGACGACCTCGGTAGAGGTGGTCATCGCCGGACCTCGTTCGACTCGATGAACCCGACCACTCCGGCGATGTACTCCTCGGGATGCGTCACGTGGGGGATGTGGCCGGCTCCGGCGTACGTCGTCCGCTTCGCCTGCGGCAACAACGAGGCGATCCGGCGCTCCACGGGCTGGAAAATCGACGGGCTCTGTTCGCCGGAGGTGATGAGCACCGGACCGTCGTACGCAGTGAGCCGGGTCTCGTCGACGGAGGAGCACTCCGGGTCGTTGAGTTCGTCGAGGTAGGTCAGAGCGTTGCCGGTCATCGTGGCGCGCATGGCGTCCGGCAGTACGGACCAGCTACCCGGGCCGAGCGCCACCTGCTCCACGAACTGCTCGGCCGCGCCGGCGTGGTCGCCGGCGGCGATGCGCCGACCCACCTCGGCCAGCGGGCCCGTCTCGACCTCGGCCAGTGCGAGCGCCTCCGCGCTGCCCTCATCGAGGATGCCGAACAGCGGCGGTTCGTGCACGACGATCCCGCGCAGCAGGTCGGGCCGAGAGGCCGCGAGTTGGAGCGTGATGACGGCACCGGAGGAGTTCCCGATCACCCATGCGGGTGCGTGACCCAGTTGCTCGATCAGGGCGGCGAGGTCGGCCACATCCTCGGAGAAGTGCCCCTGTCCGGGTGGCCGTTCGCTCTCGCTGTGCCCTCTGCGGTCGTAGGAGACTACCCGGAAGTGCTCGGCCAGCCCCGGAACGACCGGATCCCAGTTGTGGTGCGACCCCCATGATCCATGGACAAGCACGAGCGGGATGCCCGTGCCAGCGGTTTCGGCGTACGCGATCAGCACGCCATTTACCTTGATGAACGCGAGCTCCTCCTGCTGGGCGTTGGCTGCGGTGGTTGCCATCGTGACCACCCCTTCGCGACTGATGTGGCGTTGTGCCCAGCCTGGTCGCGGTGCGCCGAGGCGTCATCGGTAGCTCTACCCATCTGCTCTCGCGCTGTGCGGAGAGCGACGACCGGTCTCCATGTCGTGATGGTCAGAGTGGTTCCCCGTCGAGCGTCGGCCGCGGTGGCCGAGATCGACAGGCGGCTGCGTACCGATGACGTCCTGGCACCCGGGTTCGTCGAGCACGCGCAAGAACCTCGCGTCTCGAGCGCAAGAAAGTCGCGTCTGGACCGCGAGAATGTCACGTCTCAACGTGCGAGGGGTTCTTCGTCCAGTCGGTGCCGGCGGCATGGCGGCGGACAGCTACGCCCTTAAGATCCTGTCCATCGACTTTCCCCTGGCGAGCTCATCGACCAGCTTGTCCAAGTAGCGAATCTTCTGCATCAACGGGTCTTCGACATGTTCGACGCGCACTCCACAGACCACGCCGGTGATCAACGAGGCATGCGGATTGAGCCGTGCATCGTCGAAGAAGTCCTCGAAGGTCGTGCCAGAGGCCAAGTGGCTACTCAGGTCTGACTCGTCGAAACCGGTCAGCCACTCGATCACCTGATCCAGCTCGGCCTTCGTCCGCCCCTTCTTCTCGACCTTTGTCACGTAGTGGGGGTACACCGACGCGAAGCTGGTGGTGAAGATTCGGCTCATCCACGTGAGCGTAGTGCCTTGCGCCAGCGCCTTCTGCCGCGCTCCGCATGACCAAGCGGCACAGGTGTGCGGTTGCGACACGGCTTTCTCAGCGGACTGTGTCGTACGGGCACGCGTGTGCTGTGTGGCCACGCGTCGAGCGGGCTCGGCGTCTAGCGATCGGCGCGCCTCGGAACTGGTGAAGAAAAGGCACGTCCGTGGCGATGAACAGCCGCTTTTTCACCAGTTCGCCGAATACCGGACCGGCTCGCCGGATCGATCGCCGCGGCAGTGGTCTCGAGACGCTGGGTGCGTTCTTCCCGACCACTGCAGCTACCTCCGCGCCGGCAACCTCGGCAGGTCACGCCGGGTGTACGGCGCCATCGGCAGCCGACCCGGACTCGTGGGGAATCCGTAGGCTGGGCATCGTGACCAGCGATGCGATGACGGCCGTCCACACGACCGAGGTCGGCGACAGCGGTGATCGCGTCGTGTTCCTCCATGGTCTGTTCGGTCAGGGGAGGAACTTCAGCACGATCGTCAAGGCACTGCAGCCGCAGTTTCGGTCGCTGCTGGTCGACCTGCCCAACCACGGGCGATCGGCATGGACAGAAGAGCTCAGCTACGAGCTGTTGGCGGACGCGGTCGCGGAGCGGCTGCGCGACGGGTTCGCAGCGGACGGCCGCGTTCACGTCGTCGGACACTCGATGGGCGGCAAGACCGCGATGGTGCTCGCACTGCGGCACCCCGACCTCGTCGACCGGCTCGTCGTTGTCGACATCTCGCCGGCAGGCGGTGGTGACCAGGGGGAGTTCGAGCACCTGCTCGGCAGCCTCGCGACCCTTGACCTGTCGACGCTGTCGCGGCGGTCCGAGGCAGACGACCAGCTCAGCGGGCTGATCAATGACGCGCGGGTGCGTGGCTTCTTGTTGCAGAACCTCCGGTCCGGTGACGACGGCTTCTACTGGCAGGCCAACTTGGACCTGCTGCGCCAGGAACTGCCGGCGATCGGCGGGTTCCCTGGCGATCTGGCCGATACATTCGACCGGCCGGTGCTGTGGGTGGCAGGTGAGCGGTCGCGATACGTGCGGCCCGAGCACGAGGCCACCATGCGGCGACTGTTCCCGCGCACGAGGCAGGTCACTGTCAAGGGCGCCGGCCACTGGGTGCACTCCGAGCAGCCGGAGGCGTTCGTCTCGGTGTTGCGCATGTTCCTGGATGCGGGCGCGGGTTGACGGGAGACGGACCGGCCGCGCGGCTCAGAGCCACGGCGGGAGCTCGGGTGCCGGAGCGCCGTCGGGGGTGTTGACCCCGGCGTTGGTCCGTCCGGCGAGGTAGCCGACGCGGTCGGCGAGCGCGCCTTCCAGTGGCGGGATCGCGTCCGCGCCGCGCTTGGCGACGATGTCGTCGTGGAGGGCGCCGAGGAAGTCCTCAGGCAGGTCGGTGAAGGTGACGCCCGTGTCGAGGTCGACGGCGTGGACCATCACCTCGCGTGCCCGCAGCCACGGGATCTGCGTGGCGGCTACTTCGCGCCCCTGCGCCGTGCGGACCAACGACTGCCATTGCTCGTCGGTGAGCCTGCCGAGGTCGGCGGCGAGAGCGCCTGCCTCCTCATGGAACCAGGTGCGCAGCACCGACGGGGGACGGGCCGCGCCCGCCTCGATGTCGGCGTTGCGCTGCTCGGGCGAGGAGTACATCGGGGTCTCCTCACCGGTCGCGGCCCAGTGCGAAAGGTTGCGCAGCGCCTCGGCGTTGGCGGCAAGGTGTGCGACGAGGTGGGCCCGGCTCCAGCCGTCGAGTGCCGACGGTTCGGCGTACTGCCCGTCGTCGAGGCCGTCGACCACCCGCTCGCACAGACGAGTTCCCTCCTCGACCCAGCGCAGGCTGTCGGCCAGCGTGCTCACGCCGGGTCCGCGACGACGGTGTTCTCCAGCCGGCCGATCCTCTCGATCTCGGTGACGACCTTCTGGCCGGCCGAGAGGTAGACCTCCGGCTTGCGGGCGTGGCCGACGCCGCCGGGCGTGCCGGTCGCGATCAGGTCGCCGGGGTTGAGCCGGATCATCGTGGAGACGTACTCCACCAGCGCGACCGGGTCGAAGAGCAGGTCGGCGGTCGAGTCCTTCTGCATCAGCTCG
>DATFGA010000044.1:0-5646 GCA_035249775.1 Nocardioidaceae bacterium | reverse complement strand
TCGACCAGCACCTCGCCCTCGCCGGTCCGGGCGTCGTAGACGAACGCCATCCCGGTGGGACCGCCGGCCACGAACAGCCGGTTGCGCTTGTCCACCTTGATGCCGATGGCGGCGCGGCCCTCCCGCCCCTCGACCAGCACCTCGCCCTCGCCGGTCCTGGCGTCGGCCTTCCAGATCGCCCCGGTCGGGATCGAGCCGACGTACAGCGAGCTGCCGCGGCCGGCGGCGATGCCCTCGGGCTGCCAGCCGTCGGGCAGGCGGATGAGGTCGGGGAAGGTGGCCGCCCCGGCCGTCGCCGGGACGAGGGCGACCAGGGCCATCAGGAGCAGGACGAGCAGGCGGCGTGCGGACGGAGCTCTGGAGATCATCGGCCCTCCCGGTCGCGGCGGCACAAACGGCCCAAATCCGGTTGAGCCTGCAACCAACGGGATAAGGAGGAGATAAGCCAGCAGAGCGAGCTCGTTCCCCGCTGATGCCTGACCCCGGCTACTGCCGATGCATGATCCGGGCGTGCAACAGCCTCCTTAGCCTCATGTGGACCGTCCAGCAAAGCGACCGTCCATCAGGGAGACCACGTGCCAAGCGCCAGGATTCACAGCACGCGCGGCTCTGCAAGGCGAGATCTTGGGGGGAACCACATGCGCGCGCGCAAGAACGTCGTCGGGCTGGTCCTGAGGAGCTTGATCGTGGCCCTGGGATTGTCGGTCCTGACGGTCACGCCGGCCGCAGCCGCCGACGTCATCAGCTTCCGGGCTTCGGCACAGTCGGCCGCTACCCAGACCACGCACCGGGTGACGATCCCAACCACCGTGCGGGAGACCGACGCCCTGCTCCTCTTCGTGACCGGCAACAGGGCCAACCCGGTCGCCGCGACGCCCACCGGATGGACCAGGGTCGGAAGCCGGCTGGACACCGACACGGAGACCATCCTGTACAGCAAGGTGGCGGCAGCCAACGACGCTGGGCGTAGCCAGGCCGTCGTCTTCACCGCGTCCACCAAGGCCACCCTGACGCTGCTCGCCTATGACGGCACCGCGGCCGACCCGATCGGCACCTTCGCCTCGGCCGCAGAGACGGTGACCCGGACCACCCACACGACACCGGGCGCCAGCGTCTCGACCGCCGGTTCATGGGTCGTGTCCTACTGGGCGGACAAGTCCTCCGCCACCACCGGCTGGACCCTCCCGGCGGGCCAGACCCAGCGCAGCAGTTCCGTCGGCATCGGCGATGGACGCATCACCTCCGTGGCATCCGACCAGAACGCACCGGCGCCGGTCGGTGCGTCGCCCCCCCGTACCGCCACGGCGAGTGCCTCGTCCGGCAAGGCGACGATGTGGACGGTCGTGCTCGTACCCGACCCGAACACTGGTCCGAACGTGGCCCCCGTCGCGTCGTTCACGGCGACCTGTCCACAGCTGACCTGCACGCTGGACGCCTCAGCTTCGACCGACACAGCGCCAGGCACCATCGCGTCCTACGCCTGGAACTTCGGTGACGGCTCCACGGGCACCGGCGTGACGACGACCCACACCTACGCCAGCGCTGGTCCGCGGACGGTCACGCTCACGGTCACGGACAACCAGGGACTGGGGTCTGCTCCGACCACGCGCACGGTCAACCCGACCGCACCTCCGGCCACATCGCTCGGGCACAACCGTCTCGTCCCGGACAAGCCGCGGACCAACACCCCCCGCATCAGCAGCGGCGAGATCTGGGACATCGAGGTTGTCCCGCAGCTGAACCGGGTGTTCATCGCCGGCGGCTTCACCTCCCTGGCGAACACCGTCGCCCCCACCACGACAATCAACCAGCCGTACCTGGCGAGCTACAACCTCAACACCGGGCTGATCGACACGAACTTCCGGCCCACCTTCGGCGGCGGCAGCGTCAGGGCTGTCGAGGCAACGCCTGACGGCACGAAGCTCTTCGTCGCGGGCGACTTCAACACCGTCGGCGGAGTAGCCCGACAGAAGGTGGCCAGCCTCAACCTCACGACCGGTGCACCGATCGGCACGTTCGACTTCACGCGGAGCACCAACAACCCGGCGACCGCGCTGGCGGCCACCAACTCGACCCTGTACGTGGGCGGCAGGTTCAGCCGGATCAACGGACAGCTGCGCACCGGCCTCGCTGCCGTGAACACGGCTTCCGGTGCTGTCGACATGTCCTTCGACAACCAGCTCTCCGGCGGCATCGGCGTCAATGGTCAGCTCGGGGTGCCCCAGCTCAAGCTCACGCACGACCAGAGCAAGCTGCTTGTCGTGCACACCGGTCGGCAGATCGACGGCCAGGACCGCTACGGGATGGGCATCATCGACACGTCGAGCAAGGAGCTCCTCCCCTGGCGTAGCCGGCTGTGGGACGACAACCTGGCCCGCGTCGGCGGCGTCACGCGCATCTACGGCGGCGACATCGCACCCGACGACTCGTACTTCGTGGTCAGCAGCGGATCGGGCGGCGACTTGCCGCCGATCAGCGACACCGCGGTCGCCTACCCGCTCACGGACGCCTCGCTGACCGACTCGGACGTGCAGCCGCTCTGGATCAGCCGGCATTTCGACAGCATCTACTCGGTGGCGATCACTGAGGTTGCGGTCTACGTCGGTGGACACTTCGGGTTCATCGAGTCCCCGACGTCCGACGACCCGTGGCCAGGTCTCGACAACGTCGGCTACGGCACCGGGCAGGGCCTGGCCGGCTATGGCCTCGGTGACCAGGTGGTCCGTCGGGACCATCTGGCGGCGATCTCCCCCACGACCGGCAAGGCGCTGGAGTGGTACTCCATCTCCAACTCGTTCGAGGGCGACAAAGCCATGGAAGCCACCCCCCGTGGCCTGTTCGTCGGCGGCGACGGCCAGTACAAGGGCGGCGTGCAAACCGGACGCGTCGGTTTCTACGACTTCAACTCGGTACCGTTCCCGGCGCCGGCTCCCGACACGACGATCACGGCCCCGATCGAGGGCCGGGTCGTCGCCAACAACGCGCCGTTCGAGATCACCGGAACCGCGCGGGTCGCGACCGGAACCGTCGGCCGGGTCCAGGTGCAGATCCAGGACCGCGACAGCGGCCAGTACCTCCAGGACAACGGCACCGCCTTCACGACGACTTTCGGCGCCAGCAACAGCCTGAACGCCACCCTGGACCCGGGCAGCGGGACGACTCGGACGTGGAGGATCTCGGCCACAATCGCCACGAACCGCAACCTGCGGGTCATGGCGCAGGCGTTCACTGCGCCCACCGGCGGCACGGGCGACACGACCAAGGCAACCAAGATGATCGAGTCGTTCAGCACCGAGGACCAGACGCCCACGACGTCCATCAACGGCCCGAGCGGCAGCGTCGTGGCCTCGACGACGTTCACCATGACCGGCACCGCCAACGACGACAAGGGCGTGAACTCGCTGTCGTTCTGGTTCCGCGACGAGCAGAACCGCTACTTGCAGAACGACGGGACCGTGGATGACATCTTCAACACGTTCCGCGGCACGCCCGACGTCATCGGAGCCACGTCGGCCACCTGGTCCTACGAGGTCACCTTGCCGCACGAGGGGACGTGGCGCGGCAGTGCCACGGCCACAGACACCACTGGGCAGGCCGACCTACGCAGCGCGACCCGCGACTGGCTCATCTCGTCGACGGCGGTGGCACCGAGCGTCACGATCCAGGAGCCGGTGGAGATGACGCCGCCGTTCGCGGTGCCGGCAGTCACCGTGGCGCCGGGCGGGCGACTCACCTTCTCGGGGACCGCGTCGGACGACCAGGGCCTCAGGAACGTCGAGGTCTCGCTACGCAACACCTCGACGAGGGAGAACCTGGGTAGCGACTGCACCTGGGGCACCAACGTCTCAGCCGGTCAGTGCCGGGTCTCGCCGGTCAACATCAGCGGATCCACGTACGACTGGACCTACACGACCCCCTTCGACCTGTCCCCGGGCAGCTACACCTTCACGGTCCGGGCCACCGACGACCTCGACCTGACGACGTCGTCGGCTAACCAGGGCCGGCTGACAATCAACGCACAGATCCCGGGCGACCTGCCCCCCGACACCACAATGAGCTTCACGGCCCCGACCGACGAGTCGCTGGCGCTGAACTTCACGGGGGCGGCCACTGATGACCGTGGCGTGGAGAGCGTGCGCGTCTCGCTCAGGGACGGCGACACCGGCCGGTACCTGCAACCGAACGGCACGATGGCAGCGACCTTCGCCACCCTCAACGCCACGCTCACATCGGCGGGTGCGGCGACCACCAACTGGTCGCTCGGTGTCACGCTTCCGACCCAGGGCGACTGGTCCTTCACGGCGATCGCGTACGACACCGCCGGGCAGCAGGACCCCTCGACCACCGGAGCCACCGGGAGCTACCGGGTCTACCCGAACGACGGTCCCCCGGCCTTGTCGGACACGCTGGGCGAGCCGGACAGCGGCGCGTCGTTCTCCGAGGGCAAGATCGTCGTCACCGGACGCGCGGAGGACGCCCCCGACGCCAACGCGAGCATCGCTCGCGTCGAGGTCGCGGTCGTGAACTCCTCCGGGCAGTACATGAGCTCTTCCGGCACGTTCACCAGCACGAACCCGAGCTTCCGGACAGCGTTCCTCAACAGCCCGGGAAGCGCCGGGTCGAACTACTCGTACACCACGCCGGTCATCCCGGCCGGCACGTACAGCGTCATCGTGCGGCCGGTCGACGTCCGCGAGCAGATCGGCGAGGCACGCACCGCCACGGGTGTGACGGTCACGCAGCCGCCGAACAACCCGCCGGTGGCCAGCTTCACCTACTCCTGCGACCAGAACGTGTGCGTGTTCGACGGCCGTGACTCCACGGACGAGAACGCGAACTCCCTCACATACTCGTGGAACTTCGGGACGCAGGGGACGGCGACCGGTCCGCTGCCCACGAAGACCTTCACCGCGCCGGGCACCTTCGCCGTGACCCTGACGGTGCGGGACGAGTGGACGGTCACCAACACGTCGGCAGCGCAGAACGTGACGATCGCCGAGCCCACAGGCAACAGCGCCCCGGTGCCGACGTTCATCCGGAGCTGCACCGGCCTGACCTGCTCGGTGAACAGCCAGGGCACCGCCGACCCCAACACGGGTGACGTCATCACCTACTCGTGGAACTGGGGCGACGGGACGGCGCTGAGCACCGGCGCCTCGCCTGCGGCGCACGTCTATGCCGCCGCTGGGAACTACACGATCACCCTCACGACCACGGACGGCTGGGGCAAGGCCGCCTCGACCACCCGCGACGTGTCGCTCAGCGAGCCGGCCGGGAACACGGCACCGACCGCAACCTTCACTGCCAGCTGCGCTGCTTTCACGGTCTGCCAGACGAACAGCGCTGGTACGGCGGACGCTGAGGGTGATGCGATCCGGTACTCGTGGAACTGGGGTGACCTCACCGCGGTGAGCACCACCGCGAACCCGTCACACACCTACTCGGTGCCTGGCACGTACACGATCGTCCTGACCGTCACCGACGTGTGGGGTAAGTCGAGTACGGTTAGCCGCGACGTGACCATCACCGAGCCGGCCAGCAACAACCCGCCGACCGCGGTCATCGCCTCCGTCACCTGCAGTTCACTGACGACCTGTGCCCTGAGCGCCACCGGTAGCGGTGACCCCGACAGCGCCACCGGCGACG
>DATFGA010000043.1:0-32604 GCA_035249775.1 Nocardioidaceae bacterium | reverse complement strand
TCCGGCATCAGTCCGATCCGGCTGAACGCGAGCACGAACCGCGCAGAGTCGGCGGCGACCACGAGGTCGCAGGCCAGTGCGATCGAGCAGCCGACACCGGCGGCCACGCCGTCCACTGCCGCAACGCACGGCTTGCGTAGGGACGTGATCGCGCGGATCACGCGGTTCGCCCGGTCCAGGCTGGAGCTGTCGAAGTTCTCGTGCGCGTCGGGACCACCGAGGTACGCGCCGGAGCTGAACGCGCCACCGGCACCGGAGAGCAGGACGACGCGGACGTCCTCACGGGCGGCGGCGTCCTCGACCTCGGTGGCCAGCCGGTCCGCCATGTGCGCGGTCAGCGCGTTGAGGACCGCCGGCCGGTTCAGGGTCAGCCGGAGGACTCCGTCGCCGACCGCGACCTGCAGATGGTCTTCCATGGCCGGCCCCTCCGTGCTCAGATCTGCCCCGACGATAGGGCACCCGGGATCCGCGCGGGGACGGTCGACCGACCCGTCGCGCGAAGAACTCGCGTCTCACCGGCGAAAAGGGCACGTCTCAACGGGGAGAAAGGCGCGTCTCAACGGGGAGGAGGGGAGAAATGGTGTTGCGGACGGGGCAGCCTCTCGGCATACTCCCAAAGAACTCTTGGGCGGTTACGAAAACCTGATGGTCCGGGATGGTCCGGGCAGGGCTGAGGAGAGGACGAGGCTGATGGTCGAGGACCAGGCGGGTACGACGAGCGCGCAGGTCTCGTCGCTCCGGGCGGTGGCCCATCCGCTGCGGCTGCGGATCCTGTCCCTGCTCACCGGCGCGGAGATGAGTGCGGCCGAGCTGGCCCGTGAGCTCGACGTGAGCCACGCGAACACGTCGTACCACCTGCGTGTGCTCGCCGACGCCCAGCTGGTCGAGGAGGCGGGCGAGGAGAAGATCCGCGGCGGCGTGGCCAAGCGCTACCGCCACCCGTGGGACCGGCCGGACGCCCCGCAGCCGAAGGCGACCAGCGAGGACCGCGAGCTCTACCTGCGCGCGATGGGCGAGGAGCTGGTCCGCCGGTTCGGGCACCGGAAGTCTCCGAGCACGAGCAAGCTCACGGACGCGGAGATGTGGGTGACCCCGGAGACCTGGAACCAGGTCGTCGCCCACGTGGAAGAGGCCTCCCGGTTGATCCATGCCGAGGCCAGACCACCGCGGACCAAGGGAACCATCCACGTGAACCTGACCGCCGCGGTGTTCGAGATGGACCTGGACGGATGAGCTGGCGACAGGCGTTCGAGCCGCTGCGCAACCGGAACTTCGCGTGGTACTACGCGTCGCGGTTCGTCGACACGCTGGGGTCGATGATGGCCAGCGTCGCGCTGGCGTTCGCCGTGCTGGACATCGGCGACGCGACCGCGGTCGGGCAGGTGCTGGCGGCCCACACCATCCCGCTGGTGGTGTTCCTGCTCTACGGCGGCGTGATCGCCGACCGGTTCCCGCGCGTGCTGGTCATGCAGCTCTCCAACGTGCTGGCGGCACTCGCGCAGGGAACGATGGCCTACCTGTTCATCACCGACCAGGCCGAGCTGTGGATGGTGATCGCGCTGGCCGCGGTCAACGGCACCGCCGACGCGGCCGGCTTCCCGGCGATGGCCGGCCTGGTGCCCCAGCTGGTGCCGCGGAGCCAGCTCCAGTCCGCCAACGCGCTGCTGTCGCTGTCCCGGGGCGGTCTGACGATCCTCGGCCCCACGGTGGCCGCACTCCTCGTGGTGACCGTCGGGCCCGGCTGGGCGCTGATGGCCAACGCCCTGAGCTGGGTCGCCGCGTCGATCCTGCTCATGCCCGTCGAGATCCCGCCACGTCCCCCGAAGGAGGAGCAGACCAGCACGATCCAGGAGCTCCGCGAGGGGTGGAGCCTGTTCATCGGCACCACCTGGCTGTGGGTGGTCGTGCTCGCGTTCGGCTTCCTCAACGCGATCCACGCCGGTGCACTGATGACCCTGGGCCCGGCGGTCGCCAAGCGCACCATCGGCGAGCAGGGCTGGGGCTTCGTGCTCTCGGCGGAGTCCGCCGGCCTCCTGCTGATGACCGTGATCCTGCTGCGGGTCCGGCTCAGGCGCCCTCTGCTGATGGGGATGCTCGGCTGCACCGTGTTCGGGATCCCGATGATCGTCCTGGGCGTGCAGCCGCACCTGCTGACGCTGATCATCGTGGCGTTCATCGCGGGCGCCGGGATCGAGGTGTTCAGCATCGGCTGGAACCTCGCGATGCAGGAGAACATCGAGGACCACATGCTCTCGCGCGCCTACTCCTACGACGCCCTCGGCTCGTTCGTGGCGATGCCGATCGGCCAGCTGGCCTACGGTCCGCTCGGTGAGGCGTTCGGCTACCGCGACGTGCTGGTGTTCAGCGGCATCGCGTACGCCGCCATCTCCGTCCTCACCCTCGCCTCCCGGTCGGTCCGCAACCTGGAACGCGCTCCTGTCGAGACCCAGCCCACGACGTCCGGCTAGGTTCCGCCGCCCCACCGGTCGGCCAGCGTCCGGATCACCTTCAGGTCACGGGTGGTGGCCACGCCGAGCGCCTTCTCGATCCGCGCGTTCGACAGCTTGGCCGCCTGGCTCGGGCCGGGAACCATCCAGTGCACCGCCCTGCCGAGCACGGTGGCGCGCTCACCCTCGATGTTCCAGTCGTCGACCTCCTCGACCGCCTCGGCGGGTGGGTCGGCCTTCAACAGGGTCACATAGCGGCGTACGTCGACCGGGTCGGTGTCGCGGGTCAGGCCGACCGCGTCGTCGTACACCCGTCGCAGCTGCGCCGGCGTGAGCACGATCGTCGGCACCTCGAAACCGAAGCTCGCGGCGAGCGCGTCCTCGACGTACCGCTCGATCCTCTCCCGGGAACGCAGGCTGGTGCCGAACCGGACGTTGCCGGTCTGGATGTAGGTCTCCACGTCGGTGAGCCCGGCCTCCTCCAGGCAGCGGCGAAGGTCGACCATCGGCACCTTGCGGGCGCGGCCGAGGTTGATCGCGCGGAGGAACGCGACGTGGCGGGCCACGGTGTCAGCTGTTGCTGTAGATCGCCGGGCCGCCGTCGCCGTCACCATCGGGGCCGCGGCCGGACCAGGTCCACGCGTAGGCCGGGTCCTCGGCGGCCAACCCGCCCTCCCCCAGCTCCAGCGGCCGGAAGGTGTCGACCATGACCGCCAGCTCGTCGAAGTACTCGGCGCCCAGGGACGCCTCGATCGCCGAGGGCTGCGGGCCGTGCGCGTGCCCGCCCGGATGGAGCGAGACCGAGCCGACGTTGATGCCGGACCCCTTGCGTGCCTCGTAGTCACCGCCGACGTAGAACATCACCTCGTCGCTGTCGACGTTGGAGTGGTAGTAGGGCACCGGCACCGACAACGGGTGGTAGTCCACCTTGCGCGGCACGAAGTTGCACACGACGAAGTTGTTGCCCTCGAACACCTGGTGCACCGGCGGCGGCTGGTGGACGCGGCCGGTGATCGGCTCGAAGTCCTCGACGTTGAAGGTGTAGGGATACAGGCACCCGTCCCAGCCGACCACGTCGAACGGATGCGTCGGATAGGTCAGCCGGCTACCGACGATCCCGCCCGCACCGTTGCCGCGGTGCTTGACCAGCACCTCGACATCGGTCCCGTCGACCAGCAGCGGCTCGGTGGGCCCGTCGAGATCCCGCTCGCAGTACGGCGCGTGCTCGAGGAGCTGGCCGTAGCGCGAGAGGTACCGCTTCGGCGGGGCGATGTGGCTGTTCGCCTCGATCACGTAGGCCCGCACCATCCCGGTCGGCAGCCAGCGGTGCGTGGTCGCGCGGGGGATCACCACGTAGTCACCGGTCCGGAACGGCAGCACCCCGAAGACCGTCTCGACGACCCCCTCGCCCTCCTGGACGAAGACGCACTCGTCGCCGATCGCGTTGCGGTAGTAGGGAGAGGTCTCACCCGCGACCACGTAGGAGATCCGGACGTCGGCGTTGCCGAGCACCAGCCGGCGCCCCTCGACGGGATCCAGCGCCTTCCACGCGTTGTCCTCGAACAGCGAGTGCAGCTTGAGATGTCGGGGCTTCAACGGGTGGTTCGCGGTGGTGCCGAGGTCCGCCAGCTCCCAGACCTGGCTGTCCACGATCGCGGACGGCACGCCACGGTGGTAGAGCAGCGACGCGTCGGAGGAGAAGCCTTCCTCGCCCATCAGCTCTTCGTAGTGCAGGCCGCCCTGGTCCGTGCGGAACTGGGTGTGCCGCTTCGCCGGGATGATCCCCACCTGCCGGTAGTAGGCCATGGCCGCGCCTCGCTTCTCCGGTGCTCAGTGACCGTCCTATTAACGGACGGTCGTGTCCGTTCACGACAACGATGCGTTAGTGTCGACGAGGTGTCAACCATTCCACGTCCGAACCCGTCCGCGCTGCCGGAGGAGTACCTCGCACTGGTCGACGACGCCGCGATCTTCCCGCCCGGGAACGCCCCGTTGCCCCGGGCCGTCGAGGAGCACCGCAGCCACCGGGCGGCAGCGCACGCCGGCCTGCTGGGGCCGTTCGTGGTCAGCGACACCCGACTTCCCGAGCTGATCGGACTGCTCCAGGGTGACCCCTCCTCGCAGGAGACGGCGCCGCCGTTCGCCGTCAGCGTGGTGGTCACCGGCGGCGCCGGCGCGATCGAGCCGGCGGTCCGATGGGCAGGGCGCGAGGACTGCCTCGAGCTGCGCGCGGTGGAGGTCGCACTGCGCGACGAGGCCGACCTCGAGCACAACGCCCGACGGATGACGACCGCCGTCGACCAGCTGGTGACCGACGGCTACCTCGGCGGCGCGGCCGACGTGTACGTCGAACCACCGCGACTGTTCGACGGCCCACCGGGCCACTCCTGGCTCGCTGCCCTCGACGAGGTGGCGGCGATGGACCTGCGACTGAAGTTCCGCACCGGAGGGGACAGCGAAGACGCGTTCCCGACAGCGAAGGAGCTCGCCACCTGCATCGAGGCGTCCCTGGACCGCGAGCTGCCGTTCAAGTGCACCGCCGGGCTGCACAACGCGGTCCGGCACCGGGACCCCGAGACCGGCTTCGAGCACCACGGGTTCCTCAACGTGCTGCTGGCCACCCGCGCCAGCCTCGACGGCGCGGGCACCGACCGGGTCGTGGCCGTGCTCGAGCTGACCGAGCCGGCGGAGCTCCGGCGGCTGATCGAGGACGCAGGTCCGGCATCGCTCGCCTCTGCCCGCCGGTGGTTCACCTCGTTCGGCTCCTGCAGCGTGCGCGAGCCGCTGCAGGACCTGGTCCACCTCGACCTTCTCCCCGACCTACCCCTGGAGCCAGCATGACCGAGCCGACCAGCTGGGTGGAGGGCGCATCCGGCTCCCTCTACGACGTCGACAACCTGCCCTACGGGGTCTTCTCCCACGACGACGAGGAACCCCGCGTCGGCGTACGCATCGGCGACCTCGTCCTCGACCTGGCGCCTGTGGCAGCCGGGGAGATGCTCGAGGTGGCCCACGCCTTCGAGGCGACCGACCTCAACCCGTTGATGGCGATGGGCAAGCCGGCCTGGTCGTCGGTGCGCCGTTGGGTGACCAGCCTGCTCACCGACGAGGCGGAGCGCCCGCTCGTCGAGCCGATGCTGGTGCCGGTCGACGAGGTCACCATGCACCTGCCGGTCACCGTCGCCGACTACGTCGACTTCTACTGCTCGCTGGACCACGCGAGCAATGTGGGCAAGATCTTCCGGCCCGACGCCGAGCCGTTGCTGCCGAACTGGCGGCACCTGCCGGTCGGCTACCACGGCCGCGCCGGCACGGTGGTGGTCTCCGGCACGCAGGTACGCCGGCCCTCGGGACAACGGAAGCCACCGACGGCGGACGCCCCGACCTACGGAGCATCGGAGCGGCTCGACATCGAGGCCGAGCTGGGCTTCGTGGTCGGCGCCCCGAGCGCGCTCGGTGACCAGGTGCCCGTCGAGGCGTTCACGGACCACGTCTTCGGCGTGGTGCCCCTCAACGACTGGTCCGCGCGCGACATCCAGGCGTGGGAGTACGTGCCGCTCGGACCGTTCCTCGGCAAGTCCTTCGCGACCTCCGTGGCGGCGTGGGTCACCCCGCTCGAGGCCCTGGAGCCGGCCCGCGTCGAGCTGCCCGGCCAGAAGCCCGAGCCGCTGGACTACCTGAGGGTCGGGGCGGGTGCCGGCTACGACATCGACTTCGAGGTGGAGCTCAACGGCGAGGTGGTGGCGCGGCCGCCGTACGCCTCGATGTACTGGTCCCCCGCGCAGATGCTGGCGCACCTGACCGTCAACGGGGCCTCGTTGCGGGTCGGTGACCTGTTCGCCTCGGGCACCGTCAGCGGACCGCGCCCGGACCAGCGGGGGTCCTTCCTGGAGCTGTCGTGGGGTGGCAAGGAGCCGTTCAGCGCCGGCGGCCGCGAGCGCACCTTCCTCGAGGACGGGGACACGGTCACGATCCGGGCCACCGCCCCCGGCCGGCTCGGCCGGATCGGGCTGGGCGAGGTCACCGGGACCGTGGTCCCGGCCCGCTGAGCCTCTGCGCCGGGTGCGGGCCGTTCGAGCCGGTCGCGATCGGGTAGAGACAGCGGGTGAACCTCACCCGCACCAAGTCCGTCGACGACATCCTCGCTCACGGCGTGGACGCCCCCGAGGCCGACCTGGACCCACACGCCCCCGGCGCCGGGCACCTGCGCCGACGACTGGGTGCTGTGGACCTGATGAGCTTCGGCATCGGGATCGTGATCGGCACCGGGATCTTCACCCTGACCGGTGTCGCGGCCAACGAGCTCGCCGGTCCCGGCGTGGTGATCTCGTTCGCGCTGGCCGGGTTCGTCAGCCTGCTCGCCGCGCTCTGCTACGCCGAGCTTGCCTCGTCCGTGCCGACCGCCGGCTCGGCGTACACCTACGCCTACGCGACCATCGGCGAGGTGTTCGCCTGGATCATCGGCTGGGACCTGATCCTCGAGTTCGCCCTCGGCGCAGCCGTGGTGGCGCGCGGCTGGTCGGCGTACCTGGCCGGGCTGTCGGACGCGATCCCGGCCTCGCTCTTCGGGGAGGGTGCGCCGGTCAACGTCGGGGCGGTCGGCATCGTGCTGCTGCTCGGCGCCGTGGCCTACCTCGGCATCCGGGAGGCCGCGTGGGTCACGAACCTGCTTGTCGTGGTCAAGGTGCTGGTCTGCCTGTTCGTGATCGTCGCCGGCGCGTTCTTCGTGAAGACCGAGAACTGGTCACCGTTCATCCCGCCGAGCAGTGAGCCGGCCGACTCCGCGAGCGGCCTGACCCAGCCGCTGTGGCAGGCCCTGGTCGGCGTGGAACCCTCGATCTACGGGATGGCCGGCGTGCTGTCGGCCGCGGCCATCGTCTTCTTCTCCTACACCGGCTTCGAGGCGGTCGCGAACCTCGGGGAGGAGACGCGCAACCCGCGTCGGGACCTGCCGCTCGGCCTGCTGGGCACCCTGGGGATCTGCGCGCTGCTCTACATCGGTGTCTCCGGCGTGCTCACAGGGATGGTGAGCTACCGGGATGTCGACACTGGTGCGCCGATCTCGTCGGCCTTCGAGACGGTGGGGCTCGGCTGGGCGGCGGTGCTCATCGGGGTGGCCGCGATTGCGGGGCTCACCTCGGTGATCCTGGTCGACATCATCGCCATGGGCCGGATCGGCTTCGCCATGGCGCGCGACGGCCTGTTGCCCGAGCGCCTGTCGCGAGTCCACCCCACGCACGGAACGCCGAGCGCGATCACCGCGCTGACCGTCGCGCTCATCGCGGTGCTCGCGGCGTTCGTCCCGCTCGAGGCCCTGGCCGAGATGGTCAGCATCGGCACCCTGTTCGCGTTCACGATCGTGTCGATCGCCGTGCCGGTCCTGCGCCGGACCCGTCCCGAGCTTCCTCGCCCGTTCCGGGCACCGTTCTCGCCCGCGCTCCCGATCGCCTCGGCACTGCTCTGCGTCGCGCTGATGGGGAACCTGTCCATCGAGACGTGGCTGCGGTTCGTGGTCTGGCTGGCGATCGGCTTCGTCCTCTACTTCACCTACGGCGTACGCCGGGCGCGCCTCGCGCGGTAGTGCGTGGCCGCTCAGCGCCAGCTGAACAGGCGGATGGCCGTGCCCGCGGACGTCGAGCGCACCTGCACCAGGTCGCACAGCTGGTTGGCGATCCACACCCCGCGGCCGCCCTCGGCCATCGCGACGGCGACGTCACGCCCGACCAACGGGTCCTCGATCCGACCGCCGTCACACACCTCGACCACGAACGCGTCCGGCTCCGTCCACGCCCGCAACGTGCCGTCGCCGCCCCCGTGGATCACGCTGTTGGTGGCGAGCTCGTGGGCGGCGAGGACCAGGTCGTCGGCGACCTCCGGCCCGATTCCGGCCCGGACGGCGAGCCGGCGCACGACATCGCGCAGTCCCGGAAGGTCATCGGTCCCGAAGCGCACCTCGTCGGCGACCTCGGGTGGGGTGGTCAACGGCTCCCGGAACACCGAGAACGCGTGGCCGTGGCCCCCGTAGGAGGCAGTGGCCGGGTCCGTTGCGGTCACGACCGGGTGAGTGCGCCGTACGTCGTCGGCGATCCCGGCCGGCAACGCGCCGATGTCGTAGGGACACATCAGCCGCCAGGCGGGGCCGTCGTCGAAGGCCACGTTGAGCAGCGCCTCGTGCAGGCGGCACTCCTCGAGCTCGACATCGCGACGGCCGGACCACACCGGCTCACCCACGCCGTGGACGCGGGCACCGGCCGGCGCAGCGGCCACGAACGCGCGCCAGGCCGGGATGATCCGGGCCGGGTTGGCGCCGAGCCCGACCATGTCGACGAAGAGCACTCGTGCCGCGTCCGGGCCCAGCGCATCCTCGAGGGCGGCGATCCGGTCGGGAAGCGTCGCCACCATCACCGGCTCGTCCTGGGCGATGCCCTCACGGACGAACGGCAGCACCGCGTCGACGATGCCGTCGAGACCGCGGTAGAAGACCGCTTCGTGCCGGAACCGGTCGATCACCGGGTCCGGCACATGCGCATCACAGGTCAAGCGTTGAACCCCCTCCAGCGCACCGTGTCGGCCCGGGCCCGACGTGCGCGATCCCAGCATGCAACGGATAGGTGCGCGAGGTAAAGAGTTCGTCACGATCGGGGACACACGCTCCGTCGGACGCGGCGGAGGTTGCGGCTGGACCGGCCGCTCGGACTAGGGTGAAAGGCATGAATACTCGCATGTTCAAGATGCTGGCCACCACCGTGCTCGTCACCCTGCCGCTCGCCGGCTGCGCGACGGGCGACACCACGGAGGTCGAGGGTGGCGCGAAGATCGTGGAGGAAGGAAAGCTCACGGTCTGCACACACCTGCCCTACAAGCCGTTCGAGTTCAACCAGGGCGGCGAGGTCGTCGGCTTCGACATCGACCTGATGGACCTGGTGGCCGACGAGCTGGGTCTGGAGACCAAGGTCTTCGACACCCCGTTCGAGGGCATCCAGTCCGGTCAGTCGCTCAACACCGGGCAGTGCGACGTGGCCGCCGCCGGCATGACCATCACCGACGAGCGCGCCGAGGTCATCGACTTCTCGGACCCCTACTTCGACGCCACGCAGGCGCTGCTGACGAAGACCGGCTCCGGCATCACCTCGATGGAGGACCTCGCCGGGAAGTCGCTCGCGGTGCAGGTCGGCACCACCGGTGAGATCTACGCCGAGGAGAACGCGCCCGAGGACACCACGCTGCGGTCCTTCGAGGACCTCGCGCTGCTGGCGGCCGCGGTGAAGACCGGCCAGGTCGACGCCGCGATCAACGACAACGGCGTGCTCTACGACTACGTGAAGAGCAACCCGGACACCGAGGTGGTCACCGAGTTCGACACCGGTGAGCAGTACGGCTTCGCGGTGAAGAAGGACGACAACGAAGCCCTTCTCGAGACGATCAACGAGGTGCTCGCCACCGCCAAGGAAGACGGCACCTACGACAAGATCTACGCGAAGTGGTTCGGCGAGGCGAAGAGCTGAGCGTCTCCCCCTATAGTCCCCCTCGCCCTCACCCCAGGAGCCCGGCATGGCGATGAGTCCCCGCAAGCGAGCCCAGGTGAGCAGGGGCGTGCAGTACGGCATCCTGCTGCTGATCGTCGTCGTGCTGCTCGTCGTCGCCGACTGGGAGCTGATCCTCTCCCAGTTCCTGGACACCGAGATCCTGCTCGGGCTGATGCCGGAGATCTTCACCACCGCGCTGAAGAACACCCTGCTCTACACCGCAGCGGCATTCACGTTCGGACTGATCGTCGGGCTGCTGCTCGCGCTGATGCGGCTGTCGTCGGTGGGTCCGTACCGCTGGCTCGCCACCGGCGTCATCGAGTTCTTCCGCGGCGTCCCGGCGCTGGTCGTGTTCATCGCCTTCCAGTTCGGCCTGCCGATCGCGTTCGGCGTGGTGATGCCCGGCGGCATCCTGGGCACGGTGACGGTGGCGCTCGGACTGGTCGGCGCGGCGTACATGGCCGAGACCATCCGGGCCGGCATCCAGGCGGTGCCGAAGGGCCAGATGGAGGCCGCCCGGTCGCTGGGCATGTCGCACAGCCGGGCGATGATCTCGATCGTCGTGCCGCAGGCGTTCCGGATCGTGCTGCCGCCGTTGACCAACGAGCTGATCCTGCTCACCAAGGACTCCTCGCTGGTCTACCTGCTCGGGCTCAGCGCCGCCTCCGCGGAGCTGACGAAGTTCGGACGCGACGCCCTCAACGAGACCGTCAACATGACGCCGCTGATCGGCGTCGCGTTCTGCTACCTGCTGATCACCGTCCCGCTCTCCATCGCCGTGCGGCGCATGGAAGCCCGAGCAGAGAAGGCGCGCTGACCATGACCGAACCGGAGATGCGTCGCGACGCCCCTGCCATCGACGTCAACGAGCTGCACAAGTACTTCGGCGACAACGAGGTCCTCAAGGGGATCGACTTCCACGTCGACAACGGCGAGGTGGTCTGCGTCGTCGGGCCGTCCGGGTCCGGCAAGTCGACGCTGCTGCGCTGCGTGAACCTGCTCGAGCAGCCGACCTCCGGCACGATCTTCGTCGAGGGTGTCGAGATCACCGATCCGGACATCAACGTCGACAGGGTGCGCAGCAAGATCGGGATGGTGTTCCAGCAGTTCAACCTTTTCCCGCACCTGTCGGTGATGCGGAACCTGACCATCGCCCAGCAGCGGGTGAAGAAGCGCGGCAAGGAGGAGTCGGTCGACATCGCCCGGCGCAACCTGGCCAAGGTCGGCCTCGCCGAGAAGGAGGACGCCTTCCCCGCGCACCTGTCCGGCGGCCAGATGCAGCGGGTCGCGATCGCCCGCGCCCTGTCGATGGAGCCGGACATGATGCTCTTCGACGAGCCGACCAGTGCGCTGGACCCCGAGCTCGTCGGGGACGTGCTCGGAGTGATGAAGGACCTGGCGCACGAGGGGATGACGATGATGGTGGTCACCCACGAGATGGGCTTCGCCCGCGAGGTGGGCGACAAGCTGGTGTTCATGGACGGCGGGGTGATCCTCGAGGAGGGCGACCCGGCCGCCGTGCTCGCAGATCCTCAGCACGAGCGCACCCGCTCGTTCCTCTCGAAGGTTCTCTGAGCCGGGTCGGCGCCTCGGGCTACAGGTTGCCGCGTGCCTCCTGCTCGCGCTCGATCGCCTCGAACAGGGCCTTGAAGTTGCCCTTGCCGAAGCCGAGCGACCCGTGCCGCTCGATGAACTCGTAGAACACGGTCGGCCGGTCCCCCATCGGCTTGGTGAAGATCTGCAGCAGGTAGCCGTCCTCGTCGCGGTCGACCAGGATCTTGCGCCGCTTCAGCTCCTCGATCGGCACGCGCACGTTGCCGATCCGCTCGCGCAGCTCCGGGTCGTCGTAGTAGGAGTCCGGGGTCTCGAGGAACTCGATGCCGTTGTCGCGCAGGATGTCGACGCTGCGCAGGATGTCGTTGGTGGCCAGCGCGATGTGCTGGCAGCCCGCGCCGTCGTAGAACTCGAGGTACTCGTCGATCTGCGACTTGCGCTTCGCGACCGCCGGCTCGTTGAGCGGGAACTTCACCCGGTGGTTGCCGCTGGCCACCACCTTCGACATCAGCGCCGAGTAGTCGGTGGCGATGTCGTCGCCGATGAACTCCGCCATGTTCGTGAAGCCCATGACCTTGTTGTAGAACTCCACCCACTCGTCCATCCGGCCGAGCTCGACGTTGCCGACGCAGTGGTCGATCGCCTGGAACAGCCGCTTCGGGTGGCCCTCCGCGCGGCTGACGGTCGTGTCCCGGGCGACGAACCCCGGCAGGTAGGGACCGGTGTAGTCCCGTCGGTCGATCAGCGTGTGCCGGGTCTCGCCGTACGCCGCGATGGCGGCGGTCCGGACCGTCCCGTGCTCGTCGGTGATGTCGTGCGGCTCCTCGAGGACCGTGGCTCCGACCGAGCGGGCGTGGTCGATGCACTTGTCCACGTCGGGGACCTCCAGGGACAGGTCCACCACACCGTCGCCGTGCCTGCGGTGATGGTCGAGCAGCGGGCTGTCCGGGGTGACCCCTCCGCTGAACACGAACCGGGCAGAGCCGGAGCGCAGCACGTAGGTCTTGCTGTCCCGGCAGCCGTTCTCCGGTCCGCGGTAGGCCTCGAGGTCCATTCCGAGCGCGAGCTGGTAGAAGTTCGCGGTCTGGGTGGCGTTGCCCACCACGAAGCACACCGCGTCCATCGCCGTCACGGGGAACGGGTCCTGGCTCGCGTCGTACTCCACCAGGCCGACCAGCTGCTGCAGCTGCTCGAGGGTCAGGTCGGCCTTCAGCTCGTCCGAGGTCAGGGGCTGGGTGATCGGTTGGGTCATGCCCCACACCCTGGCGGGCAAGGCACAGAGTGTGCAACAGTACGACGGATCACTGTGCAATGTGCTCACTGTCGAGGGGAACGATGGACGATCTGGATGCCACATTGATCCATCTGTTCGCAACCGAGCCGCGGATCGGGGTCCTCGAGGCGTCCCGTCGCCTGGGCGTGGCCCGCGGCACCGTGCAGGCCCGGTTGGACAAGCTGAGCGCGGCCGGGGTGATCCAGGGCTGGGGACCGGAGCTGTCCCCCGACGCGATCGGCTACCCGGTGACCGCGTTCCTGACCCTGGAGATCCGGCAGGGTTCCGGACACGAGGTGATCGCCGAGCACCTGGCCGGCATTCCCGAGGTGCTGGAGGCGTTCACGATCACCGGCGCCGGCGACATGTGGTGCCGGGTGGTGGCCCGCTCCAACGCCGACCTGCAGCGGGTGATCGACGCCGTGCTGTCCGACGCCGGCATCGTCCGCTCCTCCACCGTGATCGCGCTGGCCACCCAGATCCCCTACCGGGTGCGTCCGCTCCTCGACGCCGCGGTGGCCAGTGGATAGTGTGACGGCCAGCACACCTTTACTACGGATCGTCCGGCACGTACCTGCCGGTGAAGGGACTGATCACGCATGGGCTCTGTCACCTATGAGCACGCTGAACGGCTCTATCCAGGAGCACCCACCCCAGCCGTCGACGACCTGAACCTGGAGATCGCCGACGGCGAGTTCATGGTCCTGGTCGGGCCCTCCGGCTGCGGCAAGTCGACCTCGCTGCGGATGCTCGCGGGCCTCGAGGAGGTCACCGCCGGCAAGATCCTGATCGGCGACCGGGACATCACCCACCTGCCGCCCAAGGACCGCGACATCGCGATGGTGTTCCAGAACTACGCGCTCTACCCGCACATGAGCGTGGCCGACAACATGGCGTTCTCGCTGAAGATGGCCAAGGTCGGCAAGGAGGAGCGGATGCAGCGCGTGGCCGAGGCCGCGAAGCTGCTCGACCTCGAGCAGTACCTCGACCGCAAGCCGAAGGCGCTGTCCGGCGGTCAGCGGCAGCGGGTCGCGATGGGCCGCGCGATCGTGCGGCACCCGCAGGTGTTCTGCATGGACGAGCCGCTCTCGAACCTCGACGCGAAGCTGCGGGTCTCCACCCGCACCCAGATCGCCGCCCTCCAGCAGCGGCTCGGGATCACCACCGTCTACGTCACCCACGACCAGGTCGAGGCGATGACCATGGGCGATCGGGTCGCGGTGATGAAGGACGGCGTCCTGCAGCAGGTCGACACCCCGCTGAACCTCTACGACCACCCGAACAACTTGTTCGTCGCGGGCTTCATCGGCTCGCCGGCGATGAACCTGATGAGTGCCACCGCCGCCGACGGACAGGCCAGGATCGGTGACTACACGGTCCCGATCGACCGCACCGCGGCGTCCAAGGTCAAGGGCCAGATGACGGTCGGCGTACGTCCGGAGGCCTGGCGCCTGGTCAGCGAGGGCGAGGGTGGTCTCCCGGTGAAGGTCACCGTCGTCGAGGAGCTCGGCGCCGACGCCTACGTCTACGGCTCGAGCGGGGTGGAGGGTACGCCGAGCGAGGTGATCGTGCGCATCGACGCCCGCCGTAACCTGCAGAAGGGCCAGACCATCCACGTCACCACCGACCCGGAGAAGGTGCACGTCTTCGAGACCGACACCGGAGCCCGCCTCTCCGACTGATCCACCGAGTTGTCAGGCCCTGTGCGCGCTATAGCGCGCACAGGGCCTGACAACTCGGGGCAGGAGAGACGGACGGCGACGTCGTGGGCGGCTGCGGTCACCCGCGGGCCGACCGTGGTGAGCTCGAGATCGCCCAGGGTCACGATCCCTACCGAGGCCTCGAGCCCGTCTACGCCGAGCACCGGGGCGGCCACTCCGCGCGCGCCGGCCTGCAGCTCGCCGACGGTCTGCACGAACCGGGTCCGGTCGTCCCCACCGGTGGCGATCTCGCGACCGAGCAGGATCGCCTTGCCGGCGGCCCCCTGCTCCAGCGGGTGCCGGGCACCGACCCGGTAGGCGACATGGAAGTCGGTCCACGTGGGCTCCACGACCGCGATCGCCAGCGCCTCTCCCCCGTCCGCGACGGTCAGGTGCGCGGTGCACCCGAGCTCCTCGGCGAGGGCCCGGAGCACCGGGTTCGCCAGCTCGCGCAGCACCGGCTGCAGCCCGCGCGCCAGCGCGAGCACACCGAGGCCGACGTGCAGCCGGCCGGATGCGTCGCGCCGGGCCAGCCCGTGCTGCTCGAGTGTCGCGACCAGCCGGTAGACGACCGTGCGGTTCACGCCGACCGCGGCGGACAGCTCGGTGATGCTCAGCCCACCGGGCGAGCCGGCCAGGACGCTGAGGACGCGCAGCCCCCGGTCGAGGGTCTGGGAGGTCTCCGCGGCCATGCGCTGAGCGTATCCCGATCAGCCCCCGCCCCCTCCGACTTGTCAGAAACGTGGGCGGCCATAGCCACCCACCCGTCTGACAGGTCGGTGAGGACGGACGGTCAGGAGGTCTTGCGGGTGGCCGCCCACTGACGGATCCGGTCGATCCGCTCGCTCAGCTGGTCGGCCGTGGCCACCGCCGCCGCGGGCCCGCCGCACTCCCGGCGCAGCGCCGCGTGGGTGACTCCGTGCGGCTGCCCGGTCCGGTGGTTCCACGCGGCGACCAGCCCGTTCAGCTCGCGGCGGAGCGTGGCCAGGTGCTCGTGGGTGGAGACGTCGCGGACGACCTCCTCCTCCGTCGACCGGGTCCGCCGCTGCTGGCGGGCACGCTCGCTCTGGCGCAGGTGCAGCAGGTCTCGGACCTGGTCCGGCTCGAGCAGTCCGGGGATGCCGAGGAAGTCCATCTCCTCGTCGGAGCCGACCTGCACCTCGCCCGAGTGCCCGAACTCGCCACCGTCGTAGAGGACCCGGTCGAAGGTTGCCTGCGAGCCGAGCGCCTCGAACGGCAGCAGCGCCTCGTCGGCCGAGGCCGCCTCCGAGGCCTGCGCCTGGTTCAGCAGGTCCTCCTCGGCGGCGAAGATGTCTCCCTCGTCGGTGACCTTGCGGCCGAGGACGTGGTCGCGCTGCACCTCCATCTCGGAGGCGAAGCCGAGCAGGTTCGGCACCGAGGGCAGGAACACCGAAGCGGTCTCGCCCCGCTTGCGCGCCCGCACGAAGCGGCCGACCGCCTGGGCGAAGAACAACGGGGTCGAGGTCGTGGTCGCGTAGACGCCGACGGCGAGCCGGGGTACGTCGACGCCCTCGGACACCATCCGGACCGCCACCATCCACCGGGAGTCGTCCTCGGCGAACTTGGCGATCCGCTTCGACGCGGCCTTCTCGTCCGAGAGCACGAGGGCCGGCTTCTCGCCCGAGACGGTGGCGAGCAGCGCGGCGTACGCCCGGGCGGAGTCCTGGTCCGAGGCGATCACCAGCCCGCCGGCGTCGGGGACGTGCCGGCGTACCTCCGAGAGCCGCCGGTCCGCGGCCGCGAGCACCGACGGCATCCACGACCCGCCGGGGTCGAGCGCGGTGCGCAGGGCCTGGGCGGTCAGGTCCTTGGTCAGCGGCTCACCGAGCCGCGCCGCGATCTCGTCGCCGGCCCGGGTGCGCCACTGCATCTCGCCGCTGTAGGCCATGAACAGGACCGGGCGCACGACATGGTCGGCCAGCGCGTGCGCGTAGCCGTAGGTGAAGTCAGCCGCGCTCTTCGGCGTGCCGTCGTCGTCGGGCGCGTAGGTCACGAACGGGATCGGGTTGATGTCGGAGCGGAACGGGGTGCCGGTCAGCGCGAGGCGCCGGGCGGCGGGGTCGAACGCTTCGCGCACCGCCTCGCCCCACGACAGCGCGTCGCCGGCGTGGTGCACCTCATCGAGGATCACGAGCGTCTTGAACCGCTCGGTGCGGATCCGGTGCGCGAGCGGGTTGGTGGCGACGCCGGCGTAGGTGACCGCGACCCCGACGTAGTCCTTGCTGGTCTTGCCCTTCTTGCCGGAGTACGTCGGGTCGATCGGGATCCCCGCGCGGGCCGCAGCATCGGCCCACTGGGTCTTGAGGTGCTCGGTGGGCGCGACCACGGTGACCCGGTCGACGACCCGCCTCGAGAGCAGCTCGGCGGCCACGGTCAGCGCGAACGTGGTCTTCCCGGCGCCCGGGGTGGCCACCGCGAGGAAGTCCTTCGGGTTCTCGGCGAAGTACTGCTCGAGGGCCGCGGACTGCCACGCACGCAGCTTCGTCGCGGTCCCCCACGCGGCACGATCGGGATAGGCGGGGGGAAGCTCGTTGAGGGGTGCGGGAATGTGGGGGGAGTTCGTCACGGGGTTCGGTACGCCAGCCAGTTGTCGGTCATCCGGGACACCTGACCCGGGGTGAACATGTTCATGCAGGAGTCGAACGAGTAGTTCATGAAGTTGCGGACCGGATCAAGTCCGTCCGCGTCGCAGGTGTCCCGGCCCACCTCGCAGGTCAGGCTCGGCTGCGCCTCGGCCGCCGTGTCGTCGACGCGGTCGTTGCCCGCCGAGCAGCCGCCCTCGAAGGTGTGGAACAGGCCCAGCCAGTGGCCGACCTCGTGCACGGTGGTGTCGCCGCGGTTGTAGCGCCGGAGGTCACCGCCGCGCAGGCTCTCCTGGTGCACCGTCACCCCGTCCAGCCGGGGCTGCCGCTCGGCCCGCCACGGGACGGTGCTCCAGCCGAGCACCACCGAGTCGGCGCGCGGGCTGTGCGGCGCGGAGAAGTACAGGTTCAGCGACTCGGGTCCACCCTCGTGCAGCCGACGGCGCAGCTGCTTGTCCGAAGCGTCGAACAGCGAGGCGGTGTACCAGCGCTGGTTGCGGCTCCGGTCGAACGAGGCGAGGTAGAACCGGAAGTGCGTGCTGGCGTTGACGCGCGACTGCCCCCCGCCGAAGGCTGAGTTGAGCACGTCGATCTGGCCGCGGACGGCCCGGAGCGACGGTCCGCGCGCATGGTCGCCGTCGATGACGTGCGCGTGCACCGGAATGCGCAGCACCAGCCCGCTCCGGGCGCGTTTCGACGCCCCGGACGGCCGCGCCTCCGCCACCGCGAGGTCCAGCCTGCGGTCGATCCGGCGCAGCTGGCGCAGGGAGTACTGCTTCTGGTCCGGGACCCGCTCGAGCCGCGCGGACGCGGAACCGGCGTCGGGCACGTGAGCAGGTCGGCAGTGCGGGTCAGCGGCCGCCCCGGAGAGCGGTGCGGCCGACGATGTGGTGGCGGTGAGGACGGTGCAGGCGAGTACGACGCCCGCCGCCGCGAACGTGACCACCCGAGAGGCGCGGCGACTGTTGCGCACAAAGATCACTCATCGTCTTTCTTGAGCTCTTCCCAGGCTTCCTTGCACTCGGGGCAGACGGGGTACTTCTCGGGATCCCGGCTGGGCACCCAGATCTTTCCGCAGAGCGCGACGACCGGCGTCCCCATCACCATCGCCTCGGTCAGCTTGTCCTTGGGGACGTAGTGGGAGAAGCGCTCGTGGTCACCGTCGTCGGTCGGGACCGTGCGGGTGTCCTCGACGGTCTGGGAACCGGGGCTCAGCTGGATGTTCACAGGCAGCAGTCTAACGACTCGTCGGCTCAGTTGAGGGTGGGATCGAGCGGACGTGTGGACACCCACGCGAGCTCGCCCGGCTGCCGCCGGAGGACCCTGGTCCACAGTCCCTGAGGGTCCGCGCCGAACACGTCGGCGGGGACGGACGGTACGACGTACCAGGAGCCCTCCTCGATCTCCGCCTCGAGCTGCTCGGTCCCCCAACCGGCGTAGCCGGCGAAGATCCGCAGCCCTGAGACCGCCGAGCCCAGCAGCTCGGTCGGCGTGTCGAGGTCGACGATCCCGGTGCTTCCGAACAGGCGCCGCCAGCCCACGGGCTCGTCGCTGTCGTCCTCCTCGGCGCCCCGGACGGTGGCAACCGCCAGCGCCGAGTCGGTGCTGACCGGCCCGCCGTGGAACAGCACTCCAGGCTCGGCGATGAGTCCGGACCAGTCCGCGAGGACGTCGCCCACCGGCACCGGTGACGGCCGGTTGAGGACCACCCCGAGCGCGCCGTTCTCGTCGTAGTCGAGCAGCAGCACGACGCTGTGGTCGAAGTTGGGGTCGACGAGCGCCGGCGCGGCCACCAGGAGGTGACCTGCCTCGAGCTGGACCGGCGCGGGCTCAGCCATCGGCCGCTCCGGCCGCTCCTGCCTCGGCCGCCTGGCGCACCGCCGCAGCCACGGAGGTGTGCACGTCGGCGTGGAACACGCTCGGGATGATGTAGTTGGCGTTCAGCTCGTCATGGGTGACTGCGGAGGCCACCGCCTCGGCCGCGGCGAGCAGCAGCGCCTCGTCGACGCGGGTGGCGGAGGCGTCCAGCAGGCCGCGGAAGACACCGGGGAACGCCAGCACGTTGTTGATCTGGTTCGGGTAGTCCGAGCGGCCGGTCGCCACGACGGTCGCATACTTCCGCGCCTCCCCCGGGTCCACCTCGGGCACCGGGTTCGCGAGCGCGAAGACGATCGCCCCCTCGGCCATCGCCTCGATGTCCGGACCGGACAGCACGTTGGGGGCCGAGACGCCGATGAACACGTCGGCGCCGACCACGGCGTCCCGGAGGCTGCCGGTGACCTCCGCGCGGTTGGTGACCTCCGCCAGCCAGTGCAGCGACTCGTGCAGGTTCTCCCGGTCCCTGTGGATCACGCCCTCGATGTCGGCCACGACCACGTCCTTGACCCCCGCCGCCAGCAGCAGCCGCAGGATCGCGGTCCCGGCGGCGCCGGCACCGGACATCACCACGCGCACGGACTCGATCGGCTTGTCGACGACCCGCAGCGCGTTCGTGAGCGCGGCGAGCACCACGATCGCCGTGCCGTGCTGGTCATCGTGGAAGACCGGGATGTCGAGGATCTCGCGCAGCCTGGCCTCGATCTCGAAGCAGCGCGGGGCACCGATGTCCTCGAGGTTGATGCCGGCGAACACCGGTGCGATCAGCTGCACGGTGCGGACGATCTCGTCCGGGTCCTGCGTGTCCAGGCACAGCGGCCAGGCGTCGATGCCGGCGAAGCGCTTGAACAGCGCGGCCTTGCCCTCCATCACCGGGAGGGCGGCCTCGGGGCCGATGTTGCCCAGACCGAGCACGGCCGACCCGTCGGTGACCACAGCCACGGCGTTGCGCTTGACGGTCAGCCGCCTGGCGTCGGCGGGGTTCGCCGCGATCGCCTCGCAGACCCGGGCCACGCCCGGGGTGTAGATCATCGACAGGTCGTCGCGGTTGCGGATCGGGTGCTTGGCCGCCATCTCGATGGTGCCGCCGAGGTGCATGAGGAAGGTCCGGTCGGAGACCTTGTGCACCGCGACGCCCTCGATCGCGCGCAGCTCGTCGACGATCCGGTCGGCGTGGGCGGTGTCGATGGCGGCACAGGTCACGTCGATCCGGAGCTTGTCGTGCCCGGAGGCTGTCACGTCCAGCGCGGTGACCACGCCGCCGCACTGCTCCACCACGGAGGTCAGCTGGCTGATCGCGGTGCCACCCGCAGGCAGCTCGAGTCGGACGGTGATCGAGTACGAGATGCTCGGTGTAGAGGCCACGCCCACATGTTGTCACGTCGCGACGCCGTGCCGTAGCCACCGCCGAAGCCCCGGCTGCGACGCAGGGAGGGAGGTTCCGCGGAGGGAGCCGCGGGGGGCGTCGCAGCCGGGGCTGCTCTGGTGGTCGCTCAGGCGACCAGGTGCGGGCGGGCCATCGCCGTCATCAGCGTCCGGTCCTTGCGGTGCGCGGTGGCGAGCATCCGCGCCATCTCCGGCGATGTCGGGTTCTCGGCGCAGGCATCGAGGATCGCCCGCACGCCGACGAGCTCCTCGGCCGCACGCTGCCACGCCGCCTCGACTGCGGTGTCCGTGTCGGACGGGTTGTCCAGGAGCTCACGCTCGATCATCCCGGCGAGCCGGGTGTGCCAGCGCAGCTGCAGCGCCCCGAGCAGGGCGAGCTCGTCGCCGAACGTCTCGGCGACACCGGGCACGTCCAGAGGCAGTCGGCCGTCACGACGGGTGTTCGCCTCGGCGATCACGGCCCGCAGAACCTCTTCGCGGCGGTGGAAGGCATCCCAGGGCATGGGCTAGCTCCTTTCTCACATACCGTTGGTACGTACTCAGAGTACGCTCGCATACCGCGAGTATGCAAGCGCGCGCCGGGTGAGGTGGCACACCTCCCGGGGCGTACCGCCGGTCGGTCCTATGCTCGGGGAATGACCACACGGGCGACGGCGAAGATGCTGGGCAAGGTTCCGCGCACCTCACGGCGTCAGGAGTACTCCGCGTCCACCAAGCGCGCGCTGGTCGACGTCGCCTCCGAGCTCTTCACCGAACGCGGGTACGCCGGGACCAGCCTCGACGAGATCGTGTCCGGCGCCCGGGTCACCAAGGGTGCGCTGTACCACCACTTCAGCGGGAAGCAGGCACTGTTCGAGGCGGTATTCGAGACGGTCGAGGCGGAGGCCACCGCTGCGATCCGCAAGGCCGTCCGTGACCACGACGACCCCTGGGAGAAGGCGCTCTCCGGCCTGCGTGCGTTCCTCGACGTCGTGCAGCAGCCGGGCTACCGGCGGATCGTGATCCAGGAGGGTCCGGCGATCCTCGGTTACGAGCGGTTCCGCGAGCAGGAGGAACGGTCGACGTTCGGGATCGTCCAGGAGATCGTGTCCTCGGTGCTGGAGTCCTACGACCTCGAGCCGAGCATGGTGGAGACCTTCAGCCGGATCTTCTTCGGCGCCATGTCCGCGGCCGGCACGGCGGTGTCCTCGGCCGACGACAGCGAGCGCGCCAGCGCCGAGGTGGAGGCGGCGATCGCGTTCATCCTCGGTGGTCTTCAGCAGCAGGCCGAGTCGGGCGGCACGCTGCCCGGTCCGGCTATCGGGTGACGGAGACGTTCCCGCCGTCGGCGGGGACCAGCTCGATCCACACCTTGCCCGGAGGCAGGGTGAGCTCCCCCGCCTTCGTGCTCAGGCGCACCGGGGCGTCGAGCCCCTTCTTGGTCCAGGTCCCACGCACCAGCCGACCGCCGTGGAACACCATCGCCTCGCCCTTGCCGGTGAACTTCGACTCCGGAACCGGGTTGCCGGCGGGGTCCTTGTAGCCGGCGTCCCCGACCTTCACCCGCAGCACCAGCACCGTCGCCGGCCGGAACCGGTCGCCCTCTGCGGCGTGGCTGTTCAGGTTGGTGTACGTGCCGTCCTGGTACTTCCAGGTCGTCGTGTGCCCCGCGGAGAACTGTGCAGCCAGCCCGCCGGCCGGCTGTCCCGTCGGGAAGTCCTCCTCGGAGCCCCAGGGCAGGTAGCTCTGCGGCGCGCCGGTGCTCTTCAGCGTGCGGGCCAGCTTCGGCAGCTCCATGAACAGGTTGTACGGCGACGTGCGGCCACTGTCGCGGTAGTACCCGGTGGCGCCCTCGGTGATCGTCCGGATGTCCGCGGACTGCATCCGCCGCACGGTCGGACCCGCTCCGCCACTGGCCACGAGCACCGCGTCTGCGGGCTCCACGATGCCGATGTCGGTGGCCCGGAAGGACCGCACCGGGCCCACCTTCTGGGGGACCTGGGAGTAGTAGAGGACCGCGAGCCGGGTCGACCCGCCCTCGACGAGCTCCTCGACGACCAGGTCGGCCTTGCCGAGCCCGATCTGCGGGCTGCTCGACGAGGTGTTGTCGATCTTCACCACCATCACCGGGTGCTTCGGCGCGGGCCCCTCCGCGGGCAGTCCGGTCAGCGGCCACTGGCCGGCCAGGGTGGCCCCGGCCGCGGTGTTCTGGCTCTCGGGCGACTCTCCCGCCGACGGCGAGTCGGTGGGCTCGCTGCAGCCGGCGAGAGCCAGCGCCGCGGTGAGGGCGAGGGTGACGAGCGAACGGGCGCGGGTGCGGCCGGCGCGAGCAGGAGTGTGCATGGGGCTGCCAGACATGGGTGTAAGTGTGACTCAGGGCCGCTCCGTTTCCGGAAACGACCCTGAGTGTCGGTCACGAAATGTTGGTCACAGTCCGCGGAGGGTGCCGGCGTACCAACGGTTGGTCCAGATCGGCGCACGGTGCACCCGCTGGCCGCTGTACGGCGCGTGGATGATCGTTCGGCGACCGTTCTTCCAACCGGCGAAGACGCCCACGTGGTAGACGTTGCTCGCGGTGTCGTTGCCGTTGTGGAAGAAGACGAAGTCGCCCTTGCGCAGGTGGCGACGCTTGATCCGGTGCGCGAACTTCGCCTGGGCGCCCGAGGTCCGCGGGATGCTGCGGAAGCCGGCCTTGCGGTAGCTGTAGTAGATGAGGCCGGAGCAGTCGAAGCGGTTCGGGCCGGCGGCGCCGTAGGCGTACCGGTCGCCCTTCTGGTGACGGACGATGTCCATCCCCACGTTGATCTTCTGCTGACGGCGGGAGGCCGCGTCCGCGGCCGGGGTGAAGGCGAACATCGTGGCCGTGAGGGCGACGACGATCATCAGCGGCAGCAGGACAGCGCTGCGCGCACGGAAAGATGCAGGCATGAAGAGTTCCCTTCCCACGCCTGTGAGGTGAGCTGTCGGGTTAGAGCTGAAAGGTGCTCTGTCGCGGCCGCCCGTCCGGGCCGGCGCGCGTACTTCACCCCGAGCGCCGCGTGTGCACGCGACGCATGAAGAGTTGGGTCCCCCACTCCTACCCAAGTGATCTGGTCGATTGACATGACAGGGGCCGGTCGACAGGTGGGTAGGACTCGGCGTACCCGTCGACCGGTATGTAGTTGTGGAGCCGATCCGAGCCCTGGCTGAACCCCCGCCCGCCGACGAGTCTCGAAATCGAACTCCGGAAGAATAGACACATCCGGGCCGAAGATTCCAATCCGGTCACGAACTGAACCGTCCGCCAGGTCACACCCGCGGCCCATTTCCCGCGTGACCGGCGAGCATCAGGTAGTGCTAGATCACACGGAGCTGGGCGTTTGCCCGCGCAACGGCGCCGGCAGAACTACGCTTTTTCCGTGTCGGCGGAGAGCTTCCGGTTCGCGGGCGTCGTCGCGCTCGGTACGGCGTGCGCAGCGACGCTCGTCGCGCTGCTCTACGACCTGCCGCTGCGGGACCCCGACGGGTTCGCCGGCCCGAACTACATCCGGCTGCCGCTCATCCTTCTCGTCGCCTTCCTGACCGACGTGGTCCCACGCACCCTGCTCCGGGCGTCCACCCTGCGCGCCGTACCCGTCGTGTTCGTCGCGGTGACCCGGGAACGGTGGCCGCGGGCCCACGTCCGGTTCGCGCTGCTCGGGCTCGGCACCTGGTACCTGACCTACGTCGCGTTCCGGAACCTGAAGAGCTTCGTGCCGTTCGTCAACGACCATCTGTGGGACCGTGAGCTGGCCGCCGTCGACCGGTTCCTGTTCCTCGGTCATGACCCGGCCGGGCTGCTGCACGACCTGCTCGGCACCGGCTGGGCCGCGCACACGATGTCATGGATCTACCTCGCCTGGATCGTCTTCGTGCCGTTCTCGCTCGTGGTGGCGCTGGTCTGGTCCCGCAACGTGGCCGCGGGCGCGTGGTACGTCACCGCGGTCGCCGTCGACTGGGTGCTCGGGGTGGCGACGTACTACCTGCTGCCGTCGGTCGGGCCGATCTACGCCCGACCGGAGCAGTTCGACGACCTCGCGCGCACCTACGTCGCCGACCTGCAGGGGATCATGATCGGGGACCGGCAGGAGGTGCTCGCCGACCCGGCAGCCACCGATGCGGTGCAGACGATCGCGGCCTTCGCCTCGCTGCACGTGGGGATCCTGGTCACCGCCTGCCTGGTCGCCCACCTGTTGGGGCTACCCTCGCGGGTGCGCGGCGCGCTGTGGACCTTCCTCGCGCTGACGGTCGTGTCGACGGTCTACCTCGGTTGGCACTACGTGGGTGACGCACTAGGCGGTGCGCTGCTCGGCGCGGCCGGGATGTGGGTCGGCGCGATCGCCACCGGCAACCACGTCCGGGGACGGCCGGTCCACCTCCCCCAGCACGCCCGCGAGCGGACCCGGGTCTGAGCCAGGGTCAGCCGAGCACCGCCAGGCCGATGACCAGGAGAATCGCCAGCGCGACGATCCCGACGATCAGCGGCACCGTAAGGACTCCGAACTTCTTCTCGCTGGCCATGGTGGCGCCTCCTGGGTCTCGGGCCTGGTCCGCTCTGCTCGTCCGGCCGGGTGGTACCCGACCGCGCGGGCGCCATGCGGCGGTTCAGCCGGCGAGCCCGTCGACGGCCTCAGGTGGCAGGGACGCGCGCAGCCGCTCGGCGTACTCGGCCGCCTCCGCCGGTGCGTCGTACTTCGTCCGGGGCCAGAAGAACCCGCGCAGCCCGTCGCCCTTCGTGCGGGGCACGACGTGCAGGTGCAGGTGCGCCACGCTCTGGCTGACCACGTTGTTCATCGCCACGAACGACCCCTGCGCGCCGAGGCCGTCGACCATCGCGGAGGCGAGCCACTGCCCCGCCTCCAGGAACGGTGAACGCAGGTCGGCCGGCAGCTCCGGCAACGTCACCACGTGCCGGCGGGGCACGACCAGGGTGTGGCCCTTGAACACCGGTCGGGAGTCGAGGAACGCCGCGACGTCCGGCGTCCGGAGCACCAGGTGGCCTGGCTTCCCACCATCGGCGATCGCGCAGAACAAGCAGTCGGGTGGCACGGTCCGAGGGTAGCCTCAGCCGGTCTCCGGGAGCGGGCTCTCCCGCAGCGCTGCGGCCGCTTCGTCGAGCACGATCCGCTGCGCGCGCTGGTACGCCGCCTCCGCCTGCGCCGCACTGTCCCCGACGGCGGTGAGCCCCACCCGGCCGTGCTCCGTGAGGCTGCTGATCATGTGGAACACCACACCGCGCTGCCGGGACTGGTCGAAGTGCAGGCCGTGCCTGGCGACCACGTCGAAGAGGTCGGCGATGCTGAGCGCGCGGAGCTCCGGCGACTCGAGGTGGTCGGTCGCGACCAGGTGCTTCTCGCGCCCGGTCGCCGTCATGAACAGGCCGGAGTCCGCGTGGTAGAGGCCGTCGGTGAGGAACTGCAGGGTCAGGAACGGGTGCGTCGTCCCGCCCTTGCGCAGGTTCAGCTCGATCGCGTACGACGACCACGTGCCGTCGCGGGAACGGACGACGACGAAGTCGACGGCGAAGCGGCCGAGCACCCCGAGGCCGGCGAGGTGCTCGGCGATCGTGAGCGCATGCCCGCTGATCTGGCGGGAGTAGCCGGGGTCGGCCGGGAACAGGCAGCCGAGGTAGCTCTGCCCGCTGGCACCGCCGAGCAGCTGGTCATGGGTCGAGAGGAGCTCGACGCGCCGGTCGGGTGTCACCCGGAGCTGGACGCTGGGGCTGCGCAGCTCCTCACCGGTGATGCGTTCCTCGACGATCCCACCGCCCTCGGCCAGCTTGGCGAGATAGGCCTCGAGCGGTGTGGTCAGCGACTCAAGCTGCATTCCGAGCACCCGCCGCCGGGTCTCCTCCTGTTCGCCGCTCGAGCCGGGATCAGGCAACCCTCGGAGGTCCACCAGCGCGTTGCCGGCCCCGGAGACTCCCTCGTTGAGCTTGACGATCACCTCGGAGACGGTGCGGCGTACACCTCTGATCTGACCGATCGCGGCGACCACGTCCTCGACCCCGCGCAGGTCCTCGTGACCGAGCGGGTAGGGAATGCCCACCTCGGCGAAGAGCCGTCGGCAGCCGGTCTTGGAGCCGAGCTCGGACAGCCGCGGGTCGGCGCCGTACATCGGGACCCCCAGGCACAGGGCGACATCACGCTCGAGCTCGGTCGTGTTGTACGGGATCAGGTGGCACCGTTGCGCGTTCGGGATCTGCTGCGCTATGCGGGCGAGCAGCCGCGGCCGGTCGAGCAGCTTCTCACTCAGCGAACGCGGCGACGAGTCGTCGACGGAGATCAGCGACAGCCGTGCCCGGGCGTGGCTGGGGATGACGCCGGGAAGCAGAGCGAGGTAGTACTCGATGATCGTCGGGGCGACCGGCATCGAGGTCACGTAGATCATCCGTAGCCGCGGCTGGCGGAGCAGCAGCAGGAGGAACAGGAACCGCTCCTCGTACGCCTGGGTGAGGCTGCCGGGGTTGGGGACCGCCCGGTCCAGGGTGACCGACGGCACCACGACCACCGACTCGTCGTGATGGTTGAGCCGCATCGAGTCCCACACCCCGGCCATCCGGTGCTGCAGCCGGTCGAAGCGCGCGTACCGGTCGCTCTCGGTGAGCTGGGACAGCGTCTCCGGCCCCAGCGTGACATCCCCCTCGAGCATCCCGGTCATGGCAGCCGCGCCTCGTCGAGGCCCCTGATGTCGTAGGCGCGGACCGGCCTGCTGAAGCCCTTCAGGTCGAGGTCGCCCAGCCGGTCACCGACCGCGATCTCCTCCACCGCCGAGTAGACCCGCTGCGAGACCAGGATCTGCCACGCACGCGCCGCCGAGCACAGCCGCGCGGCCACATTGGTGACGCTGCCGATCGCGGCGTAGTCGTAGCGCCCCTCGAAGCCGATCCGGCCGAGGGTCGCATACCCCTGGGCGACTCCGACCCCGAAGCCGAGCTCGTGCCCGCGCCGGGCCCACGACTCGGCCAGCTCCCGGACCCGGGTCCGCATCGAGACAGCCATCCGCACCGCACGCACCGCCGGGTCCACGCATGGCAACGGGTCGTTGAAGAACACCATCAGGCCGTCCCCGGTGAACCGCTCCAGGGTTCCCTCGAACCGGAAGACCAGGTCGCCGACCGCGCGGTGGTACTCCCCCAGGACCCCCATCACCTCCTCCGGCTCGCTGGACTCGGCGAACGGTGTGAAGTCACGCAGGTCGCAGAACACCACGACGATCTCGCGCCGATGGCTCTCCAGGAACGACTCGTCGCCGGAGCTGACTACCAGGTCCGCGAGCTGCGGCGAGAGGAACCTGCGCAGCCGCCCGATGCGCTGGAGCTCCTCGACCTGGGCCGCGACCCGCTGCTCGAGCTCGGAGTTCCAGGCGGCGAGCTCCTCGGACTGCCGGAGCATCGTGTCGTGGTACTGCTTCACCCTGGCCAGTGACGCGACCCGGGCCAGCAGCTCGCCCTGGTTGAACGGCTTGGTGACGAAGTCGTCCGCCCCGGCCTCGATCGCGTGCAGCTTCTCCTGGTCGCCACTGGCGGTGATCATCACCACCGGCAGGAACGCGGTGGCCGGGTCCGCGCGGATGCGGCGGCACACCTCGTAGCCGTCCATGCCCGGCATCAGGATGTCGAGCAGGACCAGGTCGATGTCACCCCCGGCCAGGGCCTTCAGCGCCTCCTCGCCCGAGCCGGCGGTGACCACCCGGTAACCGCGGGGCGCCAGGACCGCGTCCAGCAACCGGGTGTTCGCCGGCTGGTCGTCGACGACCAGGATCGTCACGTCCGGGCTCATCGCGCGCCGTCGCCGGTCGCCAGGAACCCGCCGACCTGCCCGGGGAGGGCGCGCACACTGATCGGCTTCTCGAGATAGCCGTCGAAGCCGGCCGCCAGCGCCCGGTCCCGGTCCTCCTTCATCGCGAACGCGGTGACGGCGACCACGGGCACCGGCCGGTGGTCGACCGTCCGCAGCCGTCGCAGCGCCTCCGCACCGTCGATGCCGGGCAGCTGCAGGTCCATCAGCACGAGGTCGGGGGCGCTGTCCGCCGCACGGGCGACGCCTTCCTCCCCGGTGGTCGCCTCGATCACCTCGTAGCCGGCGTACTCGAGCACGTCGCGCACCAGCTTCATGTTCTTGGCGTTGTCCTCGACGACCAGGATCCTCGGTCCCATCAGGCCTCCACCTCCGTGCGGTCGGCAGGAACCGGCGCAGGCAGTACGCCGACCCGGGCCAGTGCGGCGACCACGGCGTCGCGGGCCACCGGCTTGGTGAGGTACTCGGCCGCTCCCATCGCCAGCCCGCGGGCGCGCTCGTCGACGATCGAGACCACCACGACGGGGATCCGGGCGGTCACCGGGTCCGCCTTCAGCTCGGCGAGCACGTCCCAGCCGCTGATCCCGGGCAGCCGGATGTCGAGGATCGCGACGGCCGGGTGGATCCGTCGGATCGCCGCCAACCCCTCACGACCGTCCCGGGTCCTGGTGACCTCCAGGCCGGACCCGTCCAGGTAGGCGGCCAGCAGGTCGAGTGAGGCCCGGTCGTCGTCCACGAGCACCACGCACGTCGTACCCGAGGGGGCCGGGCAGGTCGCGTCCGCACCTGCGGTCGACCCGGTGGGCATCGCGAACCCGAACGTGCTTCCCGAACCGACCTCGGAGTCGAGCCACATCCGGCCACCGAACAGCTCGACGATCCGCCGGGTCAGCGTCAGCCCGAGACCGGTCCCCTCCTCCTGGGAGGCGCCGCGTCTGCCCTGCTGGAACGACTCGAAGATCCGCTCCCGGTCCGCCGTCGGGATCCCGATGCCGTTGTCGGTCACCTCGACCCGGAGCTCGTCGCCGGCCATCGCCGCCCGCACCGACACGGTGCCGCCGTCGGGAGTGAACTTCACCGCGTTCGTGAGCAGGTTCAGCATCACCTGCTTGAAGCGCAGCTCGTCGGCGTGGATCACGTCGACCCGGTCGTCGACGGTTAGCTCCAGCGCGATCGAGTGGGCAGCGGCCCGGGCGCGTACCAGGGACAGGGTGTACTCGATCACCTGCGGGACCGAGAACGTCGAGCTCTCGAGCTCCATCGCTCCGGCCTCGACCTTGGACAGGTCGAGGATCTCGTTCAGCAGCTCGAGCAGGTGCTTGCCGGAGCCCCAGATGTCGCGGAGGTACTCCTCCTGGCGGTCGTTCAGGTCCCCGAACATCTTCTCGAGCAGCACCTCGGAGAAACCGATCACCGCGTTCAACGGGGTGCGCAGCTCGTGCGACATGCTGGCGAGGAACTCCGACTTGTGCCGGCTGACGATCTCCAGCTCGGTCGACTTCAGCTCGAGCTCCCGGAACAGCCGGGCGTTGAGGATCGCCAGCGCAGACTGGCTGGCGAACGTCTCGAGCAGCTCCAGCGTCTCCTCGGGGAACCCCCCGGTGGTCCGGCGGCGGATCACCAGGGCGCCGACCATCCGGTCCTGCCGGAGCATCGGGACCGCAAGGACCGAGCGCCACCCGTCGTCGTACAGGATCCGGAGGTGCGGATCGAGTGGGGAGGCGCCGAGCTCGGCCACCTCGAGGGGCCGCCGGTCGAGCGCCGCGCGGCCGACCAGCGTCGACTCCCGGCCGATGCGGACCCCGCGCAGTCGGGCGATCATCGCGTCACTGCTGCCGTACGCGGCGCGCACCGAGAAGCTGTCGTCGGCCTCGACGTACTCCATGATCGAGCCGCCGTCGGTGCCGGTCAGCCGGACCGCGTTGGCGACGATGGTGGCGAGCACCTCGTCCAGGTCCAGCGTCGAGCTGACCGCCTCCCCGACCTCGCGCAGCGCCTCCAGCTGGTCGACCTTGCTCGCGAGCTCCGCGCTGCGTGACTCGAGTGCGCCGACGAGCTGCACGTGGCGCAGCGCGATCGCCGCCTGTGCCGCGAAGACGCCGAGCAGCTCCATCTCCCGGGCCTCGAACGGCTCGACCTGGGTACGCCATACCGACAGCACCCCGACGACCTCATCCCCGATCAGCATCGGCGCGGACATCAGGGTCCGGTAGCCGGCGATCCGCTGCAGGTCGCGCCGGCCGTAGTCCGGGTCGCTCAGCACGTCGGCGATCTGTTGCGTGCGCCGGTCGAGAGCAACGCGTCCGATGAGCGACGTCCGGGTGACGGCCAGGGGGTGTGCCGCCATCGCCTCGATCAGATCCGCCGGGAAGTCCCCGGAGATCCGGGAGACTCTGAACATGTGCCCGTCGATCAGGTACAGCAGTGAGGCCTGCGCCCGGCAGAGGCTCGCAGCCCGCTCCACGATGGTGTCCAGGACGGCGCTGGGATCCGCGCCCGAGCGTCCGAGCGCGAGCAGGATCTCGTTGGTGGCAGCGAACTGCTCGGTGGCATCGACGTAGTCCCGGTGAAGACGCGCGAAGGCTGCGGTGTTCCCCGCATCGGCCACCGGGTCGTCGTCCACCACGATGCACCTCCGCTGGGGAGTGGGATTTCTTGCCAGTCTCCTCGTCGGTCCTCAACCGTGGCAATGGGACCTGTCGACTACTTGCTGCGGGCGACGTTCCGGATGCGGTCAAAGCCCGACAAGTCAGCGCCGTGAGCCGACGTCCGGGGCATCACGCAGCGAGCTTGTAGCTGTCCTGGTGGGGGAAGCGGGCCGAGACCGGAGCCACGAGGTGAGCCACCGGACCTCCGAGCCGGCCGCCGGCGAGGGAGGCGAGCGTACGACGCGGGGGCAGTCGGTGGGCGACGATCGCGGACTGCATCAGGATCGCGATCGCGCTGCACATCGTGAGGGCGTGGTCGCCCACCAGGACGGCGTAGGACAGCCACGCGGCCATGCCCAGCCAGGCCAGCAGCGTCGACCAGGGACACAACCCCCACAACGGCGCTCCGGACAGGGCGAGCCGGGTCTGCGGGACCATCCGCAGCGAGCTGATCGTGGTGCCCACCATCGCCAGGGTGAACGAGTTGGTGTGGTCGAGCAGCAGGATGGACGCCGCCGCGGTGACGAACACTGCCGCGACCGCCGTCCAGTAAGTCCGCGTGACCCCGGCGCGGAGCACGACGACGGCCAGGGCCGCGAGCAGCACCAGCGCGATGGTGTTGTTCACCAGCTGGATCTTGTCGGCGACCGCCACGGCGTAGACCACCCACAGCGTGAAGGTGGCCAGGCTGAGCACGAGGGAGTTCCAGGAGACCCCCTCGGCAGACCGGGTCCGCGCGGCGCGGAGCACCTGCGGAACGGTCGCGTACAACGAGAGGATCGAGGCGGCGGAGCCGACCAGGAGCTCGACAGACATGGGCATGCGCAATCGGACGAGAAGGGGTAGGGGGTGCGACTTCGGTCCGCCGTCTTGCTTGTCTGCCGGGACACGTGACCTGATCTGTCCACAATCCTACGGCTCGGAGCGTGCTGCTCCGGCCAGTTTCTCGTGTCGTCAGAACGAGGCCTACATCACAGCCGGCTCACCGGACGATCATCACCGATACGGGGTTCGACCGGCGTCCCGTGGACCGGTCGACGACCCGGAACCTGTTGATGCCGCGGTGGCCCGACTGGACAAAGGTCGAGAAGGTCCCGTCTCGAACGGCCGTGGAAACCGGGAAGTCGGTCCAGCGACTCTCCCGCCGTTGCACCTGCACGGTCGCACCGCTGCCACCGGGATAGCGGCCCTCGAGATCGATGCGCTCGAAGCTCCCGGCTCGACGCGGACTCGCGACCAAGGTGATCCGCGTTGACTTCGACTCCTTCGCGTACACGCTCGGCTTCTTGTTCCGCTCGACACGTGCGCGTTGCTCCCGCTGCTCCGGTGGGCTTGCATCCTCCGACGGCCTCCCCGGGCTCGAGGATTCCGGTGCCTCCGGGGCGACGGAGGGCGAGGCCACGGGAAGGCTCGGAGACCCGGCGGGCGTCCCACCGTCGGCACCGCCACTGGACAGGTTGGCGGCCTGGAAGCCGACCACGCTGAGGACTCCGCCGATCAGCACCGAGACCACGAGCAGTGACCCCGCTGAGATCAACAGCAGCCAGTTCCTGGTCTGGAGGTTCACACGGTCTCCCTGAGCCGCCCGGGCGGCTCCACGAACTCCTGGGCGTTCTCATTGTCTCCGACGAGTCAACGGGCGTGCTTCGCTAAAGGGACCAACCGGTCGACGAAACTGGGCACCGTCACCTGCGGCTCCTGGCCGATGGAGTTCCGCGCATCGCGCGCCGCGGGCAACGACTCGCGGGCGCGACGCCAGCGTCGACTCTGATCCCAACTCAGGCCGACGAACAGCA
>DATFGA010000042.1:0-2479 GCA_035249775.1 Nocardioidaceae bacterium | reverse complement strand
GTGTGCCGCGCGCTGCTCGCCCCCTCCCCGGTCTGAACCGCTTGCAGTGGGAGGATGGACCCGCCATGAACGACTCCGTTGCCTCGCGTCCGCGCGCCGAGATCCTCGTCGATCTCGACGCCGTCCGGCACAACGTCGCCACGCTGAAGCGTCGGGTCGAGGGCCGGCAGATGATGACGGTGGTCAAGGCTGACGGCTACGGCCACGGCATGGTCCCGGTCGCCCGGGCGGCGCGGGAGGGCGGTGCCGACTGGCTCGGCGCAGCCACCATGGAGGAGGCGCTCGCGCTCCGGGACTCCGGTGACACCGGCCGCATCCTGACCTGGCTCACCGTGCCGGGGGAGGACTACCGCCGCGCGATCGAGACCGACATCGACGTCACCGCCTACTCCGTCGATGAGCTCGAGGAGATCTCGGCCACCGCCCGAACCCTCGACAAGCCGGCGCGGGTGCAGCTCAAGGTGGACACCGGCCTGAGCCGCGGCGGCGCGAGCGAGCAGCAGTGGCCGCAGCTGGTCGCCGCGGCCGCGGAGGCCGAGCGGAGCGGCGTGCTCCGGGTCACCGGGATCTGGTCGCACTTCGCGTGCAGCGACGAGCCCGACCACCCCGCCAACGACCTGCAGGAGCAGGTGTTCCGCGCCGCCTTGAAGGTCGTCGACGCGGCCGGGCTGGAGCCCGAGGTGCGGCACCTGTGCAACTCCGCGGGAGCCGTGACCCGCCCCTCCTCGTGGTTCGACCTGGTCCGCTGCGGCATCGCGACGTACGGGCTGACCCCGGTGCCCGGCGTGCAGAGCTCAACCGAGCTTGACCTCGTGCCGGCGATGACCGTGCGCGGTCGGCTGGCCCTGGTCAAACGGGTCCCGGCGGGTTCCGGCGTCTCCTACGGGCACACCTACGTGACCGGCAAGGAGACCGCGATCGCGGTGGTCCCGATGGGGTACGGCGACGGCATCCCCCGGCATGCGTCCTCGAAGGCACCGGTGCTCGCCGCGGGACGGGTCCGGCCGATCGCAGGAAGGGTCTGCATGGACCAGTTCTCCCTCGACATCGACGACGATCCCGCCGACGCGGGCGACCCCGTCGTACTCTTCGGCACCGGCGCCGACGGCGAACCCACCGCCCAGGACTGGGCCGACGCGTGCGACACCATCTCCTACGAGATCGTCACCCGGATCGGTGGCCGGCTGCGCCGCAGCTACGTCGGGAACCGCCCGTGAGTGCACGCAGGCGCAGGCGCAGGCTGCTCGGCGTCGCCGCGGCCGCCGTCGGCACCGTGGCCGCCGGTGTCGTGGCCGGGGCGTTCGCGGAGAAGCGGCTGGTCGGCGGACGGCGCACCGGAGTCGACGACCGTGCCGGGTTCGGCGAGCTGCGGTCCGACCCAGTCACCGTGGTCGCCAACGACGGTGTCGCCCTGCACGCCGAGATCGACGAGCCCGCGACCGACACGGGCGAACCCACGCTGGTGTTCGTGCACGGTTACGCGCTGAACCTCGACTGCTGGCACTTCCAGCGACAGCACTTCCGCGGCCGGCGCCGGCTGGTGTTCTACGACCAGCGCTCCCACGGCCGCTCCGCACGGTCCGCCAAGGACAACGCCACCATCGACCAGCTCGGCCACGACCTGAAGTCGGTGCTGGACCAGCTCGTGCCCGAGGGACCGGTGGTGCTCATCGGCCACTCCATGGGCGGGATGACGATCATGGCGCTGGCCGACCACCACCCCGAGCTGTTCGGTGACCGGGTCGTCGGCGTCGCCCTGGTCTCGACGACCGCCGGCGGCCTGAAACCGCACGCGGCGCTGGCTCCACTGCTCCCAGACCGGCTGATGGGCCAGATCACGCCCCGGCTGGTGGCCGGCCTTGCCCGCGCACCGGGACTGGTCGACGGAGCCCGCCGCGCCGGCTCCGACATCGGGTTCCTCGCGACCAGCAAGCTCGCGTTCGGCGACGCGGTGCCCGCCTCCTACGTCGAGTTCGTCGACGAGATGCTCGCGCAGACGTCGTTCGAGGTGCTCGCCGAGTTCTTCCCGAACTTCGACACCCTGGACAAGTACGCCGTGCTCCACGCGTTCGAGCGGGTACCCACGGTCATCATCTGCGGCGACAAGGACCGGCTGACCTCGATCGGGCTCAGCCGGAAGATGGCCTCGCTGGTGCCCGGCGCCCGGCTGGTCGAGTGCCGGGGTGCCGGCCACATGGTGATCCTCGAACGCAGCGAGCAGGTCAACGCCGCCCTCGACGAGATGGTCGCCGAGGCCGACGCGCACGACTCCGCATCGAGGGCCTCGTGACCCCGGTGAGCGTCCACGAGGTCGGTGCCGACCGCGCCGACGACGTGGTGTCCGTCATCCACGCCGGCTTCGGTGCGCGGGTGCCCCTCGACCCGCCGTCGACCGCGACCGACGAGACCCCGGAGTCGGTGGCCGCCGCACTGACCCAGCACGGCGGCCTCCTGGCCGTGGCAGGGGAGCGCCCGGTCG
>DATFGA010000041.1:0-29123 GCA_035249775.1 Nocardioidaceae bacterium | reverse complement strand
GCGCTGATGATCCGGCCCGAGCCGGTCAGCTCGCCGTCGGGGAACACGTAGCGGTCGATGAACGCGCCGGTGTCCGTGGCGTCGTTGTCGGCGCGGGTGATGCAGTGGTTCAGCAGCCGCCCGCCCGGGACCAGCTTGCGCTTCATGAAGTCGAAGTACGACGGGTAGTTCCGCACCCCGATGTGCTCGGTGAGGCCGATCGAGCTGACCGCGTCGAAGCCGGTGTCGGCGACGTCGCGGTAGTCCCCGAACCGGACCTCGGCGCGACCGATGAGGCCCTCCCGCTCGATGGCCTGGGCGGCCCAGCGGGCCTGTTCCTTCGACAGGGTGACGCCGACCGCGGTGACGCCGTACTCCCGGGCGGCGTGCCGCACCATCCCGCCCCACCCACTGCCGAGGTCGAGCAGCCGCATCCCCGGCCGCAGGTCGAGCTTGCGGCAGACCAGGTCGTACTTGTTGGCCTGTGCCTCCTCGAGGCTGGCGTCCTCGGTCGGGAAGCAGGCGCACGTGTAGGTCATCGACGGGCCGAGCACCAGCTCGTAGAACCGGTTCGACACGTCGTAGTGGTGCTGGATGACCGCCGCGTCCCGCTCCTTGGAGTGCCGCATCCCCTCGAGCGCGCGGCGCCACTTCGGCAGGTGTTCCTGCGGCGGCGGCGGCGGTGGCTTCAGGTGGCCGAAGCCGAGGCTGCGCACGATCCGCAACGCCTCCGTCGGGGTCGGCACCCGGAACCTGAGGTTCCGCATCAGCAGCACCATCGCGTCGTACGGGTCGCCGGGGTGGACGCCCTCGATCTCCAGGTCACCGGAGACGTAGGCGCGCGCCATGCCGAGGTCCCCGGGGGCGGTGAGGATGTAGGACAGCCCACGCTCGTTGTGCAGGTGCAGCCGGACGGCCGCGTCCTCGGGACCGGCGCTGCTGCCGTCGTAGGCGGTGAACCGGAACGGCATCTCGCCGGCCATCAGCGACGCCATCGCCTGGCCGATGGTCACCGTGGCCTGGGGCCGGTTCGTCGTGGTCGTCATCGTCGCCTCACCGCCTTCTCGTACAGACCGGTCAACCGGTTGTCCGGATCGTAGTGCGCCTTCACCCGCGCGTGGTGGTCCCCGCCGTAGAGCCGGTCGAAGGTGGCCCGGTCGTAGTAGGCGTCGGAGTAGAGCGACTTGTGCCCACCGATCTCGGTGACCCGGGCCTCGACCGCGCGGTTCACGTCCCCGTCGGCCGCCCCCTCGGCGATCGGGACGGTGCCCCAGAAGCCGACGTTGACGTAGGTGGTGCCGGGGTCGAGGGGGTACGCCGGCCAGCGGCGTGCGCTTGCCGGGCCGGAGGGTTCGCGCAGCCGCAGCGGGCACAGCCACACCGGCGACATGGAGACCACCTCGTCGAACCAGCGCAGGAACTCCGGCAGCCGGTCCACCGGCACCTCGACGTCCTGGACCACCCGCTCCCGGGCGGGCCGACCACGCGCGGCGTCGATGCGCGCGGCCACCCCGAACCGGTTCTCGAGCCCGACGAGGCGGTGGTAGACGTCGCTGCGCCGGAACCGGCGCGGCCACAGCCGCCGAATACGCGGGTTCTGCGCCCCGAACGCACGCGAGCACCAGAACCAGTCGGTGTCCCAGCGCCACAGGTAGTCGTACATGGTCAGGGCGTCGGTCTCCCGCTGCTGCAGGGACCGGTAGTAGACCGCCTGCCCGGTGTAGTCGGAGGTGCCGGTCGCCCGGTCGGTCCAGGTGGCCAGGGTCAGGTAGGCCTCGTCCTGGGCGAACACCACGCCGTCGACGGCGTCGACCCGGGTGCCGTCCCAGTGCCGGTCGGCGACCACGGTGTCCACCGCCTTGGCCAGCGTGTCCAGGTCGCCGAACCGGACGTGACGCAGGGCAACGAACGCCGGCACCGCCTCGAGCTCGATCCGGATCCGGGTCGCGTAGCCGAGGCTGCCGTAGGAGTTGGGGAAGGTGTCGAACAGGTCGTCGCCCGGCCGCACGGTCAGCACCTCGCCGGCGCCGGTGAGGACGTCCATCTCCAGCACCGACTCGTGCGGAAGCCCGTTGCGGAACGACGTCGACTCGATCCCCAGGCCGGTGACCGCGCCGCCGAGGGTGATCGTGCGCAGCTGCGGCACGACCAGCGGGATGAGTCCGTGCTTCAGGGTGGCGTCGACGAGGGCCTCGTAGGTGCACATCCCCTGCACGTCCGCGGTCCGGGCGTCGGTGTCGATGGCGACGACGCCGTCGAGGCCCGAGACGTCGAGGCCTGGTGCGTGGGTGGCGGTCCGGGCCCGGAACAGGTTCGAGGTCCGCTTGGCCAGGCGCACCGGTGTCCCGGGAGGGAGCCCGTCGTACGACTCCTGCAACCGGCGTACGGCGCGCTCGTGGGCGGCCCATCCGACAACACTCACGCCTTCAACCTACTGAACCAGCGCCAGGTTGGGGAGTGCAGGCTTTCCGCGAGATCCCGAGGGCGCTGCGGGAGTCAGTCCGAGCGTTCGGCGACCAGCAGCGCGGCGACCGCGGCGTCGACGTCGAGGTGCTGGGACTCGGAGCCGGGCGGGACCAGCTCGGTGATCCGGTCGACGAAGGCACGCAGGTCGCTGGCGCGGGCCTGGATCAGTGCCTCCTGGCCCCGGGAGTGCAGCTCGATGATCACGACCGCACGCCCGTGCGAGTCCAGGCAGGGGCGCAGGTGCACGTCGCCGAGGCCGGTCGGCCGGTCGACGCCGTCGATGAGCAGGTCCCGGCCGAACCGCCACTTGACCGCGGCGGGCTCCGAGCTGAAGACCGCGGTGACGGCGTAGGGGTCGTCGGCGTGGTAGACGAGCTCCGCCTCGAGGAGTGAGGAGGCGTCGGCCTCGATCAGCTCGACGAGGAGCCGTTGGATCGCGGCACGAGTCGCGCGCGGTGAGTGGTTCACGTCCTGCTACTTCCTACATCGATGGCTTGCCCGAAGATCATCACAAGCGGAGGTGGTCGGGCGCCATTCGGCGGTGTACCGGTTGGTAACTAATGACCGAATCGCCCTGCCGAATGTGACGAATATGACCCTGATCGGCCCTTCGCGGGCCGCTCAGGAGGTCAACGACTCCCGCACCGCGCCGTCCGGGCCGGCGACGAGGACGGTGACGCCGGTGCCGGCGAAGTCGCGTACGACGGACAGGTCGGTGTCGCGGGCCGAGGCCGACTCACCCAGCACGGCCACCGCCTCCAGGCCGCGAGCCCCGCTGGAGACGGCCATCGCCACCGCGACCTGGACCGCCGAGAGCCGCAACGACTCCAGGGCCACGGTCGCGCCGGCGTAGGTCCGGCCGTCGGTGTCGCGGACGCAGGCGCCCTCGTCCGCCCGGGTCCGGGCCCGGGTGGAGCGGGCCAGGCCGACGATCTTGACGTCCTCGGGGTCGCTCAGCTCGATCATCGCGCGCTCAGCCGGCATGGGAGTCGGGGTAGGCCTCGTCGGGCTGGTGCTCGACCTCGTCGATGCGGCTGATCAGGACGGTGCCGATCCGGTTCCGCCGGCCGGAGGGGGCCTCCGCCTCGAAGCGCAGGCCGTGCGCCTCGACGACCGAGCCGGGGATCGGGACCCGGCCGAGGTGCTTGGCCATCAGCCCGCCGACGGTGTCGACGTCGTCGTCCTCGATCGCGACGCCACACACCTCCTCGAGGTCGTCGACGGGGTACCGCGAGCTGACCCGGGTGGAGCCGCTGGCGAGCTGCTCGACGTCGACCTGCGCCTCGTCGTACTCGTCGGTGATCTCCCCGACGATCTCCTCCAGGACGTCCTCGATGGTGACGAGGCCCGCGGTGCCGCCGTACTCGTCGACGACCACCGCGACGTGCTTGCGCTTGGCCTGCATCTCTCGCAGCAGCTCGTCGACCGGCTTGGAGTCGGGGACGTAGAGGACCGGTCGCATCACCGACTCGATCCGTTCGGTGGACTCCGCCTCGTGCCGGTCGAAGACCCGCTTGGTGATGTCCTTGAGGTAGGCGAACCCGACGATGTCGTCGAGGTTCTCCCCGACCACCGGGATCCGCGAGAACCCGCTGCGCAGGGCCAGCGACATCGCCTGTCGCAGGGTCTTGCTGCGCTCGATGAAGACCACGTCCGTGCGCGGCACCATCACCTCGCGCACGATGGTGTCGCCGAGCTCGAAGACGGAATGGATCATCGCGCGTTCGCCGGACTCGATCACGTTGCTGGACTCGGCGAGGTCGACCAGCTCGCGCAGCTCGGCCTCGGAGGCGAACGGGCCCTCGCTGAACCCGCGGCCGGGGGTGATCGCGTTGCCGACCAGGATCAACAGCTGCGCGATCGGGCCGAGCACCTTGGTGAACCCGATCAGCACACCGGCCGAGACCAGCGCGACCCGTTCGGAGTGCTGCCGGCCGATGGTGCGCGGGGCCACCCCGATCACCACGAACGACACGCTGACCATCACCAGGATGGTGGCGGCGACGGCCCACCAGCGGCCGACCACCTCTTCGGAGACGGGGTCGCGGGACACGATCAGGTCGGTCATCACCACCGCGACCAGGACGATCGCGCCGACCTCGCACAGCAGCCGCAGGAACAACGCCGTGTTCACGTAGCGAGCCGGGTCCTCGACGATCGCCAGCAGGCGTGCGGAGCCGGACTTGCCCTCCGCGGCGATCTCCTCGGCGCGTGCCTTGGAGAACGAGGAGAACGCGGCTTCGGCACTGCTGAACAGGCCGGCGATGACGACGAGGACGGCTGCCATGATCAGCAGCCAGATATCGACGGTGGTCATGCCTCCGGATCCCCGTTCGAGATGTCCGGCTCGTCGCCGGGCAGGGTCTCGCCACGGCGGGCGCCCTGCCACTCGGCGAGCAGCCGGGCCTGCAGGCCGAACATCTCCTTGTGCTCCTCGGGTTCGGCGTGGTCGTAGCCCAGCAGGTGCAGGATGCCGTGCACCGTCAACAGCTCGATCTCGTCCTCGGTGGCATGCCCCGCGTCCGCGGCCTGCCGCTCGGCGACCACCGGGCACAGCACCAGGTCACCGAGGACGCCCTCCTCGGGCTCCTCGTTGACCAGGCCGGGGCGCAGCTCGTCCATCGGGAACGCGAGCACGTCGGTCGGCCCGGACTTCTCCATCCACTGCTCGTTCAACGACGCGATGGTGTCCTCGTCGACGACCTTGATGCACAGCTCGGCGAGCGGGTGCACACGCATCCGGTCCATCACGAACCGGGACAGCTGGGAGAGCTCTTGGATCCTGATGTCCGCACCCGACTCGTTGAGGATCTCGATGCTCATCCGCGGCCCCCGGCAAGGGTCGGCGTGGTCATCCCCGGTGACTCCTCGGGCGGCGCCCGTCGCTCGGCGGTTCGGCGCCGTTCACAGCCGCGCCGCCGTCACGACGGGCGTCGTACTCCTCGTAGGCGGCGACGATGTGGCCGACCAGCCGGTGCCGGACCACGTCCTGGCCGGTGAGCCGGTTGAACCCCACGTCCTCGACCCCGGTCAGGATCTCCTCGACGATCCTGAGCCCGGACCTGATGCCGGTGGGCAGGTCGACCTGGGTGACGTCGCCGGTGACCACCATCTTCGAGCCGAACCCCAGCCGGGTCAGGAACATCTTCATCTGCTCCGGAGAGGTGTTCTGCGCCTCGTCGAGGATGATGAAGGCATCATTCAGCGAGCGGCCGCGCATGTACGCCAGCGGGGCGACCTCGATCGTCCCGGCAGCCAGCAGCTTCGGGATCGTGTCCGGGTCGAGCATGTCGTGGAGGGCGTCGTAGAGCGGCCTCAGGTAGGGATCGATCTTCTCGCTGAGCGTGCCGGGCAGGAAGCCGAGCCGCTCCCCCGCCTCCACGGCCGGGCGGGTCAGGATGATCCGGTTCACGTTCTTGGCCTGCAGCGCCTGCACGGCCTTGGCCATCGCCAGGTAGGTCTTGCCGGTGCCGGCCGGGCCGATCCCGAACACGATCGTGTGCTTGTCGATCGCCTCGACGTACTTCTTCTGGTTCAGGGTCTTCGGGCGGATCGTGCGGCCGCGGTTGCTCAGGATGTTCAGCGACAGCACGTCGGCCGGACGTTCCTTGGTCTCCGTGCGCAGCATCGTGATCGCGCGCTCGACGGTCTCGGTGGTGATCCCCTGACCCGTGCGGATGATCGTGACCAGCTCGTCCATCAGCCGTTCGGCGAGCGCCACCTCGGCGGAGTCGCCACGCAGGGTGACCTGGTTGCCGCGGACATGGACGTCGGCTTTGAAGGCCTTCTCGATGAGGGCGAGGTGCTCGTCCCCGGGCCCGAGGAGGGCCACCATGGGGATGCTCGCCGGCACGATGATCGTGTGCTGAGGGATGTCAGTCTCAGTCATAGACGGCCTTGCGGGCCGGACCCTCCCAAATCGCGTGAACAGGACGTGTGGCTACCGCCCATGCTACGGGAGGGCCCCCGATTTCGCGCGACCCACTTTTCCCGGGTCTACAGTGTCTGCATGCAGGAGTACGACGAACCGGAGGGCGAGCCGATCCTGCCCGAGGACCTGCTCGCCCCGGACCCGATCCCGGCCGACGCGCGCCGACTGGGCCTGGACCGCAACACCGAGGAGGGCGCACTACTCGCGCTCGCGGGCTCCCTCGACCCGTCCAAGCTGTCGCACCGGGTGATCGCCTGGGTCCTGATCATCGTGCTCGTCGCGCCGGTGCTCCTCGGCGTACTGCAGGAGATCCGCACCCTCTGACCCGAGTTGTCAGGCCCTGTGTGCGCCATAGCGGTCACAGGGCCTGACAAGTGGGTCACCACTCGCGGGCGTCGACCAGCACCGCCTCGTCGTCGAGGGACTCCACCACGCTGACTTCCGGGCGCACCCGGAGCGAGTCCCGGGTCTGCTGGGTCGCGGTCGCGACCATCTGCTCGTTGTCGGAACCGTCCGGGGCGACGAGCTCGAGGCGCAGCACGTCCCGGTCGGCCGGGCGCTCGACCACGAAGCGGGCCGCCGTGGCCCCGGCGCTCTTCACCGCCCGGATCACCTCGCCCGCCTGGTGCGGGTGGATGAACATCCCGCGCACCTTCACCGCGGCCCCGACCCTGCCCAGCACCCCGGCCAGGCGGAGGTCCCCGTCCGGGCCGAGGACCCAGCGCGAGACGTCCCCGGTGCCGAAGCGGAGCAGCGGGTAGTCGGCGTGCAGGACGGAGACGACGACCTCTCCGGGCTCCCCCGGTTCCACCGGCTGTCCCGTCTCGGGGTCACAGATCTGGACGTAGCTCTCGTCCGGCAGCCGCAGTCCCGCGCCCGCCTCGGTCTCGAAGCCGATCAGCCCGGCCTCGGCGGTGCCGTAGGCCATCAGCACCGTGGGAACCCTGGTGGTCAGCTGTGCGCGCAGCGGGTCCGGCAGCGGCTCGGCGGTGACCAGCGCCTTCGTGATCCGCCAGCGGTCCTGGTCCACGGTGAGCCCGTCGAACCGCTCGAACAGGCCGGCGAGGTAGCTGGGCAGACCGATGTAGGCGGTCACCCCGAGGTCGGCGACGACCTGCGCCTGGACGTCGGCGGCACCGACCCCGCCGGGGACCACGGTCGCTCCGACCGCGCGACAGGCCTCGTCGAACATCGCGCCGGCCGGTGACAGGTGGTAGCTGAAGCAGTTCAGCACCACGTCGCCGGCACCGATCCCGCAGGCGGCCAGCGCGGGTGCCCACTTCCACGGGTCGGGGCCGGTGAGCTGTGCCTCGTAGATGGGTCCAGGCGAGGCGAAGAGGCGTACGACGGGCGCCCCCTCCGCCAGCAACCCACCCAACGGCGGATGCTGCTTCTGCAGCGCCGGCAACGCGTCCTTGCTGAGCACCGGGACCCGGTCGAGGTCGGCGAGCGTGGCGCCGTCCGCGGAAACACCGGCGGTGGCGAGCCGGCGGTCCAGGGTCGTGGCCCGGCCGGCGGAGCCGCGAAGCACCTCGAGGACCAACGGACCGGTCCGGTCCTGGTAGTCCTGGAGCGCAACCGTGACTGACATGGTGTTCCCCGATCTCACAGCCACCGCTTGCGGCGCTTGTAGTGCTTCACGTCCCGGTAGCTCTTCTGGCCGCCCTCGCCGAGCCCGAGGTAGAACTCCTTGACGTCGGGGTTCTCCGCCAGCTCGGCCGCGGGGCCCTCGAGCACGATCCGGCCCTGCTCGAGGATGTAGGCGTGGTCCGCCACCTCCAGGGCCCGGCGGGCGTTCTGCTCGATGACCAGGACGGTGATGCCCTGGTCCTTGTTGAGGTCCTTGATGTAGCCGAAGATCTCCTTCACCAGCAGCGGCGCCAGGCCGAGGGAGGGCTCGTCGAGCATCAGCAGTCGTGGCCTGGCCATCAGCGCCCGGCCGATCGCGAGCATCTGCTGCTCGCCGCCCGACAGGTAGCCGGCCACCCGGCTGCGCATGTCGCCCAGCTTCGGGAAGTAGGTGTAGACGAGGTCGAAGTCCTCCGCTTCCGCACCCCCACGCGAGTAGGCGCCGGCGACCAGGTTCTCGTGCACGGACAGGTGCTCGAAGACGTGCCTGCCCTCCATGCACAGCGACAGCCCGCTCTTCACCCGCTCCGCCGCGTCCATCCGGGTGATGTCGCGGCCGTCGAACGTGATCGACCCGTCGGTGATCTCACCGCGCTCGCTCGGCAGCAGCCCGGAGACCGCCTTCAGCGTCGTGGACTTGCCGGCACCGTTGGAGCCGAGCAGGGCCACGATCTGGCCCTCCGGGACGCCGAGCGAGAGGCCGCGCAGCACCAGGATGACCTCGTCGTAGATCACCTCGACGTTGTTGATCGTCAGCAGGCCCGGAGGGGCGGCGCCCGGAACAGCTCCGGACGCCCCCTCCTGCTGCATCGGTGTCGAGGTCATTCCGGGGTGACGCCGGTCTCGAGCGGCTTCATGACCCCGCCCTCAGCGATATAGATGCCGGAGCCGGTCGTGCCACGGTGCGAGTCCGCGGAGAACTCCACCTCACCCTCGCCGATCACACCACCGGTGTCGATCGGGCCCATCGTCTCGAGGGCCTCCTTGATCGCGGGACCGGTGATGTTCGGGTCGTTCTCCATCGCCGCGCGGATGCCCTCCGCCATCACGTGCATGGTGTACCAGCCCTGGGCGTAGTGCAGGCCCTCCTCGTCGAGCGAGGACCCCTCGCCCTGGAGGTACTCCTGGATCGACTCGTGGCCGGGCAGGTCGGCGGTGATCGGCGCGATCGGCTGGACCAGGATGTGTCCCTCCGCGGCCTCTCCGGCGGTGTCGATGAACTGCTCGTCGGCACACCAGTTCAGGCACACGATCTTCATGTCCAGGCCTTGGGCCGCGATGTCCTGCGCCACCTGGGCGGCCGGGCTCGACACGTTCTGGATCACGATGTACTTCGCGCCCTGGTTCTTCGCCTGCGAGAGCAGCCCGACGTAGTTCGCGCTGCCGGCCGGCATCGGGTAGGCCTCCATGTTGAGGTCGAGACCCTTCTCGCTGATCCAGTTCTGGCCGTCCTCGAGCGGAGCCAGGCCGAACGGCGAGTCGTTGTGGAACATCGCCACCTCGGCCGGCCCGCCGGCGTCCTCGGCGATCCAGTTGAGCCCGACGCGCATCTGGTCGGAGTAGGTCGGCGCGACCACGAAGTTGTACGGCGCCGCCTCCGGGTCGGTGAGCACCTCGGCGTACGACGCCGACATGAACGGCAGCTCGTCGGCCGCCACCTTGTTCATCAGCGCCTCGGAGTCTCCGGTCCCCCAGCCCTGGATGGCCACGGCACCCTCGTTGATGTACTCCTTGTAGAGCCGCTCCGCGGTCGGCACGTCGTAGGCGTAGTCCTTGGAGGTGGCGTCGATCTCGCGGCCGTCGATCCCACCGTCGGCGTTGAGCCAGTCGATGTAGCCGAGCATGCCCTCGTTGTACGGCGTCCCGACGTCACCGGTGGCGCCGGTGAGGTCCGCGATGATCCCGATCTTGATGGGGCCCTCGGAGTTCTCCGCGGACTCACCCCCGCCTCCTGGTGCGCAGGCGCTCAGGGCGAGTGCGGCGGCAGCCGCAGCGGCAACCGTCCAGCGTTTGTCGTACATGGTGTCTCCTTGTTAGTAGCGGAACGGCCAGAACCGGATGTAGTCCTTCATGCGTTGCCAGATGCGGTCCAGCCCGCGGGGCTCCGCGAGCAGGAAGACGATGATCACGAGGCCGAAGACCGCGTTCTCGATCGCCGGCAGCTGGTTGACGAGGTAGGGGACGCTCGCGCTGATCACCGGGAGCAGCTCGTTGAGCAGCACCGGCACCAGCATCATGAAGAAGGCGCCGTACACGGACCCGGCGATGCTGCCGAGCCCGCCGACGATGATCATCGCCAGGTAGAGGATGGAGACCTCGAGCGTGAACGACTCCCAGGTCACGGTCTCGGTGTAGTGCGCGGACAGTGCGCCGGCGAACCCGACGAACCCCGAGGAGACCGCGAACGCGGTGACCTTGGTCCTCGTGAGGTTCACCCCGATCGCGCTGGCGGCGATGTCCTGGTCGCGCACCGCCATGAACGAGCGGCCGAGGCCGGTGCGGAACAGGTTGCGGGCCGCCAGCACCGACACCACGGCGCAGACCAGCAGGATCCAGTACCACTGCCACTCGAAGTACTCACGGGTGATCTCGTAGCCGCCGACGTGGAACCGGTCGACCGAGAGCGGAGCGCTGCCGTCGCGCAGGAACGACCAGCGCCGGGCGACGAAGACGATGATCTCCTGGCTGGCCAGGGTGGCGATCGCCAGGTAGAGACCCTTCAACCGCAGCGCGGGCAGGCCGAAGAGCGCGCCGGCGACCGCGGTGACCACCACCGCACAGGCGATGCTGATCGGGGCCGGCAGGTCCGCGCGCTGGTAGAGCAGGGCGGAGGTGAACGCGCCCACGGCGAGGAAGCCGCCCTGTCCCAGGGAGATCTGTCCGGTGAAGCCGACCAGGATGTTCAGCCCGACGGCGCCGATGACCGCGATCAGGATCGTGTTCACGATCGAGAGCCAGTAGTTGTCGATGACGTACGGCGCCGCGATCATGGCCACGATCAGCAGGGCGACCCGGAAGTACTCGGCCCGCGTGTGGCGCAGCGCCAGGTCCCGCCGGTAGCTGCGGTGGTAGATGCCGGTGGCGGTTGCCGCCATGTCAGACCCTCTCGATCCGGGTCTCACCGAAGAGACCGTAGGGGCGGACCAGCAGGATCGCGATCAGCAGCAGGTACGGCGCGATCTGGGACAACCCTGGGTCCGCGTAGCCACTGACGTACTGGGTGGTGAGGCCGATGGTCAGCCCGCCGACGATGGTTCCCGGGACCGAGTCGAGGCCGCCCAGGATCACCACCGGGAAGACGTAGAGCCCGAACGTGGCCAACCTGCCGCTGACCTCGGTGACGTCGCCGAGCAGGATCCCGCCGACGAGCGCGCTGAGCGCGGCCAGCGCCCAGGCCATGGCGAAGATCCGGCGCACCGAGATCCCCATCGTGAGGGCCGCCTGCTGGTCGTCGGCCACGGCGCGCATCGCGATCCCGTGCCGGCTGCGGCGGAAGAAGACCGTGAACGCCGCCAGGACGGCCGCGGCGATCAGGATCACCAGGATCCGGTTGAGCGGGACGGAGGTGCCCGGGAGCAGCTCGATCGGGGTGCGCGGCAGCAGCGGAGGCTGGGGCACCGGGCGGGTGCCGAAGATCAGCTGGACCACCGCCCGCAGCAGCGCCGCGAGTCCGATGGTCACCATGATCACGCTGATCGCGTTCTCCCCGACCAGGGGACGCAGCACGAGCCGCTCGATGACGACACCCAACAGGATCGCGAAGACGACGCCGACCATGACCGCGAGCACCATCGGCAGCTGGAACACCACGAAGGTCGTGTAGAGCGTGTAGGCACCGATCAGCAGGAACTCGCCCTGGGCGAAGTTGATCACCCCGGTGGCCTTGTAGATCAGCACGAAGCCGAGGGCGGCCAGCGCCAGGATCGCCCCGTCGGAGAGGCCGTAGACGGTCAGGTTCAGGAAGGTGTTCATCGGCGGCCACTCCACACCGGACGCTGCTTCTTGTGCCTGGGCGGCTCGTAGCCGTCGAGGTCACGGATCTTCAGGTTGATCGTCCGCTTCACCGACGTCCCGTCCTGGTAGGTGACCGTGTTGGTGATGCTGACCGAGTCCTCACCGTGTTCCAGGGCAGCGATCAGGTCGGCGTAGCGCTCGGCGATCACGTTGCGGCGTACCTTCCGGGTGCGGGTGATCTCGTCGTCGTCGGGGTCGAGCTGCTTGAACAGCAGCAGGAACCGGCGGACCTTGATGCTGTCCGGCAGGTCGGTGTTGGCGCGGTGCACCTCGTCGATGACCAGGTCGTAGACCTCCGGCTTGGCGGCCAGGTCGGTGTAGGTGGTGTAGGACAGGTGCTCGTTCTCGGCCCAGGAGCCGACCGTCATCGCGTCGATCGTGATCATGGCGGTGATCTCGTCGGTGCCGAAGACGACCGCTTCCTCGACGTACGGCGAGAACTTCAGCTTGTTCTCGATGAACGCGCTGGAGAAGCGGGTGCCGTCGGCGGAGGTCAGCACGTCCTTGGCCCGGTCGATGACGACGAGGTGCCCGTCGTCGAGGTAGCCGGCGTCGCCGGTGTGCAGCCACCCGTCCGCGTCGATAGCCTCGGCGGTGGCTTCCTCGTTGCCGACGTAGCCTGCGAACACGGATGGTGAGCGCAGCAGGATCTCGCCGGCGTCGCTGATCTTCATCTCGGTCTCGGGGATCGGCACGCCGACGGTGTGGAAGCGGACGTCGTCGTCGTGGTGGACGACCGCGATGCCGCAGATCTCGGTCTGGCCGTAGATCTGCTTGAGGTTGACGCCGATCGCGTGGAAGAACCGGAACACGTCCGGACCGAGCGGCGCGCCACCGGTGTAGCAGCGCCGGATCCGGGTCAGCCCGAGCTGGTCGCGGACCGGTCGCAGGGCAACCCAGTCGGCGATCTTCGCGAGAAGGCGTGAGCCGACTCCGACACGCTTGCCGCGGACCCGCCGCTCGGCCACCCGGTCGCCGATGTCGTAGCCGATGCCGAAGATCCTGCGCTTGAGCCAGCCGGCCTCGTCGATGCGGACCTGCACCTCCGAGAGCATCGACTCCCAGATCCGTGGCGGGCTGAACATCACGTGCGGTCCGATGTCGCGCATGTCGCTGCGCTGGGTGGACGCGTCCTCCGGGAAGGAGAGCGTCATCCCCCGCGACAGGCCGCAGGCGACCGCGATCATCTGCTCCCCGATCCAGGCGAGCGGCAGGAAGGAGACGAAACGGTCCTTGGGTCCGAGCGGGTCGATCGAGGTGAGGTTGTCGGCCATCGACAGCAGGTTGCGGTGGGTCAGCTGCCCGAGCTTCGGCCGGGAGGTGGTTCCGGAGGTGGTGCAGACGACCGCGATGTCGTCGGGCTGCCCCTTGGCCACCTCCTCCTCGAACCAGCCCTGCCGCGACTGCGCCCAGCTGCGGCCCTGCTCCTCGATCGTGGAGAACTCCAGGAGCCACGGCAGCGAGTAGGTCTCCAGACCGTGCGGGTCGTAGTAGACGACGGTCTGCAGGCCCGGCACCATCGGCTTGACCCGGATCAGCTTGTCGACCTGCTCCTGGTCCTCGGCCACGACCACCTTGGCGCCGGCGACGGTGAGGATGTGCACGATCTCCTCGTCGAGGCTGGTCGGGTAGATCCCGACCACCGCCGCGCCGATGGACTGTGCGGCCACCTCCGCGATCAGCCATTCCGGCCGGTTGTCGCCGAGCACCGCGACGATGTCGCCGCGGGCGACCCCGAGGGACGCGAGGCCGTGGCCGAAGTCGCGGACCCGGTCGGCGTACTCCTGCCAGGTGATCGGCTGCCAGATGCCGTAGAGCTTCTCCTGCAGGGCGACGCCCTTCGGTCGCTCGGCGGCACGCTCGGCGAGCAGACGGGGGAAGGTCTTCTCGGCGCTGTGCTGGGCGTGGCGGGTGGCGGGCCGCTCCCCGGTCATCACGTCGCTCATGCGTCGGCTCCGAGGTACGCCTCGACCACTGCCTCGTTGCGGCGGATCTCGTCGGGCGTGCCGTCGCCGATCAGCTTGCCGAAGTCGAGGACGCTGACCCGGTTGGAGATGTCCATGACCACGTTCATGTCGTGCTCGATCAGCATCACGGTGACCTGCCTGAGCTCGTGCACGTCGAGGATGTAGCGGGCCATGTCCTCCTTCTCCTCGGCGTTCATCCCGGCCATCGGCTCGTCGAGCAGCAGCAGCGCCGGTTCGACGCAGAGGGCGCGGCCGAGCTCGACCCGCTTCTGGATGCCGTAGGCCAGCGCGCCCACGTGGTGGTGGCGGTAGGCCTGCAGCTGCAGCAGGTCGATCACCTCCTCCACGAACTCGCGGTGCCGGACCTCCTGCTTGCGGGCCGGACCGAACCACACCATCGACGTGAGCAGTCGGTGGTTCATGTGGATGTGCCGGCCGAGCATGAGGTTCTCGAGCACGGTCAGGTGCCCGAACAGCTCGATGTTCTGGAAGGAGCGGGCGACGCCGAGCCGGGCGATCCGGTGCGGCCGGGACTTCGCCAGGTCGTGCGTGGACTCCTTGCCGTTCTCGTCCCGCTTGTGCAGCAGGATCTGCCCCTCCTGCGGCCGGTAGAGACCGCTGGTGCAGTTCAGCAGGCTGGACTTCCCGGCGCCGTTCGGCCCGATCACCGCGTGCACGTGACCCTGCCGGACGGTGAACGAGATGTCGCTGAGCGCCCGGATGCCGCCGAAGCGGAGCGAGACGTCACGGATCTCCAGCAGCGGTTCCCCGGCCGGCACGAGGCTGGAGTTCAGCGGGAAGCGGTAGGCCCTGGTCAACAACCCGGGCACCTCCTGGTGTGATCGGCGGCACGTCCCTGTGGTGACGGTACATTTCCACTATCTGGAAACGCAAGCATCTATTCGTAAAGGAGACCGCAGTGTTACTGTTCGACCGCTGACTATCCGGAACAGCGTGGGCAGTGTGACGAGTCGAAGGGGGTGCCGTGGCCGAGGCGACCGAACCGCGCGGCACGCTCGGGACCGTCCGCAACGCCGTGCTGCTGCTCGACCTGCTCACCGACGGGCCGGCCTACCAGCAGCTGACCGACCTCGCCGAGCGGTCCGGGCTCTCCGTGCCCACCGTGCACCGCCTGCTCCGCTCGCTGGTGCTGGCGGACCTCGTCGAGCAGGATCCGGGGTCCTCGCGCTACAGCCTCGGTCCGGAGGTCGCCCGCCTCTCCCAGCGCTACCTGGGCAGGCTGCCGATCCTGGGCGCCCTGTCCCCCTACCTGGTCTCCCTGCGCGACAGCCTGGGCGCCACCATCCACGTCTCGGTGCTGGTCCGCACGACGACGGTCTACGTGGACCGCGTCGACGCGGCCGACGGCGGGCCCTACCGCGACAGCCACCGGGTGACCGACGCGCTGGCCACGGCGTCCGGCCGGCTGCTCGCAGCCCGCGCGCCCGACGACATCTGGGCCGAGTCCCTCAAGGCCTACTCCGGAACGCTCGACGACACCCCCGAGAACGTGCGCCGGGCCTGGGCCGGGGCGACGCACCTGCTCTCCCCCGAGGTCGGGATGGGCGCCGCCGGCGAGGTGGCGGTCCCGGTCCTGGACGCCTCCGGGACCCCGGTCGCGGCGCTGGCCGCCTCGGTGGGCCGTGACGTCGCACCGGACCGGGTCCAGGAGATGGCCGCGCACCTGGCCCGGGCCGCCACGGCCGCGGGGAGGACGCTCGGTCATGGCTGAACCGGATCCCGCGTTTCAGGCCGACCTCGAGCGGTGGCGCGCGGTGGCCGACGAGCTCCAGTGGTCGAGGCCGTACGCCGAGCTGTTCCGGGCCGCCCCGCCCTATGACGACTGGTTCGTCGACGGCACGCTGAACCTGTCGGTGAACTGCACCGACCGGCATCTCGCGGAGCACGCCGACAAGGTCGCCGTGCTCTGGGAGGGCGAGCCGGGCGACCGCCGCCGGCTGACCTACGCGGAGCTTCATGCCGAGGTCGAGCGGCTCACCGCCGCGCTCCGCGGGCTCGGCATCGGTGTCGGCGACCGGGTGGCGCTGCACCTGGGCTGGCTCCCCGAGACGGTGGTCGCGATGCTCGCGTGCACCCGCCTCGGCGCCGAGTACACCGTGATCCCGATGGCGCTTCCGGTCGAGGCGCTGGCCGTCCGGCTCGACGACTTCGGGCCACGCATCCTGTTCACCCAGGACGGCGGCTGGCGCCGCGGGGCGATCCTGCCGCTGAAGGCACGCGCCGACGACGCCCTCGAGGCGACCAGCGGAGTCCAGCACACCGTCGTGGTCCGGCGGACCGGTGTCCAGGTCGAGTGGTTCGCCGGCGACCGCTGGTACGACGAGCTGCTCGCCGCCGGGTCCGGAGAGGACGCCCCGGTCGACGTACCCGCCGCCCATCCGGCCGTCACCGTGAACCTGGCGAACCGGCGTGCTCGCCCGGTCGCGGTGCGCCACGGGACGGCGAACCTCGCGGTCGAGTCGCTCGCGATCCACCGGCACGGGCTCGCCGCCGGTGACGTCTACTGGTGCGCCGGCGACGTGTCCTGGCTGGGCGCGCAGGCCCATGGTGTCTTCGGCCCGCTGCTGGCCGGGGCGAGCGCCGTGATGTACGAGGGCACGCTGGACATCCCCGACCCGGCGCGCACCTGGCAGATGGTCGAGCGCTACCAGGTCTCCTCGCTGATGACCTCACCGTCGATCGTGCGCGCGCTGCGTGGCTGGTCGTTGACCGCACCTACGGGCAGCACGGCCTCACTGCGTCGGATGACCACCCTCGGCGAGCGCCTCGACCCCGAGCTGCGCACCTGGCTCGGATCGGTGCTCGGAGAGCAGGTCACCATCGCCGACGGATGGGGCCAGGTCCAGCTCGGCGGCATCGTCACGTTCGACCGGCCCACGCACCCCGACCGGCTGCCCGCGCCCGGGTTCGCGATCCTCGACGAGAACGGCAAGCCCGTCGAGGACGGCGTCGCCGGCGAGTGGGTGATGCTGCGGCCGTGGGCGGGCACGATGCGCGGTGTCAACGCGCACGACGACAACCCCACGGCGGCGCACTGGACCAGGCACCCGGGCCACTACGCCACCGGCGACCTGGCCCGCCGCAACGAGACCGGCGGCGTGGACTTCCTGGGCAGGGTCGACGAGGTCGTCTCGGTGTCCGGTCAGCTGGTCTCCCTGAACGAGGTCCGCGACGTGCTGCTCGACCAGCCGTTCGTGGCCGAGGCGGAGGTCTTCGAGCGCACCGACCCCCGGCTGGGAAGGTCGGTTGCCGCCGCCGTCGTACTCGACCACGGCGCACCGTCCGACTCGGCCAGCCTCCGGGAGCTTCAGGACTGGGTGCGCGAGCTGCTCGGCGGGCTCAGCAGGCCGCGGGCGTTCCTGGTGGTGGACCGGTTCGGTCCGGAGCTGCAGGGGCCCGCGTTGCGGAGGGCGCTCGCGGTGCTGTCCGCGGCCGCCGACACCGAGCCGCTGCACGTCACCTGGGAGCAGGTGCTGGCCTCGACCGGGACGTGAGCGCAGCGGTCACTGCTGCCCGCGGGCGAGGACGTGGTACTCCCGGTTCGGCTGCATCCCGGTCGCGAGTGCGAGCCGGTTGGTGAACGCGTACATGCTGGCCAGCTCGACCACGTCCCAGATCTCCTCCTTGCTGAGGCCGACCGCCGCCAGTCCTTCCAGGTCGTCCCGGGACATCTCCGCCGGCGTCGCGGTCAGCTTGTCGACGTACGCACAGATCGCCCGCTGCCGGTCGTCGAGGTCCGCGGTCCGCCAGTTGAACGCGATGTGGTCGGCGGTGACGACGTCGTCGAGCGCGACACGGAGGTCGTGCCCGTGGGAGACCAGGCAGTAGGTGCACCGGTTCACGTGCGAGACGACCACCGCGATCATCTCCCGGTCCGCGGTGCTCAGGTTCTCCGTCGGCTCGTGCAGCGGCAGGTAGTGCGCGAACCACGCCGAGAACCGCTCGGGCCGGTAGGCGTAGGCGCGGAACACGTTCGGCACGAAGCCGAGCTTCTCCGTCGCCTTGGCGAACAGCGACCGCAGGTTGCTCGGCAGCTCCTCGTCGTCGGGGACGGGGAAGAACGGGTCTGGTCTCGGCATGGCTTCCTCTGGTGATGGCGGGTCGGGTCGTGGGGTCGGCGGTCGAGGGCCGGGTTCGGACCTATCCCGGCGGCCAGCCCATCTGCCGCCCGCCGAGCACGTGCAGGTGCACGTGGAACACCAGCTGGTTCGCCGACCTGCCGGTGTTGAACAGCAGCCGGTACCCGTCGTCGAGCCCCTCCTGCTCCGCCACGGCCGCCGCCGCGTTGAGCAGGTCGACCGCCACGTCCGGCTCCTTCGCGGCCAGCTCGGCGGCGTTCGGGAGATGGTTGCGCGGGATCACCAGAACATGCGTGGGCGCCTGCGGCTCGATGTCGCGGAACGCCAGCGTGGTCTCCGTCTCGTGCACCACGTCCGCGGGGATCTCGCCCCCGACGATCTTGCAGAACAAGCAGTCCGGGTCTGTCGCCATGCCCACAACCTACCCGCCGGGTCTCCGGCGCATATGCCGCGCGACATGCCGCGGCGCTGTAAACCCACCGGGTGCTTCGCGCGTGGAACTACCGTGATCACCGAAGCGACCAGTCGACTGCATCTTGGGGGTGCGATGAACGTCTCCCTCGCCTGGGATGCCGACACCGCCGTGGAGGAGCTCTATGCCGCCCACTACCGGCGGCTGGTGCGCCTGTCGGTGCTCCTTGTGCGCGACGTGGAGACCGCCGAGGAGGTCGTCCAGGACTCGTTCGTCGCGATGCACGGCAAGTGGCGCGGCCTCAAGGACCCGGACAAGGGCCTGGCCTACCTGCGGCAGACGGTCGTGAACCGGTCCCGCTCCGTGCTCCGGCACCGCGGCGTCCAGGCCAGGTACACCCCGCCGCTCCAGCCCGATCACCCCGGCGCCGACGAGGACGCGGTCGCCACCGAACGCCGTACCCAGGTTCTCGATGCCATGCGGGAGCTGCCCGACCGGCAGCGCGAGGTGCTCGCGCTGCGTTACTACCTCGACCTGTCCGAGGCCCAGATCGCGGAGACACTCGGCATCAGCCGCGGCGCCGTCAAGAGCCACGCCTCGCGAGGCGTGTCCGCTCTCCGTCATCTCCTGGAGGACGTGTGATGAACGACTACCCCGGTTCCGAGGACGAACGGATCCGCCGCCTCCTCAACGACGCGGTCAGCGACGTCGAACCTCGCGAGTCCCTCGACTCCATCCGTTCCCGGACGGTGGTCACGCCGTTTCGCGCGCGCCGCCCCTGGATCCTCGGCGCCGGTGCCGCGGTGGTGGCGACGGCGGCCACCGTCGCGGCGGTCGCGGTGATGGGGGGCAACCCGGGTACGACGGACGCGCGCGATCCTGGCTTCGCGGGCCCGTCTGCTGCGACCACCTCGGCCGAGGCGCCGACCGCATCGAGTCCCGAACCGACGTCGGAGGAGAGCGATGAGCCGGCTCCGTCTGCGGAGACCACCGTGCCCGTGTACTACGTCGGCGACACGAGCCGTGGGCCCCGCCTGTTCCGTGAGTTCCACTCCGTTGTCACCGCCGACCCCGTCCTGGCTGCCGTCGAGGAGGCCGTCTTCGGTGACCCGGTCGACACCGACTACCGCAGCCCCTGGCCCGACGGTGCACGCGCCGGCTCGGTTTCCTTCGACGGCGAGATCATCACCGTCAACCTGGAACCGGCCGACGCCGGAGGTCCCGAGCTGGGACTGCACGACCGTCCGCCGGGCATGTCCGAGCAGGAGGCGGCGATGGCGGTCGAGCAGGTGATCTACTCGGCGCAGGCCGCTCTGCAGCAGGGACGGCCACCCGTGCAGCTGATGATCGACGGACAGCGCACCGACATGGTGCTCGGTGTCCCGGCCTCCGAGCCGCTCGCGGAGGGAGACGCGCTCGACGTACTCGCCCAGGTGTGGGTCATCGATCCCGCCGAGGGTGCCGAGGTGTCCGTGCCGTTCGAGGTCAGCGGCCTGGCCAACGCGTTCGAGGCCAACGTGCAGTGGGAGCTGATGCAGGGCGACACCGTCGTCAAGGAGGGCTTCACCACGGCCGAGGAGGCGTTCACGATGGCGCCGTACTCGTTCCGCGTCAAGGACGTCCCGCCCGGCGACTACACGTTGGTGGTGCACGACTCCGACCCGTCCGGCGGCGAGGGGTTCGCGCCGTGGGTCGACACGAAGAACATCACGGTCGTCGAGTAACCGAGTTGTCAGGGCCTGTGTGCCCTATGAGGGGCGCACACCCTGACAACTCGTAGTGTGGCCGGGTGCTCACCGAACGGGTCCTGAACCGCACACTCCTGCAGCGGCAGCACCTGCTCGAGCGCGTGCCGATGAGCCCTCTCGCGATGACCGAGCACCTGGTCGGCCTCCAGGCACAGGACGTGCTGCCGCCGTACCTCTCCCTCTGGAGCCGGGTGGCCGACTTCGACCCGGCCGAGATCTCGGGCGCACTCGGCGACCGGCGCGCCGTACGGATCCTGCTGATGCGCGGGACGATCCATCTGGTGACGGCGGCCGACTGCCTGCTGCTGCGGCCGCTGGTGCAGGGCATGCTCGACAAGATCACCCGGACCAGCCAGGTCAGCCGCGAGGCCGCGGACGTGCCCCGCGACGAGCTGACTGCCGCGGGGCGAGCCGCGTTCGCCGACGGGCCGCTTCCGTTCAAGGCGCTCGGCGAGGTGCTCGAGGAACGGTTCCCCGACTACCCGGCGCGCGCCCTCGCGAACACGGTGCGGGAGATGCTCCCGCTGGTCCAGGTCCCGCCGCGGGGGATGTGGAAACAAGCCGGCGGCGTGGTGTACGAGACGGCCGAGACGTGGCTCGGCAGCGAGCTGGCCCCCAAGCCTGACCTGCCGGAGGTGGTCCGCCGGTACCTCCGCGCGTTCGGCCCGGCGACCGCGGCCGACGTCACCGCCTGGTCGCGGGTGACCGGCATGAAACCGGTGCTCGAGTCGATGGACGGCCTCGTCACCTTCCGCGACGCGAACGGAAGGCTGCTCTACGACCTGGAGGGGCTGCCGGTCGCGGATCCCGAGGTGCCCACGCCCGTGCGGCTGCTCGGCAAGTACGACAACCTCTGGCTGTCGCACGCCGACAAGACGCGGGTCACCACCCCGGAGAACCGGAGGCGGTGGATGGGCCTCAACGGCGGCGTCGGGAACACGGTCTTCGTCGACGGCATGCTCGAGGGGCTGTGGCGGGAGGCCGAGGGGCGAGTCGAGCTGGAGCTGTTCCGGAAGCTCACTCGCGCGGAGAAGCAGGAGCTCGACGCCGAGGTCACCGCCCTGGAGACGTTCCTCACCCGCTGACCCCCTCCCGTTGAGACGCGCCCTTTTCACCGTTCATGCGTGCCCTTTTCGCCGTTGAAACGTGCCCTTTTCGCCTTTGAGACGTGCAGAAATCGCGGTTGATCCGCGGCTGACTGCGGCGGCGGTAAAGAACTCACGTGTCGCCCGCGAAAAGGTCACGTCTCAACGGGGAGAAAGGCGCGTCTCAACGAGAGAGGGTGGGGAGGGGCTGGGTTGGGGTCAGCGCCAGCGGGGGGTGCGGGAGAGGAGGGCGGCGGCCGCGGCGACCCCGGCGGTGGAGGTCCGCAGCACCGAGCTGCCCAGCCGCACCGGCTCGGCGCCCACGTCGGCGAACGCGGCCAGCTCCTCGTCGCTGATCCCGCCCTCGGGCCCGACCACGATCACGATCTCCCCACGACCCAGGACCGGCAGGTCGGCAAGCGGTCCGGACGCCGCCTCATGGAGTACGACGGGGAGGGCGGCGTTCTGCAGCAACGCGACCACGTCCTGGGTCGACGCCACCTCGGCGACGGACGGGAACCAGGAACGGCGGGCCTGCTTCGCGGCCTCCCGCGCGGTGGCCCGCCACTTCGCCAGCGACTTCGCCGCCCGGTCCCCGCGCCACACGGCCACCGACCGGGACGCGGCCCAGGGCACGATCAGGTCGACCCCGACCTCGGTGAGCATCTCCACGGCGAGCTCGCCCCGGTCACCCTTCGGGATCGCCTGCACCACGACGACCCGCGGCGTCTCGGCCGGGATCGTGGACACCGAGTCGACGGTCACCGACATCGACGACTTCGACGTCGCTGCGACGGGACCGACCACCGTCGTGCCTTCGCCGTCGGTCAGCCCGACGCGCTCGCCGACCCGGATCCGGCGCACCACGACCGCGTGCCGCGCCTCGTCACCGGTCACCTCGACGGTTGCTCCGGCGCTGACGGCCTCCAGCGACCCGGCGAGGAAGACCGGCAGGGTCATCGAGGGCCGAACGCGTCCCGGAGCCGGTCGAAGACCGACTTGTGTCCGGCCTGCACCTGCCCGTCGGGCGACTCCTCGTCGCGGAGCGCGGCGAGCTCGCGGAGCAGCTCCTCCTGCCGCTCGTCGAGCCGGGTCGGGGTCTCGACGATGATCCGGACGACGATGTCACCGCGGCCGGTCCCGCGCAGCGAGGGGACCCCGCGGCCGTTCAGGATGACCTCGGACCCGGACTGGGTCCCGGCCCGGATGTCGAGGGTCACGGTGGTCTCGACGTCGCTGTCCGTCGACGACTCAGGGACCAGGTCGGCCTCCAGCGTGGGCAGCTCGATCGAGGTGCCGAGCGCCGCGGCGGTCATCGGCACCGTCACGTTGCAGATCAGGTCGCTGCCCTGCCGGACGAACACCGGGTGGTCGGCGACGTGGATCTCGACGTACAGGTCACCGGCCGGTCCCCCACCGGGACCCACCTCGCCCTGCTCGGCGAGCTGCACCCGGGTGCCGGTGTCGACGCCGGCCGGGATCTTCACGGTCAGCGTGCGACGCGACCGGACCCGGCCGTCGCCGGAGCACTCGCGGCACGGCTCGGGGATGATCGAGCCGTAGCCACGGCAGGCGGCGCACGGACGCATCGTGCGGATCTCCCCGAGGAACGAGCGCTGCACGTGGTGCACCTCGCCGCGTCCCTGGCACGTCTCGCAGGTCACCGGCGAGGAGCCGGGAGCGGCGCCGTCGCCGTGGCAGACCGTGCACAGCACCGCGGTGTCGACCTTCAGCTCGCGGGTGGTGCCGAACGCGGCCTCCGCGAGGTCCACCTCGAGGCGGATCAGCGCGTCCTGGCCCCGGCGCATCCGCGGTCGCGGTCCGCGCCCGGCACCGGCCGCGCCACCCGCGCCCTGCCCGCCGAAGAACGCGTCCATGATGTCGGTGAACGAGAAACCCTGGCCGGCACCGAAGCCCCCGGCGCCCCCGCCGAACGGGTCGCCACCGAGGTCGTACATCCGGCGCTTCTCCGGGTCGGAGAGCACCTCGTAGGCGCGGGTGACGTCCTTGAACCGCTCCTGCGTCTCGGGGTCGGGGTTCACGTCCGGGTGGAGCTGACGGGCAAGACGGCGGTAGGCCTTCTTGATCGCGTCGTTGTCGGCATCGCGGGAGACGCCGAGGGTCTCGTAGAGGTCCTGGCTCACAGTACGGTCACGGTTCTCTCTGCTCATTAGCCTTCGTCGAGGATCTTGGAGACGTAGCGCGCCACCGCGCGCACGGTCGTCATCGTTCCGGGGTAGTCCATCCGGGTCGGGCCGACGATGCCGAGCGTCGCCAGCGCCTCGTCACCGGGTCCGTAGCCGGTGGCCACGACCGAGGTCGTGGACAGCTCGTGGTAGGGAACCTCGTGCCCGATCCGCACCGTCAACGTCGACGGCGAGGTCGCCTCACCGAGCAGCTTGAGGAGTACGACGTGCTCCTCGAGCGCCTCGAGCATCGGCTTGATCGACGCGTCGAACCCCTCACCGAAACGCGCGAGGTTCGCGGTGCCGCCGACCACCACACGTTCGTCGGAGCGGTGGTCGGACATCGCCTCGATCAGCGCGGCGACCACCATCGCCACCGGCGTCCGGCTGCCCACCTCGAACGCGTCCGGCACGTCGGCCAGCGCTTCCGAAGCGTCGTTGAGCTTCTCGCCGATCGTGGCCCGGTTCAGCCGGGTGCGCAGGTCGGCGACCGTGTCGTCGTCGAGCGCCTCGGGCACCTCGATCACCCGCTGCTCGACCCGCCCCGTGCTGAGGATCAGCACCAGCAGCAGCCGGGTGCTGGTCAGCATCACCACCTCGACGTGCCGCACGGTCGACCGCGACAGAGTCGGGTACTGAACGATCGCGACCTGACGGGTCAGCTGCGCGAGCAGCCGGACGCTGCGCTGCACCACGTCGTCGAGGTCGATCGCGCCTTCGAGCAGCGTGGTGATCGCCCGCTTCTCGGCGGCCGAGAGCGGCTTGACCTGGCTCAGCCGGTCCACGAACAGCCGGTACCCCTTGTCGGTGGGGATCCGGCCGGCGCTGGTGTGCGGCTGGGTGATGAAGCCCTCGTCCTCGAGCGACGCCATGTCGTTGCGCACGGTCGCCGGGGAGACCCCCAGCTGGTGTCGCTCGACCAGCGCCTTGGAGCCGACCGGCTCCTGGGTGGACACGTAGTCCTCGACGATCGCCCGCAGGACGGCGAGCTTGCGGTCCTCGACCATGTCCGCCTCCTGTCTCGTCTCCAGCAACCTACGTTGGCACTCACCCGTTTCGAGTGCCAACTCTACAAGGCCGGGCCACCGCACGCGGAATCGTTGCGCCTACCCTGAGGCGCATGGCCGCACGTGAGATCGCGCACGACATTCCGCACGACCAGGGCTTCGTCGAGGTGGCCGACCGCTGCTGGGTGGCGCGGTTCGAGTTTCTCGACGTCAACGTCGGCGTCGTCGGTGGCGATCGCGGGCTGCTGGTCGTCGACACGCACGCCTCCGAGGCCGAGGCCCGCCACGTCGTCGAGCAGGTCCGCCGGCTCGGCGCCGGTGACGTGGTCGCGGTGGTCAACACCCACGAGCACTTCGACCACTGCTTCGGCAACGCCACCTTCACCGAGGCGTACGACGGGGTGGCGATCCATGCCCACGAGCAGGCCGCCTCCGGTCTTCGCAGCAACGCCCCGGCGTTGCAGGAACAGGCCGCGCGCGACGCCGAGGACCCGCAGACCGACGAGGACCGGGACGAGGACACCCACCGCCGGCACCGCGAGATCGCAGCCACCCGGATCGTCGTACCCGAGCAGACGTTCTCGTCGGCGAGAGCGGTCGACCTCGGTGACCGGTTCGTGGAGCTGGTCCACCCCGGACGGGGGCACACCGACGGCGACACCATCATCCGGGTCCCGGACGCGGACGTGCTCTTCGCCGGCGACCTGGTCGAGGAGTCCGCGCTGCGCAGCGGCGTTCCGGGGTTCGGCCCGGACTGCTTCCCGCTGGAGTGGCCGTTCACGCTGGACCTGGTGATCAGCATGCTCAGCGAGGCCTCGGTGATCGTCCCCGGACACGGTCTGCCGGTGGACAAGGACTTCGTGCTCGAGCAGCGCGGCAGCATCGGGATCGTCGCCGAGACGGTCCGCGACCTGGCCGGCAAGGGGGTCCCGGCACACGAGGCGCTGGCCGCCACCGAGTGGCCCTACCCCGTCGAGGAGCTCGCCCACGCGGTCGCCCGCGGCTACGAGCACCTCCCCCGCTCCGCGCGGTCACTCCCGCTGGCGTAGTCCGGCTCAGGACCGGCGCGGATGACCGTGGCAGGCGTGCCGGGTGCGGGAGAACACGAAGGCGCCGATCAGCAGCAGCCACCACGGCCCCGGCACCAGGAACATCAGTCCCACCACGACGAGCAGCACCGGCAGCCACGGGAAGCGGAACCCGCGCGGCGGCGGCGCCGGTCGCGTGACCCGGTGCGGTCCGGGCGGCGCAACGAACGGCCTGCTCGGCATCCCCAGCGCGGGCAGGTCACCGAAGACCGGGCGCAGGTCCGACTCGGTCTTGGCTGCCCAGACCCGGGCGCTGCGTTCGTCGTACTCGTCCTTGTCGAGCCGCCCGGCGGCGAAGTGCTCGCCGAGCGCCTCGGCAGCGGCGATCCGCTCGGCGTCGCCGATCCGAGGTTCGGGCTGCGGGTTCACTCGGGATCACCCTCGGCGAGCAGGCCGTAGAGCCGGCGTCGGGTCTCGGCGAGGATCTCGGCCGCCTCGGCCCGCTGCTGCGCGGTTCCGGAGACGATGATCTGCCACACCGCGGACATCACCTGGCCGATGACCGGCTTCAGGTCACCGGTGTCCTCCTCGGTCGGCTCGTTGAACGGGCGCCAGGTCGCGGCCATCTCCTCGGGGTGCTCCTGGACGTAGGCCCGGCCGGCCGCGGTGAGCTCCAGGAGCCGCCGGGACTCCCCGGCAACCGGCCCGACCAGCCCCTCGTCCTCGAGCTGCTGCACCGTCGGGTACACCGACCCCGGGCTCGGCTTCCACGCCCCGCCGCTGCGCTCGGCGATCTGCTGGATGATCTGGTACCCGTTCATCGGCTCGACCGAGAGCACGTCGAGGATCGCCGCGCGGACGTCGCCGCGGCGTACCTTCGGGCCGCGCGACTGCCCGTGCTGGGCCAGCCCGAACAGCCCGGCCACCCACGGCGGAGGCCCGGAACCCCACGGTCCGCCCCGGTGCTGATGTCCCCACGGCCCGCCGCCGCCCCAGCTGCTGCCTCCCATGACACCCCTCCTCAAAGACCTATCGGCGATAGGTTGACGATATATCGGTGTCTTCCGAATGCCAAGGGGTTTGTGCGCCGCTTCAGACCACCGGGCACGCCGGGGGCCACCAGCCGACCGCCCTCCGGCGTGCCCTCCCCGACCAAGCCCCCGTGGCGACCTAGCGTTGCCGGTTATGGCGATCGACCGATACGGCTCCGACGTGCTCAACACCGACTGGCGTGCCCCCAAACGTGGCCGCGCGGTGGAGATCGAGGCCGACAAGGGGCTGGTGGTCGAGGAGGTCACCACCGACTGGTGCGGGGAGATCGTGGCGTGCGAGCGCGACCTGCAGACGGTGACCCTGGAGGACCGGCGCGGCAAGCGGCGTACGTTCCCGCTCGGGCCCGGCTTCCTGCTCGAGGGCGTGCCGGTGATCCTGCGCCCACCGACCCGGAAGGGCCCGGCGCAGAAGACGCACACCGCCTCGGGCTCGGTCGCGGTGCCGGGCACCAAGGCACGCGTCGCCCGCGCGAGCCGGATCTTCGTCGAAGGCCGTCACGACGCCGAGCTCGTGGAGAAGGTCTGGGGCGACGACCTGCGCATCGAGGGCGTGGTCGTCGAGTACATCGAGGGCGTCGACGACCTGGCCGGCCACCTCCAGGACTTCCGGCCCGGACCGGAACGCCGCGTCGGAGTGCTGGTGGACCACCTGGTCGCCGGCTCCAAGGAGAGCCGGATCGCCGCCTCGATCGCCAAGAGCCCGGGCGGCAAGCACGTCCTGATCGTCGGCCACCCCTACATCGACATCTGGCAGGCGGTGAAGCCGGACCGGCTCGGGTTGCAGCAGTGGCCGCGGATCCCGCGCAACATCGAGTGGAAGCGCGGCATCTGCCAGAGCCTCGGCTGGCCGCACCGCGACCAGGCCGACATCGCGCGGGCGTGGAAGCACATCCTGTCCAAGGTGAGCTCGTACGCCGACCTCGAGCCGGCTCTGCTGGGCAGGGTCGAGGAGCTGATCGACTTCGTGACCTCACCTCCCCAATGACGAGGGTCGGACCAGGGCCGGACCAGGGTCGAACCTGAGGTCCGAGGAGCCCTCGCTGTGCTTGAATCGAGAACATGACAACGGGTCCGAACACGCCAGACCAGCCCCACGAGCAGCAGGGGCAGCCGGGGCAGCAGTCCACGCCGCCGGGCTACGGGACGCCGCCGCCCTACGGGCAGCAGTCGATGCCACCGCAACAGACGCCACCGCCGCAGATGCCACCGCCGAACGTGCCCCTGCAGCAGCAGCCGATGCGTCCCGACGAGGAGAAGCTGTGGGCGGTCGGCGCCCACCTGGGCCCGATCCTGCTCGGCTTCATCGCCCCGCTGGTGGTGTGGCTGGTGTTCAAGGAGCGCTCGGCGTTCCTGGACCGGCACGGCAAGGAAGCGCTGAACATGCAGATCTCCTACATGATCTACTTCCTGGTCGCCGGCATCTCGCTGATCCTGCTGGTCGGGTTCATCCTGCTGCCCGTGGTCGGGATCGCCTGGCTGGTGCTGATGATCGTGGCGTCGGTGAAGGCCGCGAACTCCGAGGACTACCGCTACCCACTGATCTTCCGCTTCATCGGCTGAGCCAGGCCTGCCCGGCAGCCCGGCCTCAGGGCAGCAGGTCGCGGACGACCGCGTCCGCGAGCAGCCTGCCCTTCCGGGTCAGCACCACCCGGCCGCGGTCCCACCCCTCAGCGTCGACGTTGCCGCGAGCGACCTGGTCGGCGACGTTTCCGCGGCCTGCCTCGTCGAGCACGTCGGCCGGCAGTCCGTCACGGAGCCGCACCTCCAGCAGCACCCGCTCGACCCGGCGGGTCTCCGCGTCGAGCACCTCACGCGCCTGCGCGGGGCTCGCACCGGACTCGATCCGCCCGGCGTAGGCCACGGGGTGCTTGACGTTCCACCAGCGCACGCCGCCCACGTGCGAGTGCGCCCCAGGCCCGATCCCCCACCAGTCGTCACCACGCCAGTAGATCTCGTTGTGCCGGCACCGGGCCGTCTCGTCGCGTGCCCAGTTCGACACCTCGTACCAGCCGAGCCCGGCCTTCTCCAGCGCCTCGTCCGCGGCCAGGTACTTGTCGGCGAGGTCGTCGTCGTCGGTCATCGGCACCTCACCGCGGCGGATCTGCCGGGCCAACGCGGTGCCCTCCTCGACGATCAACGCGTAGGCCGAGAGATGGTCCGGGTCCGCGGCCAGCGAGCTGTCCAGCGAGGTCTGCCAGTCACCGGGCGACTCCCCCGGCGTGCCGTAGATCAGGTCCAGACTGACCTGGTCGAAGCCGGCCGAGCGGGCCCACTGCACCGCGCGCGGCACTCGCTCCGGGTCGTGAGTGCGATCCAGGACGGCGAGCACGTGCGGCACCGCGGACTGCATCCCGAAGGACACCCGGTTGATCCCACCTTCGCGGAGCACCTCGAGGTCCTCGGCGGTGACGCTGTCGGGGTTGGACTCGGTGGTCACCTCGGCACCGGCGGCCAGACCGAGCTCGTTGTCGATCGCGGACACGATCCGGGTCAGGTCCCGCGGCGGGAGGAGGGTCGGC
>DATFGA010000040.1:0-2404 GCA_035249775.1 Nocardioidaceae bacterium | reverse complement strand
CCCGCTCCCGGGGCGTCCTACTGCGAAGGAGAAACATGTCGCTCTCAGTTCCCACGGCGTGGTCGCGTCGCCTCGCGGCCGCGAGCGGACCCGCGTTCGTCGTACTTGTGCTTGCCGGCAACAGCCTCACCGAGTCGGTGCCCGCTCCGCCCGCGGACCTGCCGCCCGGTCAGGCGGCGCTGGAGGGGCTGGCCGCCGGGGCGGGGGACGCGACCGTGCAGCTGGGCCTGGTCGCCGAGGTCCTCGCGTTCTGCAGCTTCCTCGTGTTCGCGGCCTACCTGGCCGACCTGCTCCGCCGCCGCGGCGGGCTCCGGCTGGCCGGCACCGTGGCGGTGATCGCCGCGGTGCTGATGGTGGCGGTCAAGCTCGGTTCGGCGACGCCCTACCTGGCCGGGCTCGCGCACCACGATGAGCTGTCGGCCGATGCTGCGCTCACGCTGGTGGCGACCAACGGGGCGGCGTTCGTCCTGTGCTGGCTGCCCTTCTCGCTGTTCGTCTGGGCCGCGGCGGTTGCGCTGCGCGGCGCGGGGCTGTTGGGCCCGGTCGGCTACTGGGCCGGCGTGCTACTCGGGGTGCTCGGGGTTGCGGCAATGCTGGCGGGCCTGTCGGATGTGAACACGGCCAACCCGGTCCCGTTCCTGCTCGGCCTGTTGTGGGTACTGGTGACCGGTGTGCGCCTGGTCCTCGCCGAGCCCCGGACCACCGTCGGAATCGGTGAAACCGGGGCAGATCTGGATGCTCTGATGAAATAAGCAAGAATCACCGGTGGTTGACCCCAGCGGAGGTATGCCCACGTGAACGCTCTACCGAAGCACCCGGGTCCGCGTCCGGTCCACGGACGGGTCGCGATGATCAGCCTGCACACGTCGCCGCTCGACCAGCCCGGGACCGGGGACGCGGGCGGGATGAACGTCTATGTGCTCGAGCTGTCCAAGCGGCTGGCGCGACGCAACATCGGCGTCGACGTCTACACCCGAGCGACCTCGTCCGAGCTACCGCCGGTCGTCGAGGCGTTGCCCGGCGTGCACGTCCACCACGTCCACGCCGGGCCCTTCGAGGGGCTGACCAAGGCCGAGCTGCCCGGTCAGCTGTGCGTTTTCGCGCGCGAGGTGCTCCGCTCCGAGGCCCGGCACGACCAGGGCTGGTACGACCTTGTGCACAGCCACTACTGGCTCTCCGGCCAGGTCGGCGCGCTGGTCCGGGACCGGTGGAGCGTCCCGCTGGCGCACTCCATGCACACGATGGCCAAGGTCAAGAACGAGGCCCTCGCCGAGGGCGACACGCCCGAGCCGACCGCCCGGGTGATCGGCGAGGAGCAGGTGGTCGAGGCCGCCGACATGCTGATCGCGAACACCGACAACGAGGCCAAGCAGCTGGTCAACCTCTACGACGCGGACCCGACCCGGGTCGAGGTGGTGCACCCGGGCGTCGACCTGTCGGTGTTCCGGCCGGTCGGCCAGGCGGCTGCGCGGGCCCGGCTCGGCCTGCCTGCCGATGCACATGTGCTGATGTTCGCCGGACGCATCCAGCCCCTCAAGGCACCCGACGTACTCCTGCACGCAGTGTCCTCGCTGCTGTCTCGTGACCCGTCGCTGCGGTCGCGGCTGGTGGTGCCGGTGGTCGGCGGGCCGTCCGGCACCGGCCTCGAGCACCCCGAGTCGCTGGCCCAGCTCGCCGAGGCCCTCGGGATCGCGGACGTGGTCCGGTTCATCCCGCCGGTGGCGCAGTCCACGTTGGTCGACTGGTACGCCGCCGCCACGCTGGTCTGCGTCCCGTCCTACAACGAGTCGTTCGGGCTGGTCGCGGTGGAGGCGCAGGCAACCGGTACGCCGGTGGTTGCGGCTGCCGTGGGCGGGCTGACCACGGTTGTGCGCGACGGGGTGAGCGGCCTGCTCGTCGAGGGGCACGACCCGGCCGACTATGCGCGCGCCATCGAACGGATCGTCCACCAGCCGGCGTTCCGCGCAGCGTTGGCCGAGGGGGCCCGCGAGCAGGCGGCGGGCTTCGCCTGGGAACGGACCGCGGACCGTACTGTCGAGGTGTACCGCCAGGCCAGCACGGCCATGCGGATGGATCTCGAGGGGATGAGAGCGTGACCGACCGGGAAGCCGCCGCCGAGACGCTGCGGACCGCGTTCGCCGAGCACGAGCTGGAGTGGAAGGAGATCGAGGACGGCGTCTTCACCGTGGTGCTGCCCGGTGAGAAGAAGCTGCAGACGCCGTGCCGCTTCGACGTCGGGTCCCACGCGTTGGGGGTGCACGCGTTCGTCGCGCGGCATCCCGACGAGAACCACGAGCGCGTCTACCGGTGGATGCTCGAGAAGAACCTTCGCCTCTACGGTGTCGCGTTCGCGGTCGACCACCTGGGCGACATCTACCTCGACGGGCGGCTGCCGCTGAGCTCG
>DATFGA010000039.1:0-5620 GCA_035249775.1 Nocardioidaceae bacterium | reverse complement strand
GGGCCCGGACCGGGTCCAGCGCGGCGGCGGCTGCCTCCGCGCTCTCGATGACTTCGATGTCCTGCATATCGCCAACCATGCACTTGACAATAAATCTTGTCAAGGGGGTGCTTCGGCATGGTGACGAGGAGGTGTGGGGGTGCGCACCTACGGCTCGAGGCCACGACCGCCGTCCTGGCTCAGGCTTGAGGGACCTGCCAACGATCAGAGATCGTCTCTCGTCCGGAATCGGTGCGACGCTCGGGACATGACCACTTCGCCTGACTTGTCGGTGACTTGAGGGCATCGGGATCTGCAGCGGAGAAGAGCTGGGCAGCTAACCGGGACCGCGCTCGCGGCGATGGCGCACCTCGGGTGTGGACCTGTACTCGCGGTGGGCGCCGGGCGAGCTAGGCGATGGCCAACTGGGCGTAGCGGTCGAGCTCCTTGCGCCACATGCGCGCAATGATCCGGTTCATCGTGTGGTGGAGCAGGAACATCGCGATCTTGTCCCGCGTGCGAACGGCGTGCGTCGTCCACTCGACGTGGACCCGGCTGCCTCCCTCGTCGCCTGGTCCGATCCGCATGCTTCCGGCGCCGCGGTCTCCATGGTTGCTCTCCACCTCGGTCCACCGGATCAGCCTCGGATCGGACCAGTCGTAGTGGACGACCACCCAGAACGGCACCCGGGGCGACCCTTCCCGGGCCAGTGCCCAGGTGTCGCCGACCTCACGGACCTCGTACACCTTGGGGTCGAGCGTCTTGTGCCAGATCTGGAGCCGGCGATCGGTGAAGTCGGTCATGGCCCGCAGAACCTGCTCCGGCGAGGCCTTCGTGGTCAGGTCGAACCGCATCGGGATCACGCACCCGCGAGGCGGACGCCGTGACGTTGGGTGACCGAGAGAATCGTCTCCATCGACTGCTCGACGGGGTGGTCGGACGGGACAGAGCCGGCGAAGTCGGCGAAGAATTGCCCGGCACGGTTGCCCGAGGTGACCGCCAGGAATCGGGCGGAGTCGCCGACGACCTCGAAGCTGGCAGGTGTGCCGGCCGGTAGGATCACCAGCCCGCCAGGCTCCACGTCGTACGACGCGCCGTCGACCAGTGCGGTGAGACGGCCCTCGAGCAGGAACAGCACGCCGCTCCACGGCGAGACGTGGGGAGGCGCCATGGGCCTCGCAGGCGCGACCACCTCGAAGACCTCGAAGGCACCTTCGGTGTCCCGCACCGCGGCCTTCGCGATGTGGTCACCGTCGATCATGGGGTAGTGCCGACCCTCCCCGGGCGGGACGTAGGTCGTGCTCATGGCTCCTCCTCAGGCTGGGTGCAACCAGCATCAGCCCTCGGAACGGGAGTGGTGCGAGTAGTGCGCTACTCAACTCCGAGGACCTCCATCAGCTCACTGCGCTGGGAGATGCCGAGCTTGTGGACGGCGCGGTAGAGGTGTCCTTCGACGGTGCGCACCGACACGGTCAACCGCTCGGCGATGTCCTTGTTCGACAGCCCCCGGGCGGCCAGCGCGGTGATCTCGCGCTCTCGGGCAGTCAGCGGTAGCGGCCGCGCCGCGATCGCGAGCGCCGGCGTGCGGGCGCCAGACCGACGGGCGACCTTCTCGGCGAGCGCCGCGGCGGAGAGGGCCGAACCGTGCCGCCCCTGCCGGCGGTGTACGTCGGCCGACTGGGCCGCCGCATCTCCTGCGGCCACGAGGTCGCCGAGCCGAGCCCAGGCGTCGGCTGCCTCGAGCAGCGCCTGACCGTCCTCCTCCGCCCACGCGCGGGCATGGGCCTGGGCCACCGTGGCCCGAGGGCTCAGCGCGGCGAGGGTCGTGAGGCGGGGCAGTGCCTCCGTTGCGTCGCCGAGCTGGACCGCGGTCTGCCAGGCGAGAGCCTCGTAAGCAGGGGCGCCAGCCTCGCGAGCGAGGGCGGCCGCGGTGATGGCATGGCCGAGCGCCTCGGTCGTCGCACCTTCGGCGGCCGCTCCCCACGCCCGGGCGAGGAGGTCGTCCGGCGCATAGATCCCGTAGGCCGGATGCTGCGCTGTGACGACGCCGAACAGGAGTGGAGCGGCCTGCGCCGCTTCCCCGGCCTGCGCCAGGGTCGTCGCCAGCAGCGTGCAGCAGCGGAACCGGAACTCGTGTCCCGAGTCCGCCAGGCCGGCCCACGCCTCGCGCAGCAGGCTGAGCGCATCGACAAGCCGGCCGCCGGCCAGGGCTGCATGTCCGGCGACGACCAGCCCCATCAACCGGGCTGGGCCGGGGAGGTCGGCGGATGCGCCCTGCATTCTCCGGGCCTGCTCGTCAGCGCGCCCTGGTGCCCCGGCGAGGCGGTGGCCGAGCACCTGGAAGTCCGCGAGCCCGAACCCGGGAATGACAGTGGGCACCCGGTCGGCGGTGAGCCCGCCCACCACCGCCGCGTCCTCGAGCAACCCGCGCGCACCGGTGACCGCAGCCGCCGCGGACACGGCGGAGGCGACGAGGATGCGGGCCAGGTCGTCAGGCAGCTCCTCATGCAGCAGGGCCGGACCGCCGGCAAGCACCGACGACAGGTCGCCGACCGCCGCGGCCAGGGCGAGCGACATCCCAGCGACGTGGAGAGGGAGCGTGCCGGTGGCCTCGGCTGCGGCCAGCGCCCGACGTGCCTGGTCCGGCCGGGCCATCGTGAACAGCAGGTTGCCGGTGCGATGCAGCTGGACCAGCGCGTGCGTCTCCGGGTCCGGTGCGCTCGCCGCGAGGTCGGTGAGGATCGCCTCGGCCTCCTCGCCGCGGCTGAGCCAGGACAGCGCCGCAGCGTGCACGAGCCGGGCGGCAGGGTCGCCGGTGGCGGCCGCCGCACTGGCCAATCGTTCCGCCAGCGGCAGGTCGTACATCCGAGTCGCGGCCTCGGCGGCCTGCAGGAACAGCGCGGGGTCCGGGGGCAGGTCGGAGTCGAGGGTCAACACGGCCCGGGGGATCGGGTCGGGCGTCGCGTCCAGGGTCAGGGCGACCCGGCCGCGCAGTCGGCGTGCGCGCACTGCACCCATGGCGGCACGGCGGACCTCGCCGTACAACGGGTGCGCCAGCCGGGCGACCAGCCCGTCGGTGCGCACCAGGCCCCGACCCTCGGCCTGCTCGAGGTCACCGGGCGACGTCAGCGCGGACAGCGTGGGGACTGACACGGGTTCGGCCAGCGCGACCAGGTCCACGACGTCCTGCACCCCGGGTGCGAGGCCACCGATCTCGTTCTCCAGCAGGCCGGCCAACTGCGGGGAGATCGCCGGCTCGCTGGTCCAGCGCCAGATCCCGGACGATGCTGTGAACCGGCCGGCCGACACCTCCCCGGTCAGCAGGTGCCGCACGAACAGCGGGCTGCCCTGGGTCAGGGTCCAGAGCCGGTGCGCGGAGGCCGAGTCGACCGGACCGCCGAGCACCCGGGCGACCAGGTCGGTGGTCTCGCTGACGTCCAGCGGGGCCAGGTCCAGGCGCGGCAGGTGGTCGTCCTTCCACAAGGACGTCACCGTGTCGGGAGCCGGCTCACCGGTTCGTAACGTGACCACGGCCGGTGCCAGCCGGCGTACCACCACCCGGTGCAGCACGATCGCCGAGTGCTCGTCGAGCAGGTGCGCGTCGTCGACGGCCAGTACGAGAGGCTGCTGCCGGGCGAGCTGGTCCAGTGCTCGGCCGATGGTCTCGGCGGCGTCGCCGGTGGGGACGTCGAGCAGGCCGGCAAACGCGCCGAGGGGAAAGGGCCGGGCAGCCGTGCTGCCATGAGCCCAGACGACGGTTTCCCCGCGGCCTGCCGGAACCGCCAGCGCTTCGCGGGCGAGCCGGGTCTTGCCGACCCCTGCCGGACCCGCCACCACGATTCCCGCCGCACCGGGTCGGATCGCGGCCGCGACCCTGCGCAGCTCCTCGTCCCGGCCGGTGAGCGGCCAGGGCCGCTCCATGACCTCAGGCTAGCGAGCCGGACTCGAGTAGCGCACTCCTTCGAGCGCTTGAACAGTCGGCGCAACGAGCCCTAACGCGGCGCCATCCGCAGCGCGCCGTCCATCCGGATCGTCTCGCCGTTGAGGTAGTCGTGGTCGATGATCGAGAGTGCGAGCTGTGCGTACTCCTCGGGACGAGCCAGCCGCTGCGGGAACGGGACGCCCGCGGCCAGGCCGGCGCGGAACTCCTCGGAGACGGTGGCCAGCATCGGGGTCTCGACGATGCCGGGGGCGATGGTGTTGACCCGGATGCCGTACTGGGCGAGGTCGCGGGCCGCCGGCAGGGTGAGCCCGACGATGCCGCCCTTCGACGAGGAGTACGCAGCCTGAACGACCTGCCCGTCGTACGCCGCGATGGAGGCCGTGTTGATGATGACCCCGCGCTGGCCCTGCTCGTCGGCGTCGGTGGCGGCGATCTTCTCCGAGGCGACGGCGAGCACGTTGAACGAGCCGATCAGGTTGATCTGGATGACCTTGGCGTAGGCGTCGAGGTCGTGCACCCCCTTCTTGCCGAGGATCCGCATCGACGGGCCGATCCCGGCACAGTTGACCACCGTGCGCAGCGGTACGCCGGCCGTGGCAGCTCGGTCCACGGCGGCCCGGACCTGTTCCGGGTCGGTGACATCGGTCCCGACGTACTCGACGCCGTCCGGCGCCGTCGCGTTCTCGACGGCCTGAGGCAGGTCGAGCGCGAACACCCGGACGCCCTTCTTGGCAAGGGCTTCCGCGGTCGCGGCGCCGAGGCCGGACGCTCCGCCGGTGACGATCGCTGCGGTGTTCTCGAGCTGCATCAGTTCTCCTTCTTCACAGAGATCGAGCCTTTGTTGTCCTTGCCGAGCGCACGGCTGATCACCATCCGCTGGATCTGGTTGGTGCCTTCGAAGATCTGCATCACCTTGGCCTCACGCATGTAGCGCTCGACCGGGAAGTCGCGGGTGTAGCCGTAACCGCCGAGCACCTGCACCGCGTCGGTGGTGACCTTCATGGCGTTGTCGGTGGCCACCATCTTCGCGATCGAGGCCTCCCTCGAGAACGGCTGCCCCTGGTCCTTGAGGCGGGCCGCGTGCAGCGTGGTCGCGCGGGCGCTCTGCACGGCGGCCTCCATGTCGGCGAGCACGAACGCGAGGCCCTGGTGCTCGATGATCGGCTTGCCGAAGGTCTCCCGCTCCTTGGCGTAGGCGACGGCGTGGTCGAGTGCGCCCTGGGCGAGGCCGGTGGCGACCGAGGCGATGCCGAGCCGGCCCGAGTCCAGGCCGGCCAGCGCGATCTTCAGCCCGTCGCCCTCCTCACCGAGGCGCCGCTCGGCCGGGATGCGGACGTTCTCGAACCGCATGGTGGCGGTCGCCGAGCCGGTAAGACCCATCTTCTTCTCGGGCGGGTCTGCGGTCAGGCCTTCGGTGTCGGCGGGGACCAGGAAGCAGGAGATCCCGTTGCGTTCGTCGCTCGTGCGGGCCATCACCTTGTAGAAGTCGGCGTAGCCGCCATGCGTGGTCCAGGCCTTGGCGCCGTTGAGGACGTAGTCGTCGCCGTCACGCTTCGCCGTCGTCTTCATCGCCGCGGGGTCGGAGCCGGCGTGGGCCTCGGACAGGCAGTAGGCGCCGAGCAGCTCGCCGCCAAGCATGTCGGGCAGCCACTTCTGCTTCTGCTCCTCGGTGCCGCGCGTGACCAGGCCGAAGCAGGA
>DATFGA010000038.1:0-3508 GCA_035249775.1 Nocardioidaceae bacterium | reverse complement strand
TGACTCCGGCCGGATCCAGTTCCAGCTGACGCCGCAGGCGATGGCGGTCGCCGACGCGCAGGTCGCCTGAGGCGGTCAGCCCCGCAACCGCACCGACAGGCAGGTCACGCACCCCTCCAGGCGTTCGCACTCGCTGATGTCGACCACGACCGGCTCCAGCCCACGGTCGGCGAACAGCCGCGCGGTCTGCGGAGCGGACGCGGCCATCAGCACCCGCTCGTCATCGAGGAGTACGACGTGCGCCCCGGACTCCTCCGGGACGGGAAGGAACCTGTCGAAGACGGTCGGGTCGTCGACGAGCGGCGGGAAGCCGACCACCGTCTCGTCCGGCAACGCGGTGACAGCGCTCTTGAGGTGCAGCACCTTGCTCACCTCGACCCCGACCACCCGGGCACCCAGCGGCTCAAGATGTGACCGCAGCTGTGCCAGCCCGGCGGCGTTGGTCCGCCCGCCCTGGCCGACGTAGACGATGTCCCCGATCTTCAGCACGTCGCCGCCGTCGAGGGTGCCCGGCTCCTCGATGTGGGCGAGCCGATAGCCCTGGCCGGCGACCGTCTTCTCCGCGTCCGCGGTCTCCGCGCGCCGCGAGGCCGCACCGGGCCGGGCGACCACGGCGAGGTCGCGGAACACGACCATGGTGTCCTCGACGAACACGCTGTCTGGGCAGTCGTCGGCCGGAGGGACCTCGACGGTGGCCCACCCGCTGGCCTCGAGCGCCGCGACGTAGTCGGCCCACTGCCGCTCGGCCAGGGCCACGTCGACCGGGCTGCGCTCGATGTGGGTGACCAGGCCGTCGGCGAGACGTGGGCCCGGGCGTCGTACCAGTGCCGTGCGGGAGACCATGGCGCCGAGCATCGCACACGGCGACGCGGACGCCGCCGGGGTCAGCGCAGCGGGTTGAACGCCGTGAGCTCGGCCGGAACCCGGCCGGTCACCATCTGCTCGGCGAGCAGCTGGCCGGTTGCAGGCCCGAGCGTGATGCCCCACATGCCGTGCCCGCCGGCCGCGTACACCCGCGGGGACCGGGTCGCCCCGACCAGCGGGAGACCGTCGGGGGTGCAGGGACGAGCGCCGACCCACTCGTCCTGCCGGGCGTCGAGGTCGGCACCGCGCAGCAGCGGCTTCGCGGCCTCGGTGATCGCACCGATCCGGCGCGCGTCGAGCGGCGCATCCGGGGCACGGAACTCCATCATCCCCGCGACGCGCAGCCGGTCGCCGAGCGGCGTGCAGGCCACCCGCTGCGCCGGGAAGTACACCGGCCCGCTCGGCACGTGCTCGATCGGGATGCTGAAGCTGTAGCCACGGCCGGCCTGCACGAGCGTCCTCACCCCGAACGGGCGCGCCAAGTTCCCGAGCCAGGCGCCCGTGGCGAGCACGACCGCGTCGTACGACGCACCGTCCACCTCGACCTTGGAGCCGCGGTCGACGATGTCTCCGACCGTGACACCGGAGCGGATCACGCCGCCGCGGGCGCTGACCGAGTCAGCGAGGGCGTGCACGTACTCACCGGGGTTGATGAACCGCTGGTCGTGCAGGCGGATCGCCGCGCCGACCTCGTCGGACAGCGACGGCTCGACACCGCGGGCCTCGTCACCGTCGAGCACGTCGAACTCGATGCCCTGCCCGGCCCGGTGGATCTGCTCGATCTCCTCGAGGAGGGTGGTCCGCTCCTCGGCGGTCCGGTAGGCGGCGAGGAACGACTTCGCCTCGTGCGTCGGGGCCGCCACGCCATTCTCGCCGAGCACGTCGAAGGCCGCCAGCGACCTGCGGTTGATCGGCACCAGCGCCTGCATCGCCCGCTCCCAGCGCCGGGCGGTGCTGTTGCGCGCGAACCGGGTCAGGAACGAGACCAGCCGTGGACTTGCGGTCGGCGGGACGTAGACCGGGGAGGACGGGCTGAGCACCGCGCGGACGCCGTACTTCAGCACCGCCGGCTCGGGCAGCGGCGTGGTGAGGCCGGGCGTGAGCCAGCCGGCGTTGCCCCACGACGAGCCGGCCGCGACGCCCTCGCGGTCCAGCACGGTGACCGAGACACCGTGCTCCTGGAGGAACCATGCGGTCGACAGTCCGACCATGCCGGCTCCGACGACGGCGACGTGCTTGGGGGTCGAGGTGTTCTCAGCCATACCTTCGATGGTGCGACGGGTCACAGCCGAAGTCATGGTCTCCGGGCACTCATAGTTGGCCGAACCATTGTCCTCCCAGCACAATGGACCGGTGAGCTCAGCGTTGGACGTGGTGACCGCCATCGGCCCCTCGGTGTTCGAGGTGGTCGTCCCCGGCGACGGCAGCGACGAGGTCGGTGACGTCCACCTCGCCGAGCCCGGCCAGGACTCGATCGGGCACGCCGGTGACCTGGTGCTCGGCATCGGTGCCGGTGACGGTGCGGTCGGCCTGGTCGACCGGTGTGCTGCCGGCGGTGCCTCCGGGCTCGTGCTGCGGCCGGCCGCGATCACCGGCCCGGTCCGGGAGGCGGCGGAGCGGCACGGCCTCCTGCTGGCGAGCCTCCAGGAGGAGATCTCCTGGTCCCACCTGGTCTGGATGCTGCGCGGTGTGATCGATCGGGCCGCGGCCCCTGCCTCGCCCGCGGCCGGGGACGCCGGCGTGCACAACGACCTGTTCGTCCTCGCCGACGCGGCCGCCGCCATCGTCGACGCCCCCGTCACCATCGAGGACCACCAGTCGCGGGTGCTCGCCTACTCGTCCGGCCAGAGCCTCACCGACACGGCCCGGGTCTCCACGATCGTCGGCCGCCGCGTGCCGCCCGACGTGGTCGCACACTTCCGCGCCCGGGGCGTGTTCCGCCGCCTGGCGCGCTCGAGCGAGCCGTTCCTGGTCCCCGAGGGCCCCGACGGCACGCTGCCGCGACTGGTCGTTCCGGTCCGCGCCGGCGACGAGTGGCTCGGATCGATCTGGGCGGTCGTCTCCGGGCCGGTCCCGGCGGAGGTCACCGCGGAGCTCAGCAACGCCGCTTCCGTCCTTGCGCTGCACCTGCTCCGGCTGCGCGCGCAGGCCGACGTGGCCCGGCGCAACGCCGTGGAGCGGATCCGCGCGGCGCTGCGCCGGTTCGACCCCGTGGCGTCCCAGGAGCTGACCCTGCCACCCGGCCCGTTCCGGGTGGTCGCGCTGGCCGGGCCTCCCGGGGCCGACCCGGCGCAGCAGATCGACCTGTGGACCGCGACCTGCCGACGCTACTCGTGGGCCGACCCGCTGCTCGCGGACGTCGACGGGACCGTGTTCGCGATCCTGACCGAGGAAACCGCCCCCGGGTCGTGGACCTGGCTTCAGCGACTGGTCGCCGAGGCGCACGAGGACGAGGCGTGGGTCCGGGCGGCGGCGGGCGGTCCGGCGGCCACGGTGGCGGACCTGCCGGGCTCCCGGGCGGAGGCGGCGGAGACCCTACCGATCCTGGTCGGCACCGGCGGCGCGGTCCTCGCCTTCGACGACGCCTGGGTGGCGTTGACCGTGCGCCGCGCGACGTCGAACCTGGACCTCGCCACCCTGGACG
>DATFGA010000037.1:0-2165 GCA_035249775.1 Nocardioidaceae bacterium | reverse complement strand
GTGCGGGACGTGATCACCCAGGCGTATCCGGCCTCCGCGTCCAGCACCGCGCCCACCGGGACCAGGTGGGGCGTGCCGTCCGCGCGCAACGTGGACAGCGTGCACAGGTGCCGCTCGCCCCAGAACTCGACGTAGCTAGCGGTGAGGTCCGGCCCCGTCATGGCGTCGACAACCCCAGCGCGTCGACGCACCACTGCCACAGCCGGGCCCGCTGGTCCTCGTCCACGCGGGTCCAGGGCAGCAGGTTGGTCGGTCGCGGGCGCCGGTCGTGCCAGAACTGACCTGAGCGCGGCGCGGGTTCGGTCGCCGCGAGCCAGATGCTGGTGTCCGCACCCTCGTCGCCGTCGCGCAACAACCGCCCGGTGAGCCGATGGAACCCGGGCAGCGAGTCGCGGATGCCGGGGGTGTCCGCCCACCCGGGATGCATCGCGTGCACGTCGATCCCGTCGGCCGACCAGCGCGCGGACAGCACCGGCAGCAACTCGATCTGCATCCGCTTGGTGCGGGCGTAGGCGGCGGTGCCGGAGTACTCGCCGACCCGGTACTCCGGGTCCTCGGCGTGCAACCGCTGGGCGTACATCCCGCCCGATGACACCAGCACAGCCCGGCCACCACCGAGCACAGGTCGTAGGGCCTCGGTCATCGCCACCGGCCCCAGCAGATGGGTGGCCACGGCCACCTCATGGCCCTGCGGCGTCTCCGCCCGGTCCGGCGGCATCACACCGGCGTTGTGCACGAGTACGTCGAGGCGCTCCTCCTCGGCCCTGAACGATCCGGCGAACCGGCGTACATCCTCCAGGTCCGACACGTCGCAGCGCCACAGCGCGAACTCGGCGCCTGGGCACTCCGCGCGCAGCGAGGCCAGCACCCGTTCACCCTTCTCCATGTTCCGCACCACGAGGTGCACCCGGGCGCCGAGCCGAGCCAGACCTGCCGCGGTAGCGGTGCCGAGCCCGGACGTGGCACCGGTGACCATCGCCGATCGGCCACGCAGGGCATCGGGCGCCGGGTCGTCCGGCCAGTCGGGCAGCCGACGTCGCGCGGCGAGCCCGACCTTGGAGTAGCCGAGCACGACGCTTCGGTCGAGAACGGTGTCGAGCAAGGTGCCGGGGGTCATCGGGCCTCCTGAGCCAGGTTGTCGTCGAGGTAGCCGACCAGGCGTGCGAACAGGCTCTGGGTCCTGCGCAGGTCGGGGGAGGAGGGGGCCGGCGTACCGGCGAGCCGCTCCTCGAGGCTCCACTGCGCGCGCGGCGCAAATGTGTCCGCCAGGGCGGCGCAGATCCGCGCCGCATCACGGACCTCGACCGGGTCCACGGTCCACAGCGTCTCGAACCGGCGTGCCCGGTCGGGCACGTCGTCCTGGTCCGGCAGCTGCCATCCCGTGACACACACCGGGAAGTCGGGGGAGTCGCAGACCAGGAACCACTCCCGTTGCAGGGGCGAGTCGGGCGGCGTCGGGACCAGCCGCGGGGCAGCGTGGTTCGACTGCGCGGCGTCGGCAGGCGCACCGCCACTGAAGTCGGCGAAGACCACGACCCGCTCCGCGGTGCGGGCAAGGTCTTCCCAGCGCCCCTTGGACTGCAGGTAGAACCGCTCGTGCTGGAAGCTGGCGAACAGGAGAGGTCGCTCGGCCCGCGCGCGGCTCTCGTCCTCGATCGCGCGGGTCAGCGCCAGCAGTGTCGGCTTGCGCAGCACCCGGGGCGCGAGATGCGGATGCCGGCGCCGCAGCCCGGCGAACACCGAGGGATCCAGGAGTTCGCCCTCATGGACACCGGTGCTCGCGCGAGCGATCGCGCTCGCCGTTCCGAGACCACTCGCCCGCAGTCGCAGGACCTCGGCGACATAGCTCACGTCGGACTCGGTGTAGCGGCGATGGCCGCCGGCGAGTCGACGGGGGGCCGGAGCGCCGTACCGCGTCTCCCAGCTTCGGAGCGTCGCGGCCGCGACTCCGGTGCGGTGGGCCAGCTCACGGATGGTCAGGCCACCTGCAGTGTTCATGGTGCAGAAGAAAACTTAGGCATGGTGTTGAACTTAGCGCATGAACCGGCCTACAGTCGAGAACCCAACCAACCGGAGGACACGATGACCACAGACAACGGCGCCCGAGGCCCCGCACCCGCCCCACAGAACCAGGACCGGGAGATCGTCGACTGGGCCGACCTGGG
>DATFGA010000036.1:0-8227 GCA_035249775.1 Nocardioidaceae bacterium | reverse complement strand
CCCGAACGCGCCGGGTCCGCGGCGGTCAGCGGCCGCCGAAGGGGACGCCGAGCTCCTTGAGCCTGGCCTCTCCCCCGTCGATCGCGGTGAGGATCCAGGTCCCCTGCGGGGTCAGCGTGAAGGTGTGCTCGAAATGGGCCGCCAGCGAGCCGTCGTCGGTCTTGACCGTCCAGTCGTCGGCGAGGACGTGCGTCGACTGGTCGCCCGCCACGACCATCGGCTCGACGGCCAGCGCCAGACCCTCGACGAGCTTGGGTCCCCGGCCGGGGCGGCCGAAGTTCGGCACGTTCGGCGGCTGGTGCATCGCGGTGCCGATCCCGTGCCCGACGTAGTCCTCGACCACGCCGAAGTCGCCCTGGCTGCGTACGTAGGACTCGACGGCGTGGGAGATGTCGGTGACCCGGCCTCCCAGCGAGGCGGCCGCGAACCCACGCCACATCGCCTCCTCGGTCACCCGCATCAGCTCCAGCGCCTCCGCAGGTACGTCGCCCACGGCGACCGTGATCGCGGCGTCCCCGTGCCACCCGTCGACGATCGCGCCGCAGTCGATCGAGATCACGTCACCGTCCTCGATCACGCGCTCGCCCGGGATGCCGTGCACGACCTCGTCGTTGATCGAGGCGCAGATCGAGCCGGTGAAGCCGTGGTAACCCTTGAACGACGGGGTCGCGCCCGACGAGCGGATGTTGTCCTCCGCGATCCGGTCGAGCTCGAGCGTGGTCATCCCCGCGCGAACCGAGGTGCGCAGCAGCTCCAGCGTCTCACCGACGACGAGGCCGGCCACCCGCATCTTGTCGATCTGCGCGGGCGACTTGATCTCGATGCCGCGTTCCCTGAACAAACCAGGACCTCAGACCGCGGCTTCTCCGCGGGCCTGCGAGAGTCGGGCGAACACGCGCTCGGTCACCTCGTCGACCTCGCCCATCCCGTCCACCTCGACCAGCAGCCCGCGCTCGGCGTAGACCGCCAGCAGCGGCGCCGTCTGCTCGGTGTAGATCGCCTGACGGTGCCGGATCACCTCTTCGGTGTCGTCGCTGCGACCCTCGACCTCGGCCCGGTGCATCAGCCGGGCCACCAGCTCGTCCTGGTCCACGGTCAGCACCACGACGGCGTCCAGCGACTGGCCCGTCTCGCTGAGCATCGCGTCGAGCTCCTGGACCTGGGCGACGGTGCGCGGGTAGCCGTCGAGCAGGAAACCGGCCTTGGCGTCGGGCTCGGCGATCCGGTCCCGGACCATCCCGTTGGTGACCTCGTCGGGCACGTAGTCCCCGGCGTCCATGAAGCGCTTGGCCTCGAGACCCAGCGGGGTCCCCTGCGAGACGTTGGCGCGGAAGATGTCACCGGTGGAGATCGCCGGGATGTCGAGCCGGCCGGCGACCACCTTGGCCTGGGTGCCCTTTCCGGCGCCCGGCGGGCCCATCAGGATGATTCTCATTAGCGAAGGAATCCTTCGTAGTTACGCTGCTGCAGCTGGCTCTCGATCTGCTTCACCGTGTCCAGCGCGACACCGACCATGATCAGGATCGAGACGCCGCCGAACGGGAAGTTCTGGTTCGCGCCGATGAGCACGAACGCCACGAGGGGAATGATCGAGATCAGACCCAGGTACAGCGAGCCGGGGAACGTGATGCGGGAGAGGACGTAGTTGAGGTACTCCTCGGTCGGCTTTCCCGCCCGGATCCCGGGGATGAAGCCGCCGTACTTCTTCATGTTGTCGGCCACCTCTTGCGGGTTGAAGGTGATGGCGACGTAGAAGTAGACGAAGAAGATGATCATGCCGAAGTAGACCGCCATGTAGAGCGGGTGGCTGCCGTCGGCGAAGTAGGTGGCGATGAAGCTGGTGAGCGGCGAGCTGCCGTCCTGGTCGAACTGGACGGCCATCGCCGGCAGGTAGAGCAGGCTCGAGGCGAAGATGACCGGGATGATGCCGGCCTGGTTCACCTTCAGCGGGATGTACGTCGACGAGCCGCCGAACATCTTGCGGCCGACCATCCGCCGGGCGTACTGGACAGGGATCCGCCGTTGCGCCTGTTCGATGAAGATGACCGCCGCGACGAGCACGAGGCCGATCACCATCACGGTGCCGAAGACCCACCAGCCGTTGGTGGTCTTGACCGCCCACAGGGAGGCCGGGAAGGTCGCGATCACCTGGACGAAGATCAGGAGGGACATCCCGTTGCCGATGCCGCGGTCGGTGATCAGCTCACCGAACCACATGATCACCGTGGTGCCGGCGGTCATGGTGACCACCATGACCAGGAAGGTCATCAGGCTGTCCTCGTTGTGCAGCAGCGGCTGCTCACAGCCCTGGATCAGCGCGCGGTTGCGGGCCAGCGCGGTGATGCCGGTCGCCTGCAGGATCGCGAGCGCCAGCGTGAGGTACCGGGTGTACTGCGTGATCTTGGTCTGGCCCGCCTGACCCTCCTTCTTGAGGGTGTCCAGGCGTGGGATGACCACGACCAGCAGCTGCAGGATGATGCTCGCGGTGATGTACGGCATGATCCCGAGCGCGAACACCGTGAGCTGCAGCAGCGCGCCCCCGGAGAACAGGTTGATCAGTCCGTAGAGCCCGTCGCTGTCGAGCTGGTCGAAGCAGGCCTGCACGTTCGAGACGTGAACGCCCGGCGTCGGCAGCTGTGAGCCGAGCCGGAATACCACGATGATCAGAAGCACGAACAACAGCTTCTTGCGCAGGTCCGGCGTCCGGAAAGCGTTGGCGAAAGCGCCTAGCACCTGGTCCTCTTTCTTCACATGCGAGATCTGGGCCGTTGGCAGCCAAGACCCCGGAAGCCTAACAGGGGCCCGAACACCTGGACTGGCGGATGAACCGCTTTCCCATGTTCGGGCCCCTGCTGATGAGCCTTACCGGTTGGTCAGAGCTCGGTGGTGCTGCCACCGGCAGCAGCGATCTTCTCCTTGGCGGAGGCGGAGAACGCGTGCGCGCTCACCTGCACAGCCACGGAGATGTCGCCGGAACCGAGGATCTTGACCGGGTGGCCGCCGCGAACGGCGCCCTTGGCGACCAGGTCCTGCACACCGACCGTGCCACCGTCGGGGAAGAGCTCGTTGAGGCGGTCGAGGTTGACCACCTGGAACTCCACCTTGAACGGGTTCTTGAAGCCCTTGAGCTTCGGCAGGCGCATGTGAAGGGGCATCTGGCCACCCTCGAAGCTGGCCGGAACCTGGTAACGAGCCTTCGTTCCCTTGGTGCCGCGGCCGGCGGTCTTGCCCTTGGAGGCCTCACCACGTCCGACACGGGTCTTCGCGGTCTTGGCGCCGGGAGCGGGACGCAGATGGTGCAGCTTGAGCGTCATGTCAGTCGACCTCCTCGACGACGATCAGGTGCCTGACCGTCTGGAGCATTCCACGGATCTCGGGGCGGTCCTCCTTGACGACGACGTCGCCGATGCGCTTGAGACCAAGCGTGCGGAGGGTGTCCCGCTGGTTCTTCTTGCAGCCGATCGTCGAGCGCTGCTGCTGGACCTTGAGGCGAGCCATTACTGAGCCACCTCCGCGCGGGCCTTCAGCAGCGCGGCCGGGGCGACGTCCTCGACGGGCAGCCCACGGCGTACGGCGACGGCCTCGGGCTCCTCGAGTCCGCGCAGCGCCTCGACGGTCGCGTGCACGATGTTGATCTGGTTCGACGAGCCGAGCGACTTGCTCAGCACGTCGTGGATCCCCGCACACTCGAGTACGGCGCGCACCGGTCCACCGGCGATCACACCGGTACCGGGAGCAGCCGGACGCAGCAGGACGACGCCGGCTGCCTTCTCACCCTGCACGGGGTGCGGGATCGTGCCCTGGATGCGGGGAACCTTGAAGAAGTTCTTCTTGGCCTCCTCGACACCCTTGGCGATCGCCGCGGGAACTTCCTTGGCCTTGCCGTACCCGACACCGACCATGCCATCGCCGTCACCGACGACCACGAGGGCGGTGAAGCTGAAGCGACGACCACCCTTCACGACCTTGGCGACACGGTTGATCGCGACGACACGCTCGATGTAGGCGGTCTTGTCAGCAGCCTGGCCACCACGACGATCGTCGCGGTTGCCACGGCGCTCGCCACCGGCACCGCCACTGCGACGCTGGGGTCCGCTCATTCGAACTACCTCTTCCTTCTCTTGTCTTCGCGATCAGAACGCGAGGCCGCCCTCACGGGCGCCTTCAGCGAGGGCGGCGACCCGCCCGTGGTACTTGTTGCCGGCCCGGTCAAAGACCACGCCGTCGACACCGGCCGCCTTGGCGCGCTCGGCGATCAGCTCGCCGACCTTCTTCGCCTTGGCGGACTTGTCGCCGTCCAGGGACCGCAGGTCCCCTTCCATCGTGCTCGCCGAGGCCAGCGTCTTGCCGACCACGTCGTCGACGACCTGCACGGTGATGTGCTTCGTCGACCGGGTCACGACGAGGCGCGGACGCTCCGCCGTACCCGCGACCTTCTTGCGACCACGGACCTGGCGACGCAGACGCGACGCGGTGCGGGCGCTGGTGTGCTTGCCAGCCTTGAGTGCGATAGCCATCGTCACTTACCAGCCTTTCCGACCTTGCGACGGATCTGCTCACCCGCGTACCGAACGCCCTTGCCCTTGTAGGGCTCAGGCTTGCGCAGCTTGCGGATGTTAGCGGCGACCTCGCCGACCAACTGCTTGTCAATGCCCTGCACACCCAGCTTGGTGGGTCCGTCCACCGTGAACGTGATGCCCTCGGGGGCGTCGAACGTGATCGGGTGCGAGTAGCCGAGCTGGAACTCGAGCTGGGTCGGGCCCTTGGACAGGACCCGGTAGCCGACGCCGACGATCTCGAGCTTCTTCTCGTAGCCGTCCGTCACACCGGTCACCATGTTGGCGATCAGCGTGCGGGTGAGGCCGTGCAGGGACTTGCTGATGCGCTCGTCGTTCGGACGGGCGACCTCGACGGCCCCGTCCTCTCCACGAGCGACCGTGATGGGCGCAGCGACGGTGTGCGACAGGGTGCCCTTGGGCCCCTTGACGGTCACCACGCTGTCGTCGACGGCCACGTCAACACCGGACGGGACCGTGATGGGGAGCTTGCCAATACGCGACATGCTTAGTTCTCCTCCTGGTCCTTCGTCACCAGACGTAGGCGAGGACTTCCCCACCTACGCCCTTCTTGTTGGCCTGTCGGTCGGTCAGCAGGCCCTGGCTGGTCGAGATGATCGCGACGCCGAGGCCGCCGAGCACCTTGGGGAGACCAGTGGCCTTGGCGTACACACGCAGACCGGGCTTGCTGATGCGGCGAACTCCCGCGATCGAGCGCTCCCGGTGCTGGCCGTACTTCAGCGTGAGGACCAGGGTCTTGCCGACTACGTTGCCGGTCCCTGCTCCTTCCTCGCTCGGCTGCTCCACCTTCCAGGAGGTGATGTAGCCCTCCTGCTGGAGGATCTCCGCGACGCCGGCCTTCAGCTTGCTGTAGGGCATCGTCACCGAGTCGTGGTACGCCTGGTTGGCGTTACGCAGACGCGTGAGCATGTCTGCGATGGGGTCAGTCATCGTCATGGCCTGAGGCCTCTTTCCCACCGTGGTTTCGCCTTCCGTCCGGGACGGCGGCGACCTTCAGCGATCTAGTTCTTACAAATCAATGGATGGTCGAACGACACAGCGCAGTGCTGCGGGCTGCGGATCACCAAGAGCTCTTGGTGATCCCCGGCAGCTCGCCGCGGTGAGCCATCTCGCGAAGGCAGATGCGGCACAGGCCGAACTTGCGGTAGACCGCCTTGGGCCGGCCGCAACGCTGGCACCGGGTGTAGCCGCGGACCTTGAACTTCGGCTTGCGCGATGCCTTGACGATCAGTGCTGTCTTAGCCATCGGTCACTGCTCCTTGAAAGGGAAACCGAGCTGCTTGAGCAGCGCGCGACCCTCGTCGTCGTTCGTGGCGGTGGTCACGACCGTGATGTCCATGCCCCGCGACCGGTCGATCCTGTCCTGGTCGATCTCGTGGAACATGACCTGCTCGGTCAGACCGAAGGTGTAGTTGCCGCGGCCGTCGAACTGCTTGGCCGACAGGCCACGGAAGTCGCGGATGCGCGGCAGTGCCAGCGACAGCAGCCGGTCGAGGAACTCCCACATCCGGTCGCCGCGCAGCGTGACGTGCGCACCGATCGGCATCCCCTCACGCAGCTTGAACTGCGCGATGGACTTGCGGGCCTTGGTCACCTGCGGCTTCTGACCGGTGATGGCGGTCAGGTCGCGTACGGCGCCCTCGATCAGCTTGGAGTCGCGAGCCGCCTCGCCGACGCCCATGTTGACCACGATCTTGGTCAGGCCGGGCACCTGCATGACGTTGGCGTAGCCGAACTGGTCGCGCAGCGCGGGAAGGATCTCCTCGCGGTAGCGCGTCTTCAGGCGCGGCATCTCACGGGTTTCAGTGCTGGTGGTACTCATCTAGATCTCCTCACCGGTCTTGCGCGAGACGCGAACGCTGCGCTGAGCGGTGTAGGTCGAGCCGTCGGAACGGCGCTTGGTGACCTCGTCGCGGCGGAAGCCGATACGCGTGGTGCCGTCGCCCTCGACCAGCATCACGTTGGACACGTGGATCGCCGCCTCCTGGGTGATGATCCCGCCGGTGCTGCCGTCACGGCCGCCCTGGTTGACCACCTTCGTGTGCCGCTTGATGCGGTTCACACCCTCGACGATCACGCGCTCGGACTCGGCGTTGACGGAGATGACCTTGCCCTCCGCGCCCTTGTCCTTGCCGGCGATGACGCGGACGACATCGCCCTTCTTGATGTTCAGGTTCTTCGCCATGGTTCAGAGCACCTCCGGAGCCAGCGAGATGATCTTCATGAACTTCTTCTCACGCAGCTCGCGACCCACTGGGCCGAAGATGCGCGTCCCGCGCGGCTCCCCGTCGGTCTTGAGGATCACTGCTGCGTTCTCGTCGAAGCGGATGTACGAACCGTCGGGACGGCGGCGCTCCTTGACGGTCCGCACAACTACGGCCTTGACGACGTCACCCTTCTTGACGTTGCCACCGGGGATTGCATCCTTCACGGTGGCGACGATGACGTCGCCGATGCCGGCGTAGCGCCGACCCGAGCCACCGAGAACACGGATGCAAAGGATTTCCTTCGCACCGGTGTTGTCGGCGACCTTGAGTCGCGACTCCTGCTGGATCATCGGTTTTCTCCTGGTTGTCGCGCCGGTTCTCAGGTCACCCTGAGCCTGGCGGAACGAGTAATGGGTTTGTTACTTGGCCTTCTCGAGCACCTCGACGATGCGCCAGCGCTTGGTGGCCGACAGCGGACGGGTCTCCATGATCAGGACCCGGTCGCCGACGCCGCACTGGTTCTGCTCGTCGTGTGCCTTGAGCTTCTCGGTGCGACGGAGGACCTTGCCGTACAACGCGTGCTTGACGCGGTCCTCGACGGAGACGACCACGGTCTTCTCCATCTTGTCGCTGACCACGAGGCCCTCGCGAACCTTGCGGTAGTGGCGGTCCGTCGACTGCACTGTCACTTCATCCTCTTGCTTCTGGTCGCTCATGCGGCGCCGTCCTCACTGCCCGGGGTCTGTCGGATCCCGAGCTCGCGCTCACGCACCACGGTGTAGATCCGCGCGATGTCGCGCTTGACCGTCCGAAGGCGGCCGTGGCTCTCCAGCTGTCCGGTCGCGGCCTGGAAGCGCAGGTTGAACAGCTCTTCCTTGGCCTCGCGCAGCTTCTGCTCGAGGTCGACGTTCGTCATCGAGTCGAGTTCGTGTGCAGCGGTAGCCATCAGAACTCACCACCTTCACGGGTCACGAACTTGCACTTCATCGGGAGCTTGTGCATCGCGCGACGCATGGCCTCGCGTGCGATGTCTTCGTCCACGCCCGACAGCTCGAACATGACGCGTCCGGGCTTGACGTTGGCGACCCACCACTCGGGCGAGCCCTTACCGGAACCCATCCGGGTCTCGGCCGGCTTCTTGGTCAGCGGGCGGTCGGGGTAGATGTTGATCCACACCTTTCCGCCGCGCTTGATGTGACGGGTCATCGCGATACGCGCGGACTCGATCTGCCGGTTGGTGACGTAGGCGGGCTCGAGAGCCTGGATGCCGAAGTCACCGAACGTGACCTTGGTGCCACCCTTGGCGGCACCCGTCCGCCTGGGGTGGTGCTGCTTGCGGTGCTTGACCCTGCGGGGGATGAGCATGTCAGCCCTCCTCGGTGGTCGGAGCGTCGGCAGTGCTGGCCTCGGGGCTGGTGGTGTCGACGTTCGTCGACGGGTCGA
>DATFGA010000035.1:0-13801 GCA_035249775.1 Nocardioidaceae bacterium | reverse complement strand
AAGGAAGGATGAGCATGCATCTGGCCACCTACATCGGTCTGCTCGACCAGGGTGAGCGCACCCTGGGCAGCTCCTTCCGGCAGGTCGCTCACGGGCACGCGGAGGAGTCCGACGTGTTCCACACCTGCCTCAACCTGGCGGGCCAGTGCGACGCGCACGTCGAGGCACTGGCCCCGGCGATCGAGCGGTACGGCGAGCACAAGGACGCGGAGCCGGAGCGGCTGCACGCCGAGGGACTGTCCGAGACCCGCAGCGGCGGGATCGGGCTGCTGCGGGACCTGCACGACCTCTACCTGCTGGCGAACTACCTCGACATGGCTTGGACCCTGGTCGGACAGGCCGCCAAGGGTGCCCGCGACACCGAGATGATCCAGATCGTCGACAGCTGTGACCATGAGACGACCGGGCAGCTCACGTGGCTCAAGACCCGGCTGAAGGCCGCGGCTCCGCAAGCGCTTCTGGTGGCGGACTGACCGGGTAGCGGCCGCGAGGCCGGCGCTCGAGGTCGGGGTCGTCGGCACGGAACGTCATCACCGGCCCCGGTCCGGTCTCCGCGGTCTCGAACCGGACGGTCACCCGGCCGACGCCGGATCCCCACACCCAGCCGGCTCCGTGCTGGGCGTGCACGACGTCCATCCCGGGGGACCACATCCGGCCGCGGGTGATCCGGTCGACGGCGTCCACGTCGAGCGGCTCCACGTCGGAGGGGTGCTCGTCGGGCTCGTCGTCGTACTCGCTGAACAGGTCCTCCTGGATCCAGTCGGCCAGCCCCGAGACGCCGACGCCGAGCAGCCGGACGCCACCCGAGGTGTCCACGTCACCGAGCAGCGACCGGGCCAGCCGGGCGACCACCTTGGCGTTGTCGGTGGGGCCGGCGAGCGTGGCTGAACGGGTGTGCGTGGAGAAGTCGTGCAAGCGCACCTTCACCGTGATCGTCCGACCGGACAGCCGGGCCTTCCGGAGCCGTTCGGTGACTTGCCCGGCCTGCCGGTCGAGCAGCCCCTCGAGCAGCCGCTTGTCGACCAGGTCGGTGTCGTAGGTGCCCTCGACGCTGACCGACTTCGTCTCCCGCTCGGCGATCACCGCCCGGTCGTCGTCGGCACGCGCCATCCGGTAGAGCGACCGGCCGTGCGACTGGCCCACAAGCCGGACCAGCTCGTCCTCACTGATCTGCTCCAGGTCGGCGACCGTGTGCACGCCGACCCGGCGGAGCCGCTCCGCGGTGGCCGGGCCCACGCCGGGGATCACGGTCACCTTCATCGGCCGGAGCAGGTCGCGCTCGGTGCCCGGCGGAACCACGACCAGGCCGTCGGGCTTGTCCAGGTCGCTGGCGATCTTCGCGAGCAGCTTGGAGCTGGCGATGCCGACCGAGCCGCACAGGCCCCCGGTCACCTCGTGCACGCCGTCCTTGAGCCGGCGGGCCACCTCGGTGACGCCGGCGACCGAGACGTCGTCGAGGTCGGCCGCGGCCAGGTCCACGAACGCCTCGTCCAGCGACAGCGGCTCGACCAGCGGCGATAGCTCGCGGAGCAGGGTCATCACCTGCACGCTGGTCTCCCGGTAGGCATCGAACCGGCCGCTGAGGAAGGCGGCGTGCGGGCATCGCGACCGTGCCTCCGCGGTGGACATCGCCGAGCGCACGCCGAACCGGCGCGCCTCGTAGGAAGCAGTGGCGACCACGCCGCGGCCACCGATCCCGCCCACGATGACCGGCTTGCCACGCAGGGAGGGTTTGTCGCGCTGCTCGACCGAGGCGTAGAACGCGTCCAGGTCGACGTGGAGGATCGTCGGGTCGGAGCGCACGGGCCCATTCTGCCTGTCCGCGCCGACGGTTCGGCCCGCACACACCGGGGCCAGTTTTCGTCCACAGCCCAGCCACCCGCTCCGTCGTACACAGGGCCGGAAACGGCACTGCCGGTGGCCCGGGTTCCGGCGAAGGGTGTGCGGCATGACCATTTCACGAACGATGAAGGCCAAGAGCCCTGCGGACCTGCTGGCGATCGTGCCCGCGGCCCTGGGCTTCCATCCCGAGGACTCCCTCGTCCTGCTCACCCTCGGTGGTGCGACGAACCGGTTCCATGCGCGGCTCGACCTGCCCCGCGACCCGGCGCTGTTCGGTGCGGTCGCCGAGTCCCTCATCTCGGCGACCAGCCGCCACCGGGTCGACCGGTGCGTGCTGGTGGCCTACACCGACGACCAGTGCGCCGGGCAGGGGCTGGTGGACGTCGTGCGCGACGCGCTCGAGGAGGACGGGGTGCGGGTCGTGGAGGCGATCCGGGCGGACGGTGAGCGCTGGTACTCGCTGACCGGCTGCACCGGCCCGTGCTGCCCCGCGGACGGCACGCCCTACGACGTGGCCAGCCACCCGTTCACCGCGCAGGCGGTGCTGGACGGGCAGGTCACGCTCGGCAGCCGCCAGGAGCTGGTCGACTCGCTGATCGGCACCGACCCCGACGCGGTCGAGGCGGTGGGCGAAGGTGCCGACGAGGCGATGCGCCGGTTCCAGGCATCGGCCCGGCATCCGCTCGGACCACCCGCCCCCGAGTCGGCGCGCCGACACCTGGTGCAGGAGGGGCAGTGGGTGGCGGAGCGGGTGCGCCGGTTCCTGGCCGACGGCGAGGCGCTCGACCCCGCGGAGGTGGGCCGCCTCCTGGTCGGCATGGTGGCGATCGAGATCCGCGACGTCGCCTGGGCCGAGATGACCCGCGAGAACGCCGGCCGGCACGTGGACCTGTGGCGCGACGTGGTCCGTCGCTCGCCGCACGACCTGATGGCCGCGCCCGCCGCCCTGCTCGGCTTCGCCGCCTGGCTCTCCGGCGACGGGGCGCTCGCGTGGTGCGCGGTGGAGCGCTGCCAGGACGTCGAGCCGGACTACCGGCTCGCCGCGCTGTTGACCGACGCGCTGGCCGGCGCGGTGCCACCGTCGAGCTGGCAGCCGGTGCCGAAGGAGGAGCTGACCTTGTTCGCCTCCTGACCCGTCAGGTGGCGGATCATGCCGATTCGTGCGGGTTCGTGACGGCGAAGGACTAGTTGCCCCCCGCCCGCCCCACCCCGGTTTTTGTCCGTTCGCGCTATGGCCGTGCACATCGCGAGGTTCAATACTGAGTGCGGCGGTTGCGCTTCACCGCCTTGGAGGGGACTAGGGGCATGAGCGAAAACGACGCGCCTGAGAGCGGCGAGAACAGACCTGCCATCGAACCGGACGCGGACACGCGCATCCTGGTCGTGGACGACCACAAGACGTTCGCGGACCTGCTGCGGTTCGCGCTCGACGGCGAGGACGGCCTGCACTGCGTGGCTACCGGCCACAGCGTCGGCGAGGGTCTCCTGCTGGTGGACTCCTACCGTCCCGACCTGGTGGTGATGGACTACCAGCTCGGTGACGGCGACGGGGTGACCGCGACCGCCGAGATCATGCGGCGGCACCCGGGCACGCGGGTCGTCATGCTCACCGCGCACGCCGACGCCGACCTGATGCGCCGCGCTGCCGAGGCCGGCGCGTGCTGCCTGCTGCCGAAGGACGGCTCGCTGCCGGACCTGCTCAACGCGCTGCGCTCCGCCCGGGCCGGCGGGTTCGTGGTCCACCCCGCTCTGCTGAAGTCGCTGGTGATCCGCGACGTCGTCAGGCCGGAGTACGTGCCGCCGTTGAGTCGCCGGGAGAGCGACGTGCTCGGCATGCTCGCGCTCGGGATGGACTCGCGGGCGATCTCCGCCCACCTCGGCATCTCGGTCAACACCTGCCGTGGCTACGTCAAGAGCCTGCTGTCGAAGCTCGGCGCCCACTCGCAGCTCGAAGCCGTGGCGATCGCCAACCGACGTGGGCTGATCCATGCCGAGTCGTCGTCTCGCTGAACGGCGTGCCGCGGTAGACCTCGGTCCGCAGTCCGTCGTCCGCAAGGCAGTCCTCCGCTTCCTGGCCTGGAGCCTGGTGGCGCTGGTCATCGTCGGCATCGCCACCGTGGCCGTCAGCGAGCACATCGCCGAGGACGAGGCGCTGCGCGACGCACGTTTCCGCGGAGCCAGCATGGCGCACAGCGTGACGGCGCCGCTGGTGGACGCCGCCGTCCGGTCCGGTGACCCGGATGCCGTGTCGCGGCTGGAGACGATCGTCCGGAACCGGATGCAGGACGGATCGGTCAACCACGTCAAGATCTGGAGCAGCGACGGGCAGGTGATCTGGTCCGACGACTCATCGCTCACCGGCCGGTTCTACAAGCTGCCCCCCGACGCGGCGCCGCTTTTCGGCACCAAGCAGGCGGTGACCGACTACTCCCAGCTCGACCGCCCCGAGGACGAGTTCGAGCGCAAGGAGGGGCCGCTGCTCGAGGTCTTCGTCGGCGCCTACGACGCCGACGGGGTTCCGGTGGTCGTGGAGTCCCACATGTCGCCCGACACCATGGAGGCGGACCAGCAGGCGATCTTCGCCGAGCTGCTGCCGCTCGCCCTCGGCTCCTTGTTGCTGTTCCAGCTGTCGATCATGCCGCTGTCGGTCTCGCTCGCCCGTCGCGTCGAGCGCAGCCAGCGGGCCCGCGCGGACATCCTCCGGCGCGCGTTGCTGTCTTCAGAGCTCGAGCGCCGCCGGCTCGCGCAGGACCTGCACGACGGCGTGATCCAGGACCTGGCGGGCCTCAGCTACATGCTGCCCGCTTTGCTCCGCTCCCAGGAGATGTCGACCAACGGCAACGGGCACGGGAACGGGAACGGGAACGCCGAGGCCAGCGAGCGGGTGCTGTCGATCCTGCAGCGCGACATCGCCTCACTGCGCACGCTGATGACCGACATCTACCCACCCGACCTCAGTGACGGCGAGCTGGCCGATGCGGTCAAGGAGCTGGCCCACCGTTCGGGAGGACCGGAGCTCGAGGTCCATGTCGAGGTTCCCGCCGGGCTCAGACTGGAGCCGGACACCGCACGCCTGGCCTACCGGATCGTGCGGGAGGGACTGCGCAACGTGGTCCGGCACGCCGGCGCCCGCACGGCGTCCGTGCTGGTCAGCCCGGACGGCGACGACCTGCTGGTGCGGGTCACCGACGACGGCCAGGGGTTCACCTCGGTGGACCAGAAGGAGGACGGCCACCTCGGCGTCACCCTGCTCGCCGACTCCGTGCGCGACGCCGGCGGCCACCTCGACCTGCGCCCCGGCGCCGACAGCGGGACCGTCCTCGAGGCGCGCTTCCCCGAGCTGACGACGGCTCACTGAGCGCGTTCCGCGCACCTGCGGATCTTCCCCAGGTTTTTCCAACCACGGATCCACGAGGGTGTCCTCAGCGCCGCCGGCGCAGAAGAGGGCAGGTGTCACATGATCCGAGTCGTCCTGGCAGATGACCACCCGGTGGTCCGGTTCGCACTCCAGGTCCTGGTCAACGCCCAGGACGACATGGAGGTGGTCGACACGGCCGCCGACGGGCTCGGTGCCGTCACCTCGACCGTGTTCCACGACCCGGACCTGGTGGTGCTGGACCTGCTGATGCCGACGCTCGACGGGCTCGAGGCCACCGAGGAGATCATCCGGTGCAACCCGAGGACGCGAGTGCTCGTGCTCTCGTCGTACTGCACCGATGCGATCACCGCGAGCGCCCTCGAGGCCGGTGCGACCGGCGTGGTGCTCAAGAACTCCGGTCCCTGGGACCTGCTGGCGGCGATGCGCGCTGCGCACCGCGGACAGTCGGTCAGCGCGGGCAGCGTCGTACGGGTCCTCGCCGCCCGGTAGTGGGCACACCGGCCGCTTCGGCCCTAGGCTGCGACCATGGGCGAAGAGGTCGCACAGCAGGAGTTCTCCCGGGCGGACCGCACGCGGTACCGCGAGAAGGTACGTCGTTGCCTCGACGTGTTCGCCCGGATGCTGCGGGAGTCACTCTTCGACAGCGCCGCACCGATGACCGGTCTGGAGATCGAGCTCAACCTGGTCGACGAGGACGGCAACCCGGCGCTGAAGAACACCGAGGCGCTCGAGGCGATCGCCGACCCGGACTTCCAGACCGAGCTCGGCCAGTTCAACCTCGAGATCAACGTGGCACCCAAGCGGCTCCAGCAGCGCGGGTTCAGCGACTTCGAGGACGGCGTCCGGGCCAGCCTGAACCAGGCCGAGTCCAAGGCGTGCGAGGTCGGTGCGCACCTGGTGATGATCGGGATCCTGCCGACGCTGTCCGAGGGGCACATGTCCCCGAGCTCGCTGAGCGGAAACCCGCGCTACCGGCTGCTCAGCGACCAGATCCTGGCCGCCCGGGGCGAGGACATCCTGATCGACATCGCCGGCACCGACCGGCTCCGCACGACCGCCGACTCGATCGTCCCCGAGGCTGCCTGCACCAGCACCCAGCTGCACATCCAGGTCAGTCCCGAGGACTTCCCCGCCTACTGGAACGCCTCCCAGGCGGTGTCCGGGATCCAGCTCGCGATCGGCGCGAACTCGCCGTTCCTGCTCGGCAAGGAGCTCTGGCAGGAGACCAGGATCGCGCTGTTCGAACAGGCCACCGACACCCGCAGCGAGGAGCTCAAGGCACAGGGCGTGCGGCCCCGGGTGTGGTTCGGGGAGCGGTGGATCAACTCGATCTTCGACCTGTTCGAGGAGAACGTCCGCTACTTCCCGGCGCTGCTGCCGATCTGCGACGAGGAGGACCCGCTCGAGGTCCTGGAGCGGGGCGAGACCCCGAAGCTCGCCGAGCTGCGGCTGCACAACGGGACCATCTACCGGTGGAACCGCCCGGTCTACGACGTCGTCGGCGGCATGCCGCACCTGCGCGTGGAGAACCGGGTGCTGCCGGCGGGGCCGACGGTGGCGGACACGATGGCGAACGCCGCCTTCTACTTCGGGCTGGTCCGGACCCTCGCCGAGCACTCCCGGCCGCTGTGGTCGCAGATGTCGTTCAGTGCGGCGGAGGAGAACTTCCACGTCGCCGCGCGCCAGGGGATCGAGGCGAACGTGTACTGGCCGGGACTCGGGCAGGTGCCTGCCACCGAGCTCGTCGTACGCCGGCTGCTGCCGATGGCGCGCGCCGGCCTCGACGCCTGGGGAGCGGACCCGGCCGAACGGGACCGGCTGCTCGGGATCATCGAGCAGCGCTGCCTGGTCGGCCAGAACGGTGCCTCGTGGTTCTCCGACAAGTTCCACGCCCACCTCGACGAGGAGACCGGTGACCGGATGGATGCGCTGCGCGCGACCCTGAACGAGTACCGCGCGAACATGCACTCCAACGAGCCGGTGCACACCTGGACCTGAGCGTCGAGTGACAGGACGTGACGGTGTGCGCGACTGGTGGAGACGGACCCTCACGCGCGAACTGACGCGGCTACGGAACGACGGCCGCGCCGCCTTGCTGTGGTCACTTCGGATCACCGTCGCCGCGGTGGCGAGCTACGTCGTGGGCACGCTGCTGTTCCCGGGAACGCAGCCGCTGCTTGCACCCCTGACCGCGATGCTGGTGGTGCAGGTGACTCCGGTCTCGCTCCTCGCCAGCGGCCTCGACCGAGTGGTGGCGGTGGTCGCCGGTGTCTCCGTCGCGGTGGCCTTCGCCGCCGTCGTTCCACTCGAGTGGTGGAGTCTCGGCCTGCTCATAGTCGTCTCCATCACGGTGGGCCAGGTGCTGCGTTTGCGGGCCAACCTCATCGAGGTCGCGATCAGCGGAATGCTCGTGCTGGGCGTCGGCTCGTTGGGTGCAGAGTCCGCCGCCTGGCAGCGGATCACGGAGACGTTGGTGGGTGCCGCCGTGGGTATCGCGGCGAACCTGCTCCTGCCTCCCAAGGTGGCCAGCGCCAACGCAGGAATGGCGATCGATGGGTTGGCCGACTCGGTCAGCGAACTGCTGGACCGGGCAGCCGGCGAGCTGAGCGAGTTCGTGGCCCACGGTCACGACGTGGCGCCGGCCGCAAGGACGTGGCTGGGGGACGCGCGTCGCATCACGCACCACATTCCACAGGTCGGCGCGGCTCTCCTGCACGCCGAGCAGGGACGGCGGCTCAACGTCCGAGCCTTCGGTACGCCCAACGTGGGTCCAGGGCTACGCCAGGGTCTCGAGGCGCTGGAGCACTCCGCGGTCGCGATCCGCAGCATGTTCCGTGCGGTAGTGGACGCGACGGACGACGCGACGTGGATCGACGACGAGACCGACGCGGACACGTTCCTCGGCCTCGCGCAGACGTTTCGCGAGCTGGCTGCCGCCGTCGACGCGTTCGGGCAGCTGGTTCGGGACGAGGGCGATCCCGCCGCACGGATCACTCCGGCCGACCTACGGCCACTCCGGGAAGCGATCGAGGGCCTGCGCGAGGCGCGTGCCCGACTCGACGAGCTGCTCACGATGGACACCCCTCCGGAGCTGCTCGAGCTGAACGCGGCCGTGCTGTCGACCGTCAAACGGCTGCAGCGCGAGATGGACCTCGACGAGCGGATCCGCCGGCAGGTGCGGATGCGGCGAACTGCCCCGCCACGGCGGCGCCCTCCACTTCCGCCGACGGCCGGCAACCAGGCAGCCACTGCTTCACCCGAGCCCACCCCAGAGGCGGAGACCCAGCTGCTGCCGAAATTCCCCGCCGACCGCAGGGACGAACGTCGTTCCTGAGCGGTGGATGCAGTCGTAGTCCCTGCCCGGCACAAGAGCTGTTCACAGCCGCAGCCGCTTCCACACCCGCCGCTCACCGGTGCGTACGTCGAGCCAGCCCGCCCGGGTGATCGCGTGGAAGCCGGCGAGGACCCGACCGTGCACGCCGAAGGCGACCCTGGCCGCCGAGAGCCATTCCAGGTCGAGGTCGTGCGGGTGTGGCTGTCCGGGCCGGCTGAGCCAGGCAAAGACCGCCCCGTCGCCGGTCTGCGCGACCAGCGAGGAGACCACGTCGATGCGGAGGGCGGCGTCCATCGCCGGCACGTCCTGGGCGCGGACCACGAACGAGTCGCGGTCGCCCGCGGGCCGGCCGACGTGCACCATCACGTCGAAGACCCGGCGGCTCTCCCGGTTGCGCAACAGGCCCACCTCCCGTCGCAGGAGGGGGTGGAGGTCGTCGTCGTACGGCACCCGCCCAGCCTGCCCTGAACCGCGCCCGCGTGCCTCCGTTCGTCCACAGGCCCCCGGCCGCCCGGTCTGCGGTAGCGTGCCACCCGGAACGACCTGCACAACGGCAGGCCCGCACGCGTGAAGAGAGGGACGGTCAATGGGGACCATCGTCGTCGGTTACGTACCCAAGGCGGAAGGCAAGGCTGCGCTGCGTCGCGCCGCTGAGGAGGCGAGGCTCCGCAACTCGAGGCTCGTCGTGGTGAACTCGCACCGCGGAGGCCGCGAGTTCGACCGTGAGGACGCGATCGAGTCCGAGTCCCAGCTCGAGGAGGTCAAGAACGAGCTCCGCAACGCCGGCGTCGAGCACGAGGTCCGGCAGCTGGTCCGCGGCATGGACCCGGCCGAGGACCTGGTCAACGTCGCCACCGAGGTGGGCGCTGAGTTCATCGTGATCGGCCTGCGGCGGCGTTCGCCTGTCGGCAAGCTGATCCTCGGCAGCAACGCCCAGCGGGTGCTGCTCGACGCGCCGTGCCCGGTGCTCGCGGTGAAGGCCGGCGAGTCCGACTGACCCCTCGCGGCCGCCGGCCGCTATCGCGGTGGGCTGCCCCGTGTCGCGCAGGGCTGACCTGCGGCAGGATGTGGCCATGGCAATCCAGATCGCCCAGGACGAGGCAGCCGACAAGGTGCTCTCGGAGGACCCTTTCGCGCTGCTGATGGGCATGCTCCTCGACCAGCAGTTCCCGATGGAGCGCGCGTTCGCCGGTCCGGCGAAGGTGCTCGAGCGGTTCGGGTCGCTGGACCCGGCCGAGATCGCCGCGGCCGACCCGGACGAGTTCGCGGCGCTGTGCAGCACCCCGCCCGCCGTGCACCGGTTCCCCGGGTCGATGGCCACCCGCATCCAGGCCCTCGCCGCGCACGTCGTCGACGAGTACGACGGACGCACCGACCGGCTCTGGACGGAGGCCGGATCCGGTCGCGAGCTGCTCCGACGGCTCCAGGCCATCCCCGGCTTCGGGAAGCAGAAGTCACAGATCTTCGTCGCGCTCGTCGGGAAGCAGCTCGGGGTCCAGCCGGAGGGATGGGTCGAGGCCGCCGGTGACTACGCCGAACCCGGTTCGTTCCGGTCGGTGGCCGACGTCGTCGACGGTACGTCGCTGGAGAAGGTGCGCGCCTTCAAGAAGGAGAAGAAGGCCGCCGCGAAGCTCTCCTGACACCCCTCACAAAGGTGGAGCACCCCGGAGTGGGTGTCCGGGGTGCCCCTGTCCTTGCCGCGTCCGGAGCCCGGCCACGTATCCGGCCGGACCGTCGACCGGTGCTCCGGGGCGACGGACGTGATGTCAGATTCTTCAAACCGGCCTTGGGGAAACCTTGCGGCGGTGAGCGAATGGCCCCGCCGGGCGCGTCGGCCTAGTCAGAGTGGTGCTCGCGGACTCCCAGGGGGACTAACCGGGCGAACCGCTGGAACTACTCGATGCGGGGGGATCGCGTTCCCTCCACGTGGGGCTTAGCCGTTCTCCGTTCCGCGGACACGATTGTCGCGAAGGGGAGGGGATTCTCATGATTCGCATCCAGCTGCTGGGTCCGACCGTCGTGGACGTGGACGGGGTGGTCTTCACCGCATCACAGCTCGGCGGGGTCAAGCCGCGCCAGATCCTGGAGATGCTCGCGGTCGAGCTCGGGTCGCCGGTGGCCAAGGACCGGCTCGCCGAACAGCTCTGGGAGGACCAGCCCCCGGCGTCGTACGTCGCCACCCTGGAGAGCTACGTGTGCGTGCTGCGGCGCCGGCTGGGGCTCGAGCGCGGCTCCGCCCTCGTGACCACCAACAGCGGCTACCTGCTCGACCCGGAACGGGTCAGCGTGGACCTGGTCGAGGTCCGGGCGCTGCTGAGCCCGGAGCGGACCGCCTCGGCCGACACCACTCTCGCGCGCACCGAGTCGGCGCTGGACCTCCTCGGCGCGGAGCTGCTCGCCAGCGAGCCGTACGCCGCCTGGGCCAACCGGACCCGAGAGCTGGTCGACGACGAGATCGTGGCGGCATGCACCCACGCGGCGCATCTGGCCAACGCAGCAGGACAACACGAGCGGGCGGTCGCGTTGGCGCAGCCCGCGGTCGGTCGAGGGCTGTTCACCGAGGCCCCCTGCCAGGAGCTGATGCGGGCGTTCGCGGCACAGGGACGGCGCGGCGAGGCGCTGAAGACCTACGCCGACCTGCGAGCACGGATGGTCGACGACCTCGGGGTCGAGCCCGGACCGGTCAGCCGGCGGCTCTACCTCGACATCCTCGGACGGACCTCAGGCGTCCGGGGCGAGGCGTCGGACCACCACGAGATCCGTACCCTGCTGCGGCTGCTCCGCCAGGCCCTCGACGCGGGTGCGCATCTCGACAACCTCGGCGAGTTCGCGATCTCGGAGATGACGCTGCTCCTCGACCGGCAGGCCGGCTGAAACCACTCGCCGCGGTGCCCTGTGATCCGGTCTCGACATCGGGCGTGCTGAGCCTGCATGCTCGGGGGCTGCCTTGGAAACAACGACCGACGTGTCACAATATGAGTGCGGCTCTTGACGTGTACGGGCTCTGCCGCGCCCCATAACCGTTTTACGAGAGGTAGTTCGTGTCCTCGAGCACGTCCCGCAAGCTTCCTGCCGAAGTTCTGGCACATCCCGACGTCGTCGCCCTGGTCGAGCTCGGCAAGGCCACCGGAGCGGTCACTGCGGACGCGGTGCGTGACACCACCGACACCGCCGCCATCTCGCCCCAGCACCTGAAGGCTCTGCTCAGGTTCCTGAGCGAGGAAGGGGTCATCGTGGTCGTGTCAGCTGACGACTCAGCTACCCGCAAGAAGGTGGTCGCCGCCGCCGGCAGCCGCACGACGGTGAAGGCCAGCACCAAGAAGGCCGCGGCGAAGAAGGCCCCGGCCAAGAACGCGCCGGCCGAAGCCGAGGACGCTGCCGAGACGAAGCCGACCAAGGGCGCCGAGAAGCCGACGAAGGCCGCGGCGAAGAAGGCCGGCACCAAGAAGGCCGCCGCCAAGTCCGCCGAGGCCTCCGAAGCGGGCGCCAACGGCGCAGCGCCGGCCCCCGTGATCGGTCCGGACGGCAAGAAGATCCTGCCCGACCTGCCCGACGAGCAGTTCGAGAAGGACCTCGCCGAGGACCCGACGCTCAAGGAGGACGAGAACAAGGGCTTCGTCATCTCCGCGGCCGACGACACCGACGAGCCCGAGCAGCAGGTGATGGTCGCGGGTGCGACCGCCGACCCGGTCAAGGACTACCTGAAGCAGATCGGCAAGGTCCCCCTGCTCAACGCCGAGATGGAGGTCGAGCTCGCCAAACGGATCGAGGCCGGCCTGTTCTCGGAGGAGAAGCTCGCCAAGGGCGGCAAGCTGTCGGCCAAGATCCAGGACGAGCTGGAGTGGATCTCGGAGGACGGCCGCCGCGCGAAGAACCACCTGCTCGAGGCGAACCTGCGGCTCGTCGTCTCCCTGGCCAAGCGCTACACCGGCCGCGGCATGCTGTTCCTGGACCTGATCCAGGAGGGCAACCTGGGCCTGATCCGTGCGGTCGAGAAGTTCGACTACACCAAGGGCTACAAGTTCTCCACCTACGCCACCTGGTGGATCCGGCAGGCGATCACCCGCGCGATGGCCGACCAGGCCCGGACCATCCGGATTCCGGTGCACATGGTCGAGGTGATCAACAAGCTCGCCCGCGTCCAGCGGCAGATGCTGCAGGACCTCGGCCGCGAACCCACCCCGGAGGAGCTCGCCAAGGAGCTCGACATGACCCCGGAGAAGGTCATCGAGGTGCAGAAGTACGGCCGGGAGCCGATCTCCCTGCACACCCCGCTCGGTGAGGACGGCGACTCCGAGTTCGGCGACCTGATCGAGGACTCCGAGGCGATCGTCCCCGCGGACGCGGTGTCGTTCACGCTGCTGCAGGAACAGCTGCACGCCGTACTCGACACGCTGTCCGAGCGGGAGGCGGGCGTGGTCTCGATGCGGTTCGGTCTCACCGACGGCCAGCCGAAGACCCTCGACGAGATCGGCAAGGTCTACGGCGTGACCCGCGAGCGGATCCGGCAGATCGAGTCGAAGACGATGTCGAAGCTGCGGCACCCCTCGCGCTCCCAGGTGCTGCGCGACTACCTGGACTGACCCCCCGCCGCCTGCCGGCAAACGCCGCCGACCTGCGCTTTTGCGTTGATTTCACACCCGGCGGGCATGCTCGTCTGACTGGTCCTAGGACGGACGGACCGGACAGGACGACGCGAGGGGCACGCCGTGAGCACATTCCTCATGGTCGGGATATCCCACCGACTCGCCGATCTCGCGCGGCTCGAGCGTGCCGCGGTGAAGGCCGGAGCGAGAGAAGCGCTCCAGGACGATGCGCTGCGCCTGGGCTGCTCGGAGGCACTGGTGCTCTCCACCTGCAGCCGCACGGAGCTCTACGTGGTGCTGGAGGACACGGCCGACGTCTCCGAGCCGTGCACCCGCGAGGTCGCCGAGCACCTCCTCCGCCTGCTCCTCGGGCCGTGTTCATCGGCGGACCTGGAGAAGATCGCCAGCGTCCGGGCCGGCGACGACGTGGTCTTCCATCTGTGCCGGGTTGCCGCCGGCCTCGACAGCCGCGTCGTCGGAGAGGTCGAGATCCAGGCGCAGCTCCGGTCCGCGGCGCGAGCGGCCACGGCGACGTCCTGCGAGCCGCACCGGCTGCGGGGCCTGGTCGCCGCGGCGCTGTCAGGTGCTCAGTCCGTCCCGCAGCAGCACGATCCGAACGACCGACGTGGCCTGCTCGCCCGGCTGGCGGTGGCGCGCGGA
>DATFGA010000034.1:0-21445 GCA_035249775.1 Nocardioidaceae bacterium | reverse complement strand
CCGGCGTGTCCTCGATGGCGCTCGCCGGTCGCTCCGCGAGCCAGTCCTTCGACGTGCGCGGGTACGACGCCCGTGGCTTCGGCACCTGGGTCGATCCCCGGGACGTGCGCCTGTCCTACGACCACGACAAGCTGCGCGTTCGACGTACCGGCCAGGGCTTCACGGTGACGTCACTTCGCCGCTCGACCTCCGACGTGATCCAGGTCTCCGCCGGCGGCCGGTCCACCTACATCGGTGTCACCGTGGGACTGGCTCGGCGCGTGGTGGACCGGATGGGCTCGCTGCGCGGATGGAAGGCGACGGCGTTTCCGGCGAGGGCGTCCGCGCGACTGAGCTTGACCAAGAACCGGCGGGGCCGTGCCGGCGAGGCGATCGCGATGCGTTACTCGCTGGTCGGCGCCCGACGGACGCGGGCGGCGTACCTGACCGCGACCCCGGCACGCGCCCTCCCCACCGACGCCCGACGGATCGGCCTGTGGGTGCGCGGCGACGGCAAGGGCGCCTGGCTGCGGCTGGTCGCCCGGGACCAGAGCGGCGCACGCGCCACCCTGAACCTGAGCCGCCGGGTGACCTGGCGTGGCTGGCGGTTCGTGTCCACGGCGCTGCCCGCCGGACTCACCCAGCCGCTCGAGTTCCTCCGGGTCTACGCCGTGGAGACCAAGCGGTCACGGAAGTACTCCGGGACGCTCGGCTTCGACGACCTCACGGTCTGGTCCGAGCGTACCGCCCCGGTGCCGGACACCCCGCCGCTTCGGGACCCGATGGTCGCCGACCTGGCGCCCGTCGCCGACGGCGGTCTGCGGGTGGCGGTTCTCAGCGACGCCGGAGTCCGGGCGGCCGCGCCGAACGGCGGGGCTGTGAAACGCACCCGCCGGGCGATGCGCGAGATCGTCGCCGCCGACCCGGACCTGGTGCTGATCAACGGTGACCTGGTCGCCCGGGGCACGAGGGCCGACCTCAACCTGGCCCGCCGGCTGATCCAGGAGGAGCTGGCCGGCAAGGTCGAGTGGCGCTACGTTCCCGGCGACCAGGAGATCGGCGAGTCCGGCGACCTGACGAACTTCCGGGCCGAGTTCGGCCAGCCGGTGCAGACCTTCGAGCGCGAGGGCACCCGGTTCGTCCTGCTCAACTCGGCGCCGGGCAGCTTCCGGCTCGGAGGCTTCCCGCAGCTAGTGCGGCTGCGCTCGGCGTTGACCTCGGCGCAGCAGGACCAGTCCGTGCACTCGGTGGTGGTGGTCGCGCACCACCCGACCAGCGACCCGAACACCGGCGGCAGCGCCGAGGTCGCCGACCCGCGCGAAGGCGAGCTGGTGGAGGGCCTGCTGGCCGACTTCCGGGCTCGCAGCGGCAAGAACGTCGCGTACGTCGGCTCGCACGCCCGCCGCTTCGGCCTGACCCGCCACGACGACGTACCCCTGCTGCTGGCCGGACCGGTCAACGACCCGGCACGCAGCGGCAGCGGTTCGTTCGCCGGATGGAGCCTCCTGCGGGTCGACCCCGCCGACCCGTCCTGGCTGGGCGCCGAGTTCCGGCCCACGGTGAACGCACTCCGGATCGACGCGCCCGGCACGCTGGACGCGGGCCGTTCCGCCGAGGTCGCGGTCACCGTGACCCAGGCCGGGCACCGGATGACCCTCGACTATCCGATGGCGGCGCAGTGGCTGTCGTCGCGGACCCTCCATGTCGGGCCGCCGCGGAACGCACCGCGCAGCGCTGTCGCCGCGTACAACCCGAGGACCGGGCAGCTAACCGGACTCCGCGCCGGCGAGACCACGCTGGCGATCCGGGTGAACGGGATGACGACGAGCAGCGTGCTCACCGTGCGCTGACCTCGACAACGAACTGGTGAAAGCGGCCGGTTTGGCGTGCCCGGAACGTGTCGTTCTTGACCACTTTCCGGGGACGCCGGTCGAACGAAGTGGCCTCGTCACAGCACCTGGGCGATCACGAAGATCAGCATGCTGAGCAACGCGATGGCAGCCACCACGCGGACCCACGTGGGCCTCCGCGTCGGCTCGTCCTCGAATGGGTCCGACATGGCGGCCATTCTGCGGGCACATCGGCGAGAATCAAAACCATGACGATTCGCCTGGTCGCCCTCGGAGACAGCACGGTCGAGGGACTCGAGGACCCGGGGCCGGGTGGAAGGTACGTCGGATGGGCGGATCGTTTCGCGAGCCAGCTTGCCCGCGAGCACCCCGGCCTGACCTACGCGAACCTGGCCGTGCGCGGACAGACCACGACCCAGGTCCGGCAGACCCAGCTCGCACCTGCACTGGCCCTGCGACCCGACATCGCGCTGCTGGTCGCCGGCGTGAACGACCTGCTCCGGCCGCGGCTGGACCGGGAAGGCCTGCGTGGCAACCTGCTCTCGATGTACCGCCAGCTCGACCAGGCGAGCGCTCGGGTGCTGACGTTCACGATGCCGGACATGACCCGGGTGGCGCCGCTGGCCTTCGCCCTCCGGTCGCGGATCGAGTTCCTCAACGACGTGATTCGGGAGGCCGGTGCGACGTACGGCACGACCGTCGTGGACCTGGCCGCCGAGCCCGTCGCGAGCCATCCGGCGCTCTGGCACGACGACCGGCTGCACGCGAACAGCGAAGGTCACCGCCGGATCGCCGCCGCCCTGGCCGAGGCGATGGGTCTCGAGGCAGAGGACTGGCGCAGCGAGCCGCCGGAGAGTGCGGCGCTGGGCACGGCCCGGATGCTCGCCGGGGAGGCACTGTGGATCGCCGGCCACCTGCTGCCCTGGGCGTGGGGACACCTCCGCGGCCACGCGTCCTCGTCCGGGACGGAGTGCAAACGCCCCGAGCTGCTGCCCGTGGCGGACTGAACCGACTGGTTGGGAATAGCAACTGCGTCTGTGATGCTGGAATGCACCATGGAGAACCCACACCTCGCTGAACCGTCCCTCCCCCTGTCCGTGCTCGACTTCGTCGGCATCGAGCACGGCGAGCCCGCCACCGCCTCGATCGCCGGGGCCGTCGAGATCGCCCGGGCGGTGGAGCAGGCCGACTACCGCCGCTACTGGGTCTCCGAGCACCACAACATGCGCAGCCTGGCGTGCAGCGCGCCGGAGATCCTGATCGCCCACCTCGGCGCGAAGACCGAGCGGATCCGGGTCGGTGCGGCCGGGATCATGCTGCCCAACCACGCGCCGTTCAAGGTCGCGGAGATGTTCCGCACGTTGTTGGCGATGTACCCGGGCCGGATCGACCTCGGCCTCGGTCGCGCCCCCGGCACGGACCCGCTCACCGCGCACGTGCTGCGCCGGGGCGAGGCGGGCAACGTCGCGGCGGAGTTCCCGGGTCAGGTCGCGGAGCTGCTCGCGTTCCTCGGCGACGGTGAGGGCTTCCCCGACGACCACCCCTACCGGCAGCTGGTCGCCGCGCCGGTGGTCGACGACCAGCCGCAGGTCTTCCTGCTTGGTTCGAGCCCCTACGGTCCCCGGTTCGCCGCGGTCAACGGGATGAGCGCGGTCTTCGCACACCACCAGAGCCCGGAGATCGCCTTCGACGTGCTCCAGGACTACCGGCGGGAGTTCCGACCCCGCGTCGACGGTGACGCGCCGTACTCGGCGATGTCGGTGCTTACCTTCGCCAGCGACGACGACGAGGCGGTGCTCGAGTTCGAGGCCGCCTGGGCGCTGACGATGCAGAACCTGGCCCGCAACAAGCGCGAGCCGCTGCGTCCCGAGGAGGTCACCGAGTTCGCGCGTTCGGACGCCTTCCGCAGCCGCCGACAGGACCGCGACCCGCGGATGGTCACCGGCGAGGCGAAGCAGGTGGTCGAGCGTCTCGGCGAGATGAAGGAGCGGGCGCAGGTCGACGAGCTGGTGCTGGTCACGCCGAGCCTGGACCGGGCGCGCCGCATCGACAGCTACCGGCAGGTCGCCGACGCGTGGCGGGCCGCCTTCTAGTCCTGTTCGCCGATGTCCTCGTTCCACAGGCTCGGCTGCTCGGCGATGAACCTCTCCATCATGTCGATGCACTCGGCGTTGTCGAGCACGACCACCTCGACGCCACGTGACCGGAGCAGGTCCTCGCCACCATAGAAGTTTTTGTTCTCCCCGATCACCACTCGGGGGATGCCGTACATCAGGATCGCGCCGGTGCACATGTCGCACGGCGACAACGTGGTCACCATCGTCGACTCGGCGTACACCTTCGCCGGGAGGCGACCGATGTTCTCCAGGCAGTCGGTCTCCCCGTGCCGGATCGCGCTGTTCAGCTGGACCCGGCGGTTGTGGCCGGTCCCGAGCACCCTCCCCTGGTGCACCAGTGCGGCGCCGATCGGGACGCCTCCCTCGGACAGGCCCTGCCTGGCCTCGGCGATCGCGTGCGCGAGCATCTCTTCGTCGGTCATGTTCTCTCTCCGTTCGGTCGGGCTCAGCCGCGGCGGTAGGCCTTGAGGTAGGAGCCGGGGTAGCGCACGGTGCGCCCCCAGATGGCGAGGGCGGCGATCACCGCGAGGTACGGCAGCGCGAGCATCAGCTCACCGGGCACGGCACTGAAGGCCGAGGTGATCGCCAGCTGCAGCTGCAACGCGTCGGTGCCGGCGAAGATCAGCGCCCCGAACACGACCGGCCAGACACGCCACCGGGCGAAGATGACCAGGGCGATGCAGACCCAGCCGCGGCCGCTGATGATGTCGAGGGTGAAGCTGCCCAGGACCGCCAGCGTCAGGAACGCACCGCCGATCGCCATCAGCGCCCCGCCGACCATCAGCGCGACGTAGCGGGTCACCGAGACCGAGATCCCGGCGACGTCGGCGGCCTCGAAGTTCTCGCCCACGGCATGCAGCCGGTAGCCCATCCCGGTGGACCGCAGGATCCACCAGGCGCCCGGAGCCAGCACCAGGAAACCGACGTAGGTCAACCAGTGCTGGTTGAGCACCTCGACGTCGGGGAAGAACGCCCGGAACCTGTTGTCCAGGCTGGGGCGTTCACCGGCGTACAGGAGCCGGAACGTGAAGTCGCACGCGGCGATCAGCAGCAGCGTCAGGCCCAGGCCGGACACGTGCTGGTTCAGGCCGAGGGTCACCGCGAACAGCCCCATCAGCGCACCGGCGACGACACCGGACACGATCGCGGCCAACAGCCCGAGCCACGGGGACCCGGTCCCCGCCGCGGTCAGGAAGCCGACGAAGGCGCCGAGATACATCGTGCCCTCGATGCCGAGGTTGAGGACGCCGGTGCGCTCGACGATGACCTCGCCGATGCCTGCCCAGACCAGCGGGGTGGCGATGGTGAGCATGGCGCCGATCAGCGCGAGCACGTTGATGCTCATGGCGTGCTCCCCGCGGGCCGTCTTCGCCATTGCAGCCGGTACCGGCGCCAGCTCATCGCCGAGAGCACGGCCAGCATCAGCAGCGCGCCGAAGATACCGCCGAGCTGGGTCGGCACCTGGAGCACGAGCGACACGTTCTGCGCACCGACGGAGATGTCTCCGAGCAGGCCCGCGACGAGGAAGACACCGAGGGCGCTCAGCCCGCCCAGGGTGGCCACGATGACCCCGGTGTACCCGTAGCTGTTGCTGATCCCCGACGTCAGCTGGTGCTGGACACCCATCACCTGGGAAGCGCCTCCGAGGCCGGCGATCGCACCGGAGACCAGGGCGCAGCGCCACTGCAGCCGGGCGACGGCGATCCCGCTGAATGCCGCGGCCTTGGGCGCGTGGCCGGCGGCTTTGATCCGCACTCCGGTCGCGGTCCGGGCCAGGACGATGCCGGTGACCACGACGACGAGCACGGCGACGCCGAAGCCCCAGTGCACCCGACTGTCGGGGATCAGGGCCGGCAGGTCGTAGCCGGCGCCGAGCCGGTCGGAGTCGGTGAACCCGCTGGTCGAGTTGCGCCACGGGCCGTTGAGCAGGCCCTGGACCACCAGCAGCGCCACCGGGTTCAGCAGGAGCGTGGTGACCACCTCGTCGATGCCGGCCCGGCGTTTCAGCCAGGCGGGCAGCGTGGCCCACACCAGGCCGCCGACGGCTCCGGCGATGAAGCCGAGCGGCAGCGCGACCGGCGCGGGGAGGTCCGGCAGGCCGAGCCCGACGGCGGTGGTCCCGATCGCGCCGAGCAGGAACTGGCCCTCGGCGCCGATGTTCCAGTAGCCGGCCCGGAACGCGATCGCGACGGCGATGCCGGTGAACAGCAGCGGGGTCGCGGTCAGCAGCACCTCGTAGAGCCCGGAGACCGAGCTCAGCGGCGTGACCAGGTAGCGCTCGAACGCGGCCGGTGGGTTCGCGCCGGCCAGCCGGATCGGGATCGCGGTCAGGGCGATGGTGACGAGCACGGCGCCCAGCACGGCCACCGGCGCCAGCCAGCGCGGCTCGTGACCGCGCAGCACGAGCTTCATGCCACCGCTCCCCCGGTCATCATGATGCCGAGCCGCTCACTGCTGGCCTCACCGGCGGGGAGCTCGCCCAGGATCTCACCGCGGAACAGCACCGCGATCCGGTCACAGAGCGCATGCAGCTCGTCGAGGTCCTCGGAGATCAGCAGCACTCCGGCACCGTTCTCGCGGAGCTCGCGGAGCTGGCTGTGCACGTACCGGTAGGCGCCGATGTCCAGGCCGCGGGTCGGCTGCGCCACGACCAGGATGCGGGGTTGCCGTGCCAGTGCCCGGGCGAGCAGCACCTTCTGCATGTTGCCGCCGGACAGCGTGACCACCGGGTCACCGGGGCTGGCGCGGATGTCGAACCGCTCGATCAGGGTCTCGGCGTGCGAGCGGATCGCTGCCCGGTCGAGCATGCCGCGGCGCGTGTAGCTCGGCAGGTCCTCGAGGACCAGGTTGTACTCGACGCTCATCTGCGGGACCACGCTCCCGCGGCGGTCCTCGGTGAGCCGCCCCAGTCCGGCAGCCAGCCGACTCGCGGTGTCCGCGCGGGTCACGTCGACGCCGACGACCTCGATCGAACCGGATGACGGCTCGGCCAGGCCGCTGAGCACGTTGACCAGGTCGGTCTGCCCGTTCCCGGAGATGCCGGCGATGCCGAAGATCTCCCCGGCTCCCACGGAGAGGGTGATCCCGTCCAGCACCCTTCGTCCGTCGCGGGTCAGCGAGAGGTCGTTGACCGAGAGGACCGGAGGTCTCAGGGTCGTTGCGGCGGGGCCGGCCGGGCGCCCAGGATCCTCCATGGGCAGGCCGACGGCCGCGTCCGTCGTACCGGCGACGCCCATCATCAGTCCGGCGAGCTCGGCGTCGTCCACCTCGCCGGTGACCCGGTCGCCGACCAGCCGCCCCCGGCGGAGTACGACGACGCGGTCGGAGATCTCGGCGACCTCGCGCAGCTTGTGGGACACGAAGAGCACGCCGAGGCCAGTGCCGCTGAGCCGCTCGATCGTGCCGAACAGCGCACGCACGTCCTGGGGCGTGAGCACCGCAGTCGGCTCGTCGAGGATGAGGACCCGGCAGTCGTGGAACAGGGCCTTGACGATCTCCACCCGCTGCCGTTCGCCGATGGACAGCGAGGAGACCAGTCGGTCCGGCTCGATGCTCACGCCGACGCGCTCCATCGTCGCGAGCACCCGGCGCCGCGCCTCGGCGGCATCCACCCGGCCCAGGCCCACACCGGAGAGGGCGACATTCTCGGTGACCGTCATCGTCTCGACCAGGGAGAACTCCTGGGTCACCATGCCGATGCCCGCGCTCATCGCGTCGCGAGGCGAACCGATGTCGAGGAGTTCCCCGTCCATGAAGATCGAGCCTTCGTCGGCGCGCACCAGGCCGTAGACGATCTTCATCAGCGTGGACTTGCCGGCGCCGTTCTCCCCCAGCATGGCCACGACCTCACCGGGCGCGACGGACAACCTGATGTCGTCGTTGGCGACCAGGTCACCGAACCGCTTGGTGACGCCGACCAGCTCCAGGAGCGGCCGGGCCGTCACTTCTTCGAGACGTCGATGGAGCTGGCCGGTGCGGACTCGTCGACCGGAGTCACGAAGCTGCCGTCCATGATCGCGGCCTTCTTCTCCTCGACCTTGGCCACCAGGTCCTCGGGCACGCCACCGACGATGTCGGTGTTGATCGGCGCGAGCTCGCTGCCGCCGACCTTCATGAAGGAGTACTCGCCGAGGTCGACCGCCACCGGCTCGCCTGTCGCCTGCTTGACCACCGCGTCCACGGTCGGTCGCATGTGCCAGACCAGCGAGGTGACCACGTGGTTCGGCGCCTCCTCCTTCTGGTCGACCATCATCCCGATCGCCGGGATGTCGGCCTCCTCCGCTGCGGCGATCACCCCGTCCCGCTCGGCGAAGAGCACGTCGGCGCCCGCGGCGATGTGAGCCTTGGCTGCCTGCTTGGCGGCGGCCGGGTCGAAGAAGCTGTTGATGAACGACACCTTCACGGTGGCCTCGGGGTTGGTCTCCTTCACGCCGAGCACGAACGCGTTCACGATCCGGTTGACCTCCGGGATCGGCATCGCCCCGACGACCCCGATGGTGTTGCTCTCGGTGAGGCCACCGGCGAGCATCCCGGCGAGGTAGCCGGGGTCCTGCAGCCAGTTGTCGAACACGCTCATGTTCGGCTCGACCGGCTCCTCGCCGGACCCGAACGCGAACGGGATGTCGGGGAACTCGGCGGCGACCGTGCGGACCGCCTCCTCGGCGGCGAACGCGTCGCCGATGATCGCGTCCGGCTCCTCGTTCATCGCGATGTCACGCAGGGAACGTTCCATGGCGTCGGAGGTGCTCAGGTTGTCGACGTGCTTGTACTGGATCTCGCCGTCGGCGGCGGCCTGCGTGAGGGCGGCGTGGATCGCGCCGTCCCAAGGCTCCTCCAGCGGCGTGGCGAAGACCCCGTAGATCAGGGGCGCGTCGCTGTCGCCTGAGCCTGCTGCGGTTCCCGAGTCGGTCTCCTCGCCCGTCGTACCCCCGCAGGCGGCGACCAGCAGCAGGGTCGCCCCGGCTGCGAGGACGCCCCAACGCCTGGTCGGTCCGTTCGAGGCAGCCGTACGCCGACCTCGGCCGAGTTTCGCGTTCATGGGCACCTCCGGGTGACTACTGACGACTAGAAAGTCATCGTGCCAGTTCGATGCGGTGAAGTAGGCGCAATCCTTGATAACGCATTCGTCTCGGTTCGGTGATGACGGCGCGTTCAGCCGTAGCGGGCGACGAAGTTCGCGAGGATCCTCGGTGGCTCGGTGACCACCGCCGTCTGGAGCCGGTCGACGAGGTTGCCCAGCTCGGCGGGCGGGAAGTAGCCGGCGTTCTGGTAGATCCGCACCCGGGTGACGATGCCGGCCACGTCGAGCTCCGGATGGAACTGGGTGGCGTACAGGTTGGTCTTGATCCGGAACATCTGCACCGGGCAGGCCGGCGAGCCGGCGAGCAGCACCGCGCTCGGCGGCAGCACGCGGCAGGCCTCCTTGTGGCCGACGAAGGCATCGAACTGGTCGGGCATTCCGACCAGGACCGGATCGGCGAGCCCGGCCGCGGTGAGCGAGACGGGCACGGCGCCGATCGGCTCGGCGTAGGTCCGGTCGATGACCCCGCCCTGGTGCACGCCCAGGGTCCCGATGCCGTAGCAGGCACCGAGGAACGGGAAGTCCCGCGCGACGATCTCGTTCAGCAGGGGCCGGAGCTCGGCCTCGACCCGGCGCTGGGTCGACGACTTGCGCTCCTCCGGATCGCTGGAGTCGAACGGGCCACCGCCGACGAACACGCCGGCGTAGCCGTCGAGGTCGATCGGTGGGAGTGGGCGGGCCTCCATCCGGACCCGATGAAGCTGTTCGGGAGCGAGACCAGTCACCCGGAGGAACGCGGCGTACTCATCGTCGGCCGCCTCATCCTCGGCGCGCGACGCCAGCAGCAGGAACGGCTTCACGCCGAGCATGCTATGCGGCCGACGCCCTCGGCGTCCGCATGTCATCCTCGACCGTGTGGGAGGACGCAGCGACGACGACCGGGGCACGAAGCCGTCCTTCGTCCTGCATGATCACCGACGGCCGCGTCCACACTTCGACCTCCGGCTCGAGGAGGACGGTGTCCTTCGTTCCTGGGCGGTGCCGCGCGGTCTGCCACCGGACAGCCGCCAGGACCGGCTCGCGATCCAGGTGCCCGACCACGACCTCGACCACCTGACTTACGAGGACGCGGACAAGGACATCGCCGACATCGGCTGGTGGGAGGACCATGGCCGGACCGACCGGCGGATGCTGTTCACCTTGCACGGCCGCACGGACTCCGTGCGGTACGCGCTCATCCGTACCGGCACGGACTGGCTGCTGCATCGGACGAAGGACCAGCCGACGCGGTAGGCGGGCGCCCGCGACAAAACGCCGAACTGCCCTGTGGACAACGGTTTTCGGGCCGTTTTTTGCCACAGTCTGGATGCATGACTCACAACGACATTCCCCCGATGCAGCGGCCGGAGGACATCCCGGCCATCCACACCCAGGCCGACCTCGAGCGGTTCTGGCGCATGGTCAAAGGCCCTTGGGGCTTCGACGAGCCGCAGCTTTGGGCGCTCGTGATCGAGGGCGACGACCGCCCGACCGGAGCGCTCTTCAACTTCGCCGAGCTTCCGCGGGAGCCGAACGATGAGGCGCTCGCCAATCTGCTGGGCGGTTGCCGGCAGGTGATGGCCGAGATGCCGGGAGAGCCCAGTGTGGCACTGCTCTACGCACGTCCGGGAAACCAGGACCTTGGCGACGCCGACGTCACCTGGGCACGTGCGATCAACCGGGCTGCGCAGCAAGCCGGGGTGGCCACCCGGCCGGTTCACTTCGCCAACGATGCGCTGGTCCGGGTGTTCTCACCCGACGACCTTGGCCTGGGTCGGTCGGTGGCCTGATGCGTAGCCCACACGTAGGCTTGCGGCCATGACCATGGGGCCGGCCGACATGGAGCGCAAGGTGCGCCAGCTCGACAACGACGTCCAGTCGATCTACGACCTTCTCGGCTCGATCCAGGCCACTCAGCAGCGACACGGGAACCGCTTCACCGACATCGACCATAGGTTGGAAGCGCACGACCGCCGCTTCGACGAGCACGACCGTCGCTTCGACATCGTCGACGGGAAGCTCGGTGCCCTCGACCAGGCGGTCGGCTCCCTCGACCAGAAGGTCGACACCCTCGACAAGAAGATTGGCACCGTCGACCAGAAAGTCGGCACCGTCGACCAGAAGATCGTCACCATCGACCAGAAGCTGGACACCGTCATCGCTCTGCTGGAGAACCCCGGTCGCTGAGGTCGCGTGCGCTCACTCGCACAGATCGCATTCACCGGTCAGGGAGCGTGCGATGAAGTGCGTCGGACACGGGTCCCCGAACCGCTCGCCACGGGTGCTGCCATCGCGACGGTGCGGCGCGTAGCCGGGCAGCTCGACGACCCAGCCGCGTAACGGGACCACGTAGGTCTTGCCGACCCACGCAACGGTCGCGCCCTCGAGTCCGAGTGCGATGTAGGACCTGCTGTTCGGCACCCAGATCCGGTCATGCGTCACGAACCGCAAGGCGTCGCGGACGAGCGCCTTCGATCCGACGTGGGCGCCGAAGAACCGCATCGCGTCGTCGAGGGAGTCGAAGTAGGTGCGGCCGGCGCCGTCGACCTCTGCTTCGCACCACGAGCACAGCGGCAGCGCGAGCAGGTCCGCCGCTGTCGCATCCGACACAGCGGCACCCAGGATGTGCGGGCACGGCGCGATGTGAAGACGGGTGCCGTCGGCGGTCCGGACGAGACCCATCGTCTCGGCCGGCACGGCGGGTGCTTCGAGTGCTACGGACATCTCTCCCCCTCGGCGGATCGCTGCATCATTGCGGCGTCTTCGACGTTAGGGGTGAGCACCGACAGTCAGGCGCCTTGCAGGCGCCGGAGCACAGCATCGCCGCCGACCTCGGCGATGAAGTCTGGGTCACCGCAGACGACCAGCTGGTCACGGGCGCGGGACAGACCGACGTACAGCCGCTCCCGGGACCGCTCCACCGACGCCCGCTCGTTGATGCACAGCACGACGGCGCTGCGCTCGAGTCCCTTGAAGCCCAGCACGTGGCCGTAGAACACCTGCTCCTCGTCCCAGAAGCTGGCCCAGTACCGGTCCTGACCTGTCTCCTGCCGCTGCACCTGCTCGGGATGACGGCTACCGGTCGTCAGCAGCGCCAGGTCCTGCGGACGCCATCCTTCCTCGAGCAGTACGTCGACCGCATCGTCCGCCTGCTCCAGGGCGGTGTCCCAGGTGCACGGAACGAAACGAACGTCGGGGCCTTCCACGTCGCCGAGGCGCATCCTGATCGGGGTGAGGCTGGAGAAGCTCTGGGCGATCTGGCGGGTGTTGCGCAGGTTGTGGTCCAGCACCAGCGGCACCAGCCCGGCCGGCGGGCCCCCGAACCGCGAGAACACTCGTTGTCCCTCGTCGGAGAACACGTAGAGCCCGCCGGTGTCCTCGTCCCTCAACGCCGCCAGCGCGGCCGGCCACCACAGATCGGCGAAGTCCTGCGCCTCGTCGATGACGATGGCGTCGTAGAGCTTTCCGGCCGGTTGCGCGGCGCCGAGGTCCACCATCAGCCGGGGCAGCTCGACCTCCCAGAAGTTGCTGTCGTCGTCGCTGCCGGTCGGTGCACCCCACTCGACCCCGAGGTTGTGGAACGTGCCGACGTACGCCGGCTGCTCCTTGCGCGGGAACGACGCCACGCGCCGCTGCAGCCACGCCGCGAGGCCACGCGAGTAGCAGGTGAGCGCGACCCGTTGACCCTCCCGGCTGAGCCGGCGCGCCTGCTCGACGGCGAGCCAGGTCTTGCCGCTGCCGGCACCACCACGGACCTCGACCCGGTTCAGCAGGCGGGCGGCGTCGAGGATCACCGCCTGCTCGGCGCTGAGCCGCTCCACCTCGTCGCCGCGTTCCTCGGACTGTCCGATCAGGTCCCGCTGCGGGAGCCCCCGACCGGACAGCGAATCGAGCATCGCATCGATGTCGTCGGCGTCGAGCAGCCGCTTGCCGCTGACCTGCTCGAGGACGATCGAGCGGAGGAACTCGCCCAGCCGGGGCACGTCCTGGCTGCCTGCTACCTGCCACCGGCGCGCGTCGACGAGGGCGAAGTCGTCCGAGACCGGCGTGTAGGGCAGGACCACCGCGTGGCCCCAGCGGACCGGCGTGCGACTGCCCCACTGCGGCGTGTTGGTGACCCAGCTCCTGAATGCGTACAGCGACTTCCGCGCCTGACTAACCGGATCGATCGGCTCAGCCTTCCCGCGACGATCGATCCACCAGCCTTCCTCGTCGCACCAGACCCTGCTGCCCTTCACCTCGACGACCACGACTCCACCGCCCTCGAACGCCACGGCGACGTCGACCTCGTGGTCCTTGTCGCGGTCACTGATCCGGAGGCCGGTGATGAGTACGTCGCCGTCCCCGAGCTGGTCGCGCAGGGCCTCCCAGACCTTCTGCTCACTGGACGTGACGAAGGTCGGCTCGGGCGGGACGAGGATCGGCATGGCCCCATCGTGCCGGATCCGTCAGCCCTTCTTGGCCTTCTTCGCCTTCGGCGGCAGCGTGGACACGTAGCCGAGCGCGCGCTCGACCCAGGGCGCCGCGAGATCCGGCTGGTCGACGAACGTCTCCGGAAGGGCGACGTAGCCGCCCATCGGCCGCTCGGGTGGACCGAACGGACCGGATCCCTCGACCGCACGGAGCTCGGCCATGTCGGCCTCTGCCAGCTTCAGCCCGACCGACGACCCGAAGAGCCCGGCGAACATGTTGCCGTGCACGAACGCACCGAGGTTGCCGAACATCGGCTTCACCTCGACGTCGGGCTCGTCCGGAACGAGGGCCCGGAACCGGTCCTTGTCGGCTTCTGAAGGTTTGGGCATCTGCATGGGCAAGCTCACATCTCCACGGGAACGAGCTCGAAGATCTCCACCGAGAACACGTCGCGCCCGTCGGACAGGAACGGGTGGCCTTCGCAGAGAGCCTTCGCGGCCTCGAGGTCGGCGGCCTCCACGATGGAGTAGCCGTTGAGGGCGCTCGGCGTACCGGCGGAACCGTCGGCACGGACCGCAGCGCGCTCTCCGAACGGTGAGCCCATGTCCACCATCGCGTCGCCGACCTTGCCCATCCAGGCACCCCACGCCTGCATCTGCTGCTCGGACTGCTCGGCGGTGAACTCGTCCATCGGGGTTGCCGGGCCGTTGTAGATCATGATGTATCTGGCCACGAGGACCATCTCCTTGAGTTGTTGGAACTGTGAGTCAGGACGCGGAGCGCCCCGAGTACGCGATGAGGCGGTCGAGCAGGGGCTCGTCGTGGCCGATCTCGACGGCAGGCCTGAACGAGCCGCCTTCTCGAACCGGAGGCGTGATCAACTCGTGCGCGAGCTCGAGGACGTAGCCGGCCACCTCGTCGGAGACCACCAATTTCTGCCCGGTGGCGTGGGCGAAGTCCCAGCCGTGGACCAGGAACTCGACGGAGAGAATGTTGACGGCGAGGTCGGCAGGCATCTCGTTGGGGCCGGCCTTGACGAACCCGTCGAGGCCACGACGGTTCCACGCCTCCAGCGTCTGCTGGGCCACGTCGGCGACGCGCGACTCGGCTGTGCCGCCGTCGGCGACCTCGACCGTGCGCCCCGCCATCGCGGCCAGCCCGACCAGCGACTCAAGCAGGTGGTCAACCAGCTGGCCCACGTTGAGACCCTCGCACGGCGTCGGTTTCGCCAGGTCGGTGTCCGTGAGGCCACGGAGCACGTGCTGACACACGGCCAGCGTGGCGTCCGCAGCGCTGAGCTTGTCGAGCGGCGCGGGTGCCGCCGCCCACTCGTCGGGGCCGGCATCGCCGGTGGTCGCCGCGCGTTCCAGCCGCTCGAAGAAGTGGTTCCAACCCTCGAGGTGGCTCACCTCCTGCTCCGCCGTCAGACCTTCATGCACGAGACGGACGAGCGTGCCCGCCTCGGTGGGCTCGAGAGTGACGGTGACCGTGGAGCTGTCGGCGGCGAGGTCCTCAGAGCCCTCCCACCCCCAGCCGAACACGACGCGTCGGCCCGGTTCGATCTCCCGGTAGGTGCCCGCTGCGACGTGGCCGGGGATGATCGTGAAGCGGTACTCGCCGCCGGCCCGCAGATCGACGCGCGCCGAGACGGTCTTCCAACGGCGCAGGCGCTCGGGTTCGGTGATCAGCGCGAACGCCTGGTCGGGAGAGACGGGCAGCAGGACGGTTTTCTCGGCGGTCATGTGGGGTCCTCTGTGATGGGTTGAACACGGGAAGCGGTGGCTGCATCGGTGATCAGCTGGTCGAGCTCGTCGGTCCAGAACCGGTCTATCTCGGCTCGGAGCCTGGCCATGCCGGTGGGCAGAAGCTCGTAGAAGCGTTGCCGACCCTCCTTCCGATGCGTCACCAGGCCGACCTCGGCGAGCACGCCGAGATGCTGCGAGACGGCAGAGCGGGTCACCGGAAACTGAGCGGCCAGCTCGTTCACTGTTTGCGGCCCGGAGGTCAGCAGCTGCAGGATTCTTCGCCGGTTCGGCTCCGCAGCAGCTGAGAAGACATCCGGCACGAGGAATACGTTAGCCGCGGCTAACGCATCTGCGCAAGACCCATCTTCACTACTCCGAGTCGGCGCTCCCCGACCGGAAGGTGACACTGACGTGCTGGAATCCCTTGTGCCGCTGCGCCTTGGCGTAGTCCGTGTACACCCGGCGATCGGCCTCGGTCAGATCGACGTCGTCGGTGAACGGAGCCATCAGCGCCCGCGGGTAGAGCTCCTTGGCGAGCACGACGTTGATCTGAATGCCGAGCATCGCCATCACCGCGCCGATGTAGAGCAGCGCGACGAGCCCGAGCACCAGGGCGAAAACCCCGTTCATCTCCCCCACCCGGTTGATCACCTGGCTGACGTAGACGCCACCCACCTGCTGGAGCGCCTGCCACATCACCGCAACGGCGACGCCGCCGGGCAGCACGATCCGCAGCCGGTGGTGCTCCGGGGTGGCGAGGGACATCATCACGCTGAGCACGAGCGCGGTCACCGCGACCGACACCAGGGTCAACACCCAGTGGACACCGAGGCCGATCTCGGAGCTGAACACTTCCAGGTGGCTCGCCACGCTGGACAGCACCGCCAAGACGAGGAGTGACAGGCCGCCGAGGATGAAGAGCACGAAGCTGCGCACCCGGCTCACGATCGGGTTGAGGCGGCTGTTGCGCGGAATCGCCCAGGCGACGTTGACCGCATTCTGTGCCGCCTGGCCCAGGCCGACGATGCCGTACGTCGCAGCAAGTGCACCGACCACGACGGCCGACGTACTGCCCTGGAGCCCCTCGGGGGTGCCGAGCTGGGTGCCGACGATCGGGAACTGGGCCAGTGCGGAGTTGAGGATCTCCTGCTGCAGGTCGGTGTTGCCCTGCAGCAGGAAGCCGAGCACGGAGGACCCGATCAACAGCAGCGGAAAGATCGCGACGAAGGTGTAGTAAGTGATGATTGCGGCGAGGTAGTTGCCCTGGTCGTCGAAGAACTTGTAGACAACGCCGATCGGGAAGCCGAGGGCGCGGTGGCGTCGCTGCAGGTCGTCGAGGCGATCCACGAGCTCGTCCATGCGGTCACGGTACGGTCCTCGCCGCCGATTCGCAGCAAGGCACGAGCCCACGTTCCCGATTACGTTCCGATGGGTACGACGTACCTGGCGACTGGACCGAGGAGGGCAACACCATGGCTGTCACGACGTTTCAGGATCTCCCGATGGCTGACCGTGACCGGGAGTGGGACGGCGCCGCTGCGGAGAAACGGGTTCGCGCCTGGGCGGGAGCCGAGGACGAGCCGAACCAGAAGTATCGCGATGCGCACGTTTGGTACGACGCCGAGAAGAAGGACAACTTCACCGCCTACAAGATGTTGATCGCAGACGTGGTCGACGGCAAGCTCACGGCTGTTCCGCGCGGGATCATGGCGGCGGGGAACGTGATGCAGGGGTCACGCGGCGGCATCGACCTACCGCAAGACGACATACAGCGAGTCAAGAACCACCTGGCCAAGTACTACGACAAGATGGACGACCAGGCGCCCTGGGAGGACTGAGCCACGGCGCCGACCGTCAGGACCGGCCGGCGCGCACGGTGATCGGTGGCACCACGATTTCGTTCGTCGTGGTCAGGGCCGTCATCCGGTGCGGGTCTCCGTTCGGGAGCATGCCCGAGATCGGCGTGAGCCGTGCTTCGCCGCCGTCGATCTCCACGAGCAGCAGGTGTGCCTGGGCGGCCCAGGCGGTGGTGCCTGCCTCGTCGAACCGCTCCGGCAGCTCCTCGCGGATCTTGCCGCCGGCTCCTGAGACAACGAAGGTCCGGCCGTCCACTTCCGAGACCTGGAAGTTGTGCTCGTGCCCGGCGAGGATCAGCCGGACACCGCTTCGCTCGAACAGTGGCAAGAGCGTGTCGATCATCTCCGCGTCGTTCTCGTGGGAAGGTCCAGCGCAGTACATCGGGTGGTGTGAGAACGGGATCCGCCACCGCGGCTCCCCGCTGGCGAAGGCGTCCTGGAGCCATGCGAAGTGGTCCGGCACCTGGAAGAAGCGATGGTGCTCCGGATCGTCGCTGTCCAGCGACGTGTCGACGCAGACGAACTCGATGCCGCGTCCGTAGCCGAACCGGTAGAACAATCCAGGCCCGACCGAGGCCCGGTCCTGGCTGTTCCGGAACCGTTCATGGACGTGGAAGTTGTCCTCCATCTGCGCGCGGTCGTCGCTTCCCTCGGTGTCGGTGGTGTCGTGGTTGCCGATCGCCGGGAACACCGGGATTCGGGAGATCACGTAGCGGTACGGCTGGAAGAAGCTGGAGTACCAGTCGTCGTCCTCTCCCCCGCTCTCGTCGTCGACCTGCCCCTGCTCGCCCTTGTAGATGTTGTCCCCGAGCGACAGGACAAAGCGGATGTCACCTTCCTCGGTGAGGTGCTGCAGCGCCTCGGCCACCCGCCGCTGGCGTCGGCTCGACTCACTGTCGGAGCGGATCCCGACTCCGTAGTCGCCGATCGCCACGAACCGGGTTCTCTCGGCTTCGACGTCGGGACCGGGCCAGGTTCGGAACCGGAGGTCGTAGTGGTTCCCTGCCGGTTCGAGGTCATAGCCGCCACGCCGCGACGGGACGCTGTCCCAACGCTCACCCTTCGCCCACTCCCGGCCGTCGATCAGCACCCGGTAGCGGTAGTCGGTGTCGGACTCCAGACCGGTCACCCACACCCACGACCGGTCCGACGTGCTGGCCTCGGCCACCACGTTGCCGTCCAGGTCGAGCACGTCGACCCGGCTCTCACCGAACGGCTCGGCACTGTTGCCGATGCAGGTACGCCGCCCGGCGACCGAGAACAGGTCGTGGTCGTCGACGATCTCCCACCGCTGTTCAGGACTGTGGCGACGGAACCAGAACGCACCCCACGCCACCAGCACGGAGTCGTGCGACAGGTCGACCAGGTGGATGAACTCCTCAGCATGGAGCTCCGCGTCCTGCATCTACTTACCGCCTTCCACCCGCCGACAGTGTGGATCTCGCCGTGTAAGGCAGGAGAGGCACGAGCACCCGCAGGAACCCGTGCCTCTCCATCGTGCGTCAGCGCCGTCGTTCAGACTCGGCGCATCGAATCATCGAGAACGCTGCTCCTTCGCTGGCCTGGACACCTCCACCGTGACCGACTCCGTGGTGGTGTTTCCTGAGTCGTCCGTGGCCTCGTAGGTGATCGTGTAGACGGCACCCTTGGCCGCACGCACCCGGAACTCGCTGTCGGACACCGTCTCAATCTTGGAACGCCGGCCCTCCGCGGTGGTGTCCACCAAGGTGACCGTGACCGTCTCGTCTACATCATCTTCGGTATTGATGACGGTGTTGACCGTGACCCACTTGTTGTTGGGCGGCCAAACCTGCGTCTTGTCGGCGATGACCTCCAACGTCGGCGCGGTCGTGTCCTGGACCGGCCCATCCAGCTCCAGTCCGACGAGGACCGGGTCGTGGTCGGAGGACCGATACATGTCGGGTGAGTAGAAGGCGGCAGACCGCCCGAAGTCCAGGTTGTAGTCGAGGATGTCCGGCTCGTCGGCGTTGATGTGCCACTCGGCCGCCCCGGTCACCTGGGGGGTGAGAGTCTCGTTCGAGAGAGCGTGGTCGAGATAGCCGACCATGCCATCGAAGACGTACCCGTAGGCGTGCTCGCCACCGTACTTCTTCACCAGGTCGGTGTAGCCGGCATTGACCAGCACATCGATCGGGTCCTCGTGGTCGTAGGAGTTGAGGTCACCGATCACCAGGTGGTCAGGATCTCCGCTGCCGGTCGGGTCCGTGGCGAGGAAGTCCACGATGGCCTCGGCCGCCGCGGTGCGGGTCCCATTACAGTTGCCCGCCCCATCACCGGTGTCGGGGTCACCCTCGCATGCGGATCCCTTGGACTTGAGGTGGTTGATCGAAAGCGTGAAACGCTCGCCGGTCGCCACCTCGTCGAACGTCTGGGTGAGCATCGGACGGTTCGCCGTGTCGATGAACCGCGCATCGTCGCTGGAGTCGAGGACCTCGAAGTTGCCGATGGGGGTCAGGACGCCCGGCTTGTAGATGAAGCCGAGCCGGATGGCATCGGTCCCGATCACGCCGGTGTCGATGTAGTCGTAGGTGCCGGCACCGAAGATGTCGTTCAGACCGGCGACCAGGTCGGCGGCCGGCTCGACGCCCGGAGTGTTCTCCATCTCCATAAGCCCGAACACGTCAGCGTCCAGCTCCGCCATCGCCGCGAGGATCTTGGTTCGCTGACGTTCCAGCTCCTCCGCGGTGTTCGCGCCTCGACAGTCCTGCGACTGGGTCGCGCCACAGACTGCATTGTTGCCGGTATCCAAGGTGAGGAAGTAGTTCAGGACGTTGAAGCTGGCGACCTGGACACTGCCACCGACCTCGGGAGCCTCGGTCGGACGCGGGTTCACGGCCTCGTACTCGCCGTACGTCGTCGGCTGGATCCGGTACAGGCCAAACGTGTGGTCGATGACGCCTTCCACGCCGGAAACCGTGTCGCCACCGCGGAACGTGTTGTCCGCGCTGAACGGCTCACCGTTGCCTGGATGCGGAATGGTGACGGGGTTCTGCGAGCTGTTGTAGTCGTCCAGCGTGATCACGCGGAGGTCGTAGGCGTCGAACAGCTCCTGCGCCGCCGGGCCCGGCTCCACGACCGCGGTCGGGGTGTGCAACCGGTTCAGCCCGTCGCGGGGCTTGGCCAGGACTACCTCACCGAATCGGTCGTAGTTGAAGTACTCGCTGATCACCAACGTGTCGACAAGCTTCACGAGCATGCCCTCGTACTGCTCGAGCGTCGTCGTCGTGGCGACCGGGAATGTCACAGAAGTCGGCTCGATCTCGAGCGAGGTGCCGTTGAGAATCTCCACCGTCGGGTCCTCGAGCTGCGTCTGCGAGCTGCCACTGCGTGCGAACTCGCCGACCGTGCCTGCCACTCGCACCGTCCGACCAACCTTGAGACTGTTCGGGATACCGGCATCACCAACAAAGACGAAGATGCCCTCGGACGTCGTCTCGTCGGCGTCGTTATCGGCAGTCTCTTCCTGCAGGTAGAACCCGCTCAGTGCGGGCTTGATCGCGGTGACCACGGCCTCCACGGTCTGAACGCCGGAACACGTCGGGTCGAACGTGGCGCCGGAGCCTTGGATATCGGAGATGAGCGCGATCGGGTCCTCAGGGTCACCGCAGACTGCCGGGGGCTCCTCGGGGCTGACCGGGAAGGTGTTGGGAGCGGGAGCTGCCCAAACGCCGTCGATCCGCTGGAGGGAGTGACCTACAGGTGTGTCGTCGGGTTCGGTGACACCGATGTCGCTACTCGTCGCGCCGTCTGCCGGGCCACCGACTGCGGTCACCGTGCCCTCATACGACAAGAACTCCACGACGGCGCCGGCCGCGTCCACCAGTGCAATGCCATCGGGTGAACCGTTCTGAATGCCGTTGGATGGATACGCGATGACGACGGCGACCGACGCGTCCGCGGGCGCGGTCGCGGTCGGCACGGCGTCGGTGTCGTACACCGCGCCGCCATTGCCGTTGTAGAGCACGACGGACAGTCCTGCGGAGCTCGTACCTGGTGGCAAGGTGATCTCGATGGCCTCACCCGTGTCGGTGCCTCCGTTGTCGTAGTGGATCTCGGAGATGTGCGGCGTGGTGGGTGCCGCGGCGTACGAGGGGGCAACGAAGGCCGTGGCTGTCAGCGAGACGGCAGTGGCGAGGCCGAGAGCGGCCCGGCCGGCACGGGAGATGCCCGGCAGTCGATGTTGGGTCAAGAGATGTCCTTCCGAAGGGGGCTTCGTGGGCACATGCAACGCCAGCGGGTGGGGTGTGACGCTGGTCACTGCATAGGCGATGAAACCTACCCCGCGGAGAGCGCGGTGGGAATATCTGCGTGCCCCGGTTTCGACTGATAGGCGACATCGGCACCGAGCGGCGCGACCGGTCAGCCGGCCATCGCGGCGCGCGCCTCCTCGCTCAGCTCGATGAGC